>NZ_JBQQCG010000015.1:0-181084 GCF_052245575.1 Streptomyces sp. 2A115 | reverse complement strand
GGTGGAGGGGGCGGGTGGAGGGGCGTGAACAAGGGCTCCTGAGGTGCGTCACGCACCGTGAACTGTCCTCGGACACCCCGCCCCGTGCCTCAGTCGCGAGCTCACTCGTGTGAGTGACCGTTCGCACCGCGTGCCCCTGCCCGTCGCCGCAGCGACCCTCGGTGTCCCGCAACCCCCGCGCGCCCTGGCATCCTTAGGAGGGGACAGCGAGCGGTACACCCCCACCGCGCGTTCCTTCTGTACTTTTCTTCGTGACCGCCCGACGCCGAACCAGGAGCCCCGGCCACGTGAGCCACGTGAGCAGCCACTCACCGCCAACGCACGGACAGACGCCGCTGCGTACCGTCCAAGTGCTCGGGGGCGGCAACGCGGGCAGCAGCGCGCATGTGCGGTCTCTGACATCGGGGCTCGTCGCAAGGGGCGTGCGGGTCACCGTGTGCGCCCCCGACAGGGCCGACCAGGCGTACGACTTCACCGGCGTCGGTGCCCAGCACGTACCGGTGCCGAGGCGCAGCGACCCGGCCTCCGTGGCCGCGCTGCGGGCGGCCTGCGCGGACGCCGACCTCGTGCACGCGCACGGCCTGCACGCCGCGTTGAGGGCCGCGCTCGCGCTCAGTGGGCGGCGCGTCCCGCTCGTCGTCACCTGGCACACCCGCCCGCACGCCGAGGGAGCGCGGGCGCATGTGCTGCGTCTCCTGGAGCGACGCGTGGCGAAGGCCGCGTCCGTGGTCCTCGGTTCGTCGTCCGACCTGGTGGACCGGGCCCGCGACAGGGGAGCGCGGGACGCGCGGCTCGCCGCCGTCGCGCTTCCGACGCCGGGTCGGCCCGTCGTCGCCGAGGGCGAGGACGCCGACCGGCTGCGGCCCAAGGCGCGCGCCGAACTCGGCGCGACCGACCGGCCGTTGCTGATGGCAGTCGGCTCCCTCGACCGGCACCGGGGGTACGACACGCTGCTGGACGCCACGCGCGCGTGGCGTCGGCTCGATCCCCTTCCGCTGCTTGTGATCGCCGGGGAAGGGCCACTGCGCGGCGAACTCCAGCGGCGTATCGAGGACGAAGGTCTTCCGGTCCGCCTCGTCGGGCGGCGTGACGACATCGGCGAGCTGCTCGCGGCGGCCGACCTCGCTCTGCTGCCCACCTGTTGGGAATCGCGCTCCGTGCTCGCCCAGGAGGCCCTCCACGCGCGCGTGCCGCTCGTCGCGGCAGTCGTCGGCGGCATCCCCGAACTGGTGGGCGACGCGGCCGCACTCGTTCCGCACGGCGACTCCGAAGCGCTCGCCGCGGCCGTCGAGGGCCTTCTCGCCGACCCCGCCCGACGTGAGCTCCTCAAGGACAAGGGCACGCGCCAGGCGGCCACTTGGCCGACGGAGGACGAGACGGTGGCCCAGGTCCTCAGCGTGTACGACGAGCTGACCAAGCCCGTGCCGCTGACGTAACGGCACATGGACAGGCGTACACGCGCTACATCGCCCTAGCTCCATAGACAGACGTACACGCGCGCGTGCGCTACGGCACGAGCCTTCGAGCCCGCAGAGCGAGGCTCAACGCCAGTACCGTCTGCGGGTCGTCGAGGTCCGTCCCGAGCAACTCCCCGATCCTGGCGAGCCGGTTGTAGAGCGTCTGCCGGTTGAGGTGCAGCTCGCGTGCCGTCTCCGCCTTGCGGCCGGCGTGGGCCAAGTACGTTTCCAGGGTGGGCAGGAGCGGTGGCTTGGAGCGGTTGTCGTGGTCGCGGAGGGGGCCGATCGCGCGGTCCACGAAGGCGGCCAGGTCAGGGTGGTCGCGGAGGCGCCACAGCAACAGGTCGGTGTCCAGGCGGCGGGCGTCGTACCAGAGGCGGTCCGACAGTCCCTGGGCCGCCGTGGCCGTCTCGGCCGCGTGCCGCAGGCCCGCCGACGCGGCCGCCCAGCCGCCCGGCACGCCCACCACCACGACCGGCGGCCGCGACCCCGGCCGCTGCATGCCCGCCCGCTCCACACCGGCCCGCAGCGCCGCCGCGACCCGGTCCGCGACGGCCGACCGCTCGGACTCCGAGCGCAGGCCCAGCAGAAGCGGTACGCGGCCCTCCACGGGACGTACGCCCAACAGCACCGGCACTCCCACCGAGGCCAGTTCCTCGGCGACCGCCCGCGCCAGCACGGCCCAACCGCCCCCAGGGGCCAGTCCTCCCGCAGCCTCCGGCCGGGGGGACCCCGATCTCGCCTCGCTCGCGAGACGCATCACGATCGGCAGGAGTGGACTCCGGCCCGGCTTGAAGCCGAGTACGCGGGCCTGTGCGGGCGCGTCCTCGGCCTCGATGCGGCCCTCGGCGAGGTCGGTGAGGAAGTCGCCGCGGCCGCGTGCCGCCAGTTCCTCCTCCTGGCGGGCCTGCATGAGGACGACCGCGAGGATGCCCGCGGCCCGCTCGGCGGCCATCCGGTGCACCGGCGCGAGCGGGGCGTTCACGGGCAGGAGGACGAGCCGGGCGCGGACCGAGCCGGTGCCGGGGCCGCCGCCGGGCACGTCCACGAGGGCCGCCCCGGCGGGTGCACCGGCTTTGTGCCGGCCGCGCAGGCCCTCCCACACCTGGAGCGGATCGGCGTTCGCGGGACCGGTCCCGGCGGCGTAGAGGAGCTGTCCGTCCGCCGTCTCCAGGAAGACGGGGTTGCCGCTGAAGTCGGCCAGGATGCCGAGGACCCGCGGGATCCCGCCCCCGCCGAGCAGTGCCTCCGTGCAGCGCCGGTGCACCTCCTCGGCGCGCTGGAGCAGTGCGTAGTGGCCGTTGACGATCTCGGTGTGGACTTCCTCCGTGACCGCCACGAACGGCACCTCGCGGTGCAGCTGGACCAGGGGCAGACCGGCCGCGCGTGCCGTCTCCACGAGCGCGGAGGGAAGGCGGGTGAAGCGCGGGCCCAGTTCCACGACGAGGGCCGCGATGCCCCGCTCGGCGAGGGTGCGGACGAAGGCGCGCTGGTCGGCGGGGCGGGTGCCGAGCCCGTACCCCGTGGTCAGGAGCAGTTCGCCGCCCTTCAGCAACGAGGCGATGTGGGGGACCTCGCCCGCGTGCACCCAGCGCACGGTGCGGTCCAGCCGCTCGGCGCCCGCCAGGACCTCCGGCAGTCCGCCGCGCAGCCCGGGCAGCTCCAGGGCCCGCCGCACGGTGATCCCGCCACCCTGCGCGTCCGGCGTGTCGATGCCGCTGTCCAGGCTGTTCATGACGCGGACGCTACCTCGTCCGCCACCTGGGCCGACCCTCCGGACGTGCCGTTCTCGGCTGCTGAGCGCTCCGCTGGAAGAACGGTGATGCTGTGTCGATATGCGGCTCCGCCGCGTGCGAGGGCCGGTGGGGGCTGGTCGCTCGCTCACTCTAGGCTTTGCTCGAGCGGGGAGACCCCCCATGAGCGGGGGACCCCCCATCGCGGCGGAGCCGCATATGTCACAGCCCCGCGCCCCTTACGGCGCGCGGCACCGCACCGAACTCAACCAAGTCCGCTCAGGCGGGGACGATGTTGTGGTTGAAGCGGAATACGTTGTCCGGGTCGTACCGGGCCTTCACCGCGGCCAGGCGCCGGGTGTTCTCGGCGCCCAGGCCCGCCTCGACCCGGTCCCTGCCCTCGTTCCCGATGAAGTTGAGGTAGACCGCGCCGGTGCTCCACGGCCGGACGTCGGCGCGGACGTCCCGGACCCACTGGATACTCCGCTCGTCGTCGGCCGGGTCCTCCCAGATCCCGAAGGGGTGCACGGCCCAGGCCGCGTCCCGGTAGGGGACCGGGAACTCGCTCGGGCCCTCGGCGACCGCGCCGCCCATCGGGAACAGCACGTGCTGGGTCCCCGTGGGCACGGGCATCGTGTTCGCGCGGGCGGAGAAGACGCGTACGAGCTCGTCGGGAAGGCCCGTCAGATACTCAGCCGACCAGTAGTTCCGCATGCCCGGCGGATCGTCGATCATGCACTGGAAGTCCGCGTACGGGATCGCGGTGACGACCTCGCCCGCGTGCGGCAGCGTCAGCAGGGGCTGGGCGACCTTGCGCAGGTCCTCCTCACCGCCCGCGTACGCGAGCAAGGCCGCGCACACCAGCCTGCCGACCAGGTGGTCCGGGACGAACTCCTCGGGCGGGCCGGTCATGTAGAGCACGCCGCCGCTCGCCTCCAGCGGTCCCGTCTCCATGATCTCCCGGAAGACACGGATCGCCTCCGGGCCGGACTCCGGCGGATACAGCACCAGGGCGATCGCGAACTCGGGCAGCTCGTGCAGCTTCAGGGTCAGCGCGGTCGCGACGCCGAAGTTCCCGCCGCCGCCGTGCAGCGCCCAGAACAGCTCCGGGTTCTCCTCGGCGCTCGCGCGGACCGTCGAGCCGTCGGCGATCACCAGGTCGACGCCGAGCAGATTGTCGATGGCGAGCCCGAACTTCCGCTCCAGCCAGCCGCTGCCGCCACCGAGCACGAAGCCGCCGACACCGGTGGTCGAGGCCCGTCCGCCGGTGGTCGCCAGGTGGTAGGGCTCGGTGGCGCGGTCCAGGTGGCTCATCGTGGCGCCGCCCTCGACGCGTACCGCCGCGGCGCCGGGATGGACCGTCACCGCGTGCATGCGGCGCAGGTCGACGACCACGCCGCCGTCGTTGAGGGCCATGCCCGCCACGCTGTGGCCGCCGCCGCGGACCGCGATGTGCAGGTCCAGGTCCCGGCCGAACCGCACCGCCCGGGCGATGTCGGCCTCGTTCACGCACTGCGCGATCACCGCGGGCCGCCGGTCGATCATCGCGTTGAAGACGGTCCGGGCCGCGTCGTAACCCGGATCCCCGGGAGCGAAGACATCGCCGACGAGATCCTCGCGCAACGCGGCGAGCGCCGCGCCCGCCTTCGAGAGGGGAGCCATGGCCGCCCCCTTCCAGAAAAGGGGCATTTCGGTGCCCCCAGCCTAGGCGGGCACCGCCGGTCCGTCGCGCTCAGCCGCTCCGCCCCGTCAGCCCCCGTACGCGCCCGAAGCCGTCAGGCGCAGTGCCGTGTCGATCAAGGGCACGTGGCTGAAGGCCTGCGGGAAGTTGCCGACCTGGCGCTGGAGGCGCGAGTCCCATTCCTCGGCGAGCAGGCCCAGGTCGTTTCGCAGGGCGAGGAGCTTTTCGAAGAGTTTGCGGGCCTCGTCCACGCGGCCGATCATCGCGAGGTCGTCCGCCATCCAGAACGAGCAGGCCAGGAACGCGCCCTCGTCGCCCTCCAGGCCGTCCACGCCCGCGTCCTCGCCGGCGGTCGGGTAGCGCAGGATGAAGCCGTCCGCGGTCGACAGCTCCCGCTGGATGGCCTCGATCGTGCCGATCACGCGCTTGTCGTCCGGCGGCAGGAAGCCCATCTGCGGGATCAGCAGCAGAGAGGCGTCCAGTTCCTTCGAGCCGTACGACTGCGTGAAGGTGTTGCGCTCCTTGTCGTAGCCCCGCTCGCACACGTCCCGGTGGATGTCGTCGCGCAGCTCGCGCCACTTCTCCAGCGGGCCGTCCGCGTCCCCGGACTCGATGAGCTTGATGGTGCGGTCGACCGCGACCCAGGCCATGACCTTGGAGTGCACGAAGTGGCGGCGCGGGCCGCGCACCTCCCAGATGCCCTCGTCGGGCTCGTCCCAGTGGTCCTCCAGGTAGCGGATCAGCTTGAGCTGGAGGAGCGAGGCGTAGTCGTTGCGGGCCAGGCCCGTCATGTGGGCGAGGTGCAGGGCCTCGGTGACCTCGCCGTACACGTCCAGCTGGAGCTGGTGCGCGGCGCCGTTGCCGACGCGCACGGGCGTCGAGTTCTCGTATCCGGGCAGCCAGTCGAGCTCCGCCTCGCCCAGTTCCCGCTCGCCCGCGATGCCGTACATGATCTGCAGGTTCTCGGGGTCGCCCGCGACCGCGCGCAGCAGCCACTCGCGCCAGGCGCGTGCCTCCTCGCGGTAACCGGTGCGCAGGAGCGAGGAGAGAGTGATCGCGGCGTCACGCAGCCACGTGTAGCGGTAGTCCCAGTTGCGGACGCCGCCGATCTCCTCCGGGAGGGAGGTCGTGGGGGCGGCGACGATGCCGCCCGTCGGCGCGTACGTCAGCGCCTTCAGCGTGATGAGGGAACGGACCACGGCCTCGCGGTAGGGGCCGTGGTACGTGCACTGCTCCACCCACTCGCGCCAGAAGTCCTCGGTGGCCTCCAGGGCCTGCTCCGGCTCCGGCAGCGCGGGCGGCTGCTTGTGCGAGGGCTCCCACGAGATGGCGAACGCGATCCGCTCACCCGGTGCCACGGTGAAGTCCGCGTACGTGGTCAGGGCCTTGCCGTAGGTCTCGGCGGATGTGTCGAACCACACAGAGTCCGGACCGGCCACGGCGACCGTCCGACCGTCGTGCTTGTGCACCCAGGGCACCACGCGCCCGTACGAGAAACGCATCCGCAGCGCGGAGCGCATCGGCACCCGGCCCGTGACGCCCTCGACGATCCGGATCAGCTGCGGGGCACCGTCACGCGGGGGCATGAAATCGGTCACTCGCACCGTGCCGCGTGGCGTATCCCACTCGGATTCGAGAATCAGGGAGTCGCCGCGGTAGTGGCGACGGGACGCTGTCGGCGGCTCGGCGTCGGCGGCATGCGCCGGCCCCAGCCGCCAGAAGCCGTGCTCCTCCGTGCCAAGCAGTCCTGCGAAGACGGCGTGGGAGTCGAAGCGGGGCAGGCACAGCCAGTCCACCGTGCCGTCCCTGCAGACCAGCGCAGCAGTCTGCATGTCTCCGATAAGTGCGTAGTCTTCGATGCGCCGGGCCACGTGCATCTCCAGTCGAACGGCCACGTCGCCCCCCGAGGGGCGGTCGCTCTCTTGCGGTCAAGGGATCGTTGGTAACGCGTCGTTTGCGAAACGTCAGTAGTCGCGTGTCAATGGTTGCAGCGATTGTCGTTGCGAAACGAACTGACGAGCTCTTCGTCCGGGATTACGGGCGGGGTGGTGCCGTTTTTCGGCCTGGCTCGGCAGCGATCGTCCGAGCAGGATACGACGCACTCTGATGATCCGCGCGCCCCTCTCCAGAACGTGGTTGTGCTGAACGGGTGAGCACGCCTGTGGTCTGTGTCGACCCGTGTGCGGAGCGTGGCCGGAAGCAGCCTCGCCGCGTCGCTGATACCCTGGTAGCCCGTGGACCGGTGGGCGCCTCGGCAGGAAAAGGGACCCCCGAACCGCAGCGACGGCACCTCCGGAAACCTCCGGGTCGGGCAGCCGTACCGCACTCCAGACCGCGACCACGGGAGCCCCCTCTTGGCCATGCCGCCCGCTGCTTTTCGAAGCAGCACAGCCACGACGACCAAGCACATCTTCGTCACCGGGGGTGTCGCCTCCTCCCTCGGCAAGGGTCTGACCGCCTCCAGTCTGGGTCAGCTGCTCAAGGCACGCGGTCTGCGGGTCACCATGCAGAAGCTCGACCCGTATCTGAACGTCGACCCGGGCACGATGAACCCCTTCCAGCACGGTGAGGTGTTCGTCACCAACGACGGGGCCGAGACCGACCTGGACATCGGCCACTACGAGCGCTTCCTCGACGTGGATCTGGACGGCTCCGCCAACGTCACCACCGGCCAGGTGTACTCGACGGTCATCGCCAAGGAGCGGCGCGGCGAATACCTCGGCGACACCGTGCAGGTCATTCCGCACATCACCAACGAGATCAAGCACCGTATCCGCCGCATGGCCACCGACGACGTCGACGTCGTCATCACCGAGGTCGGCGGCACGGTCGGCGACATCGAGTCGCTGCCGTTCCTGGAGACCGTGCGGCAGGTCCGTCACGAGGTCGGTCGCGACAATGTCTTTGTGGTGCACATCTCGCTCCTTCCGTACATCGGCCCCTCCGGGGAGCTGAAGACGAAGCCGACCCAGCACTCGGTTGCGGCTCTGCGCAACATCGGTATTCAGCCGGATGCGATCGTGCTGCGCGCCGACCGCGATGTGCCCACCGCGATCAAGCGCAAGATCTCGCTGATGTGCGACGTGGACGAGGCGGCCGTGGTCGCGGCCATCGACGCCAAGTCCATCTACGACATCCCGAAGGTCCTCTTCACCGAGGGCCTGGACGCATACGTCGTCCGCAAGCTGGACCTGCCGTTCCGCGACGTGGACTGGACGACCTGGGACGACCTGCTCGAACGCGTCCACCGCCCGCAGTACGAGATCAACCTGGCCCTGGTCGGCAAGTACATCGACCTGCCCGACGCCTACCTCTCGGTCACCGAGGCGCTGCGCGCGGGTGGCTTCGCCAACAAGGCCCGCGTGAAGATCAAGTGGGTCACCTCCGACGACTGCAAGACCCCGGCCGGCGCGGCGAAGCAGCTCTCCGACGTGGACGCGGTCTGCATCCCCGGCGGTTTCGGCGACCGCGGAGTGTCGGGCAAGGTCGGCGCGATCCAGTACGCCCGCGAGAACAAGATCCCGCTGCTCGGCCTCTGCCTGGGCCTGCAGTGCATCGTGATCGAGGCCGCGCGCAACCTCGCCGACATCCCGGACGCCAACTCCACCGAGTTCGACGCCGCCACCGGCCACCCGGTCATCTCCACCATGGCCGAGCAGCTCGACATCGTCGCGGGCGAGGGCGACATGGGCGGAACGATGCGCCTGGGCATGTACCCCGCCAAACTCGCCGAGGGCTCGATCGTGCGCGAGGTGTACGACGGCAAGGAGTACGTCGAGGAGCGCCACCGCCACCGCTACGAGGTGAACAACGCCTACCGCGCCGAGCTGGAGAAGAAGGCGGGTCTGCATTTCTCCGGCACGTCCCCGGACGGCAAGCTCGTGGAGTACCTGGAGTACCCGCGAGACGTTCACCCTTACCTGGTCGCGACTCAGGCCCACCCCGAGCTGCGCTCGCGCCCTACCCGGCCGCACCCGCTCTTCGCGGGCCTGGTGAAGGCGGCCGTCTCGCGGCAGCAGGAAGCGCGCGGGACAGGCGAGTAACACGGCGGTTGTACGGTTGCCGGGGTGCGCGTCTTTTGAGGCGCGTGCCCCGGATTTTCTGTTTGCCGCAGGTTCGTTCGTGTGGGAGGACAAGTCGACATGACCATCAAGGACACCGCCGAGGAATGGGAGGTCAGGGCGACCGAGACCCCGTTCGTGGGCAACAAGACCTCCGTCCGCACCGACGACGTGGTCATGCCCGACGGGTCGGTGGTCCACCGCGACTACCAGGTCCACCCCGGCTCGGTGGCGGTCCTCGCCCTCGACGACCAGGGCCGCGTCCTGGTCATCCGCCAGTACCGGCACCCCGTGCGGCACAAGCTCTGGGAGATCCCCGCCGGGCTCCTCGACATCCCCGGCGAGAACCCGCTGCACGCGGCCCAGCGCGAGCTCTACGAAGAGGCCCACGTCAAGGCCGAGGACTGGCGCGTGCTCACCGACGTGTACACCACTCCCGGTGGCTGCGACGAGGCCGTGCGGATCTTCCTCGCCCGCGATCTGTCCGAGGCCGATGGGCGGCGTTTCGAGGTCGAGGACGAAGAGGCCGACATGGAGCTCTCGCGGGTCGCCGTCGACGAGCTCGTACGCGGTGTCCTCGCCGGCGAGCTGCACAACAACTGCCTCGTCGTGGGCGTCCTCGCGCTGGTCGCGGCCCAGAACGGCGAGGGTCTGGACGCGCTGCGCCCGGCCGAGGCGCCGTGGCCGGCACGGCCCTTCGAAACCTGATCCACGCCTCGCGCAGGCCCGGTGAGCACCGGGCGCCTACCTCGACCGCCGTCGGTATGACGATCGCCTGATCCGATCGGGGGATGTACCCGCCGCGCTCCGCACAGATCGTCGCAGAGCGTGAACTAGGCTCTGGAAACGCCCCGTCCGGAGTCCCGGCGGGCTTGCGCGTGCAGTGGGACGGGAGTGTGGCCCGTGACGGATCAGGCGGTGGACGCCGACGACGCGAAGGTGTCGGCAAAAGGGCAGCGCCCGGTCGGCCAGTCCGCACCCACGAAGAGTCAGTTCCTCGGCCGCACAAGAGAGTTGAAGGAACTCCGGGCCGACATCGAGCGCGCCGGACTGGACACCCTCTCGGGCCGGAAGGCGCCACGCGCGCGAGTGCTGCTCATCGCGGGCAAGCCCGGTTCCGGCCGCACCGCGCTCGCCGAAGAGCTCGTACGGCAGGTCGCTGAGAGTTACCCCGACGGCGTCCTGCGCGCCCGGCTCACCGAACCCGACGGCACCTACGTACCGACCGAACGCACCGCCCGTGACCTGCTCACCGCTCTCGAAGTGACCGCTCCGGCCGGAGCCGACGAGGACGACCTCTCCGAGGCTCTGCGCAAGGCCCTCGCCGTCCGCCGCGCGTTGCTCCTGCTCGACGACGCGGCGGACGCCGAACAGGTCGACGCGCTCCTTCCGGACACCCCCGACTGCCTGGTCGTCGCCGTCTCCGGCGGACCCCTGACCGGGATCGCCGACGTCCGCCCCTGCACCCTCGGCGGCATGGACACCAAGTCCGCCGTCGAACTCCTCGGCCGGTACACCGGTTCGGTACGCATCACCGTCGACCCGCGCGCCGCCGAAGGACTTGTGGAGATCTGCGCGGGCCAGCCCGCCGCGCTCGTCCTCGCCGGCGCCTGGCTGGCCCACCGGCCCAAGGCGGCCGTCGCCGACCTGGCCAAGCAGCTGCGCACCGAGGGTGACGACGGCCCGGTCCTCGACCGCGTCTTCCGCCTCACGTACGCGGCCCTGCCCACGACCGCCGCGCGGATACTGCGACTCCTCCCGCTCGCCCCCGCGGGCCTCGTCGACCCGCACACCGCCTCCGCGCTCGCCGGCTGCTCGGTCAGTGCCGCCGGCACCACGCTGGACGACTTCGTCGCCCTCGGCCTCGTCGTGCCCGTCGAGTCGCCGCTGCCGCAGTACGAGGTGCCCGGCTGTCTGCTGCCCCTGCTGCGCACGCTCGCCGAGACCCAGGACCGCCCGGCCGAGCTCCAATTGGCCCGCGCTCGCATGCTGGAGCGGACCGTACGGCTGCTGGTGTCCTGCCGCGCCATCACCGAGACCGACAGCTCGCCCGCCCGCGAGAAACTCGCCGGGATGCCCCGCGCCCTGCGCTTCCCGAACCCCCGGGCCGCCGCCGACTGGCTGACCATCCGGCAGCCCGCGCTGCTGGCCGCCGCCCGGCTCGCGGTCGCCGACGGGGAGCTGGACACGCTGGCCCGCCGCCTCATGGCCGCGCTGGTGCGGGCGATGGTGGCCCATTTCGGTACGCGGGCGGCGGCGCCCGAGCTGTACGGCATCCACCGGCTCGTACTCGACGTCGCCGAGCGGCGGAACCTGCCCCGCGAGAAGGCCGCCGCGCTGCTGAACCTCGCCGACCTGGACGCCCAGACCGGCCGCACGACCGAGGCGCTCGCCCGCTACCGGGCCGCCCTTGACGCCGGACGGGAAGCCCAGGACCCGTATGCGACCGGCCGCGCGATGGAATCCGTAGGGGGTGCCTACCAGGAGCTCGGCGACTACGACCGGGCCGCCGACTGGTACGGGCGCGCGCTGGCCCAGCGGCTCGCGCGCGACGAGCGCGCGGACGCGGCCAGGCTGCACGGCCGCATCGCCACCGCGCACACCTACGCGGGCCGCTACGGCGAGGCGTTGCGCAACTGGCGCTCGGCGGTCACCGGCCACCGCAGGACCGGTGATGTGGCGGGCCAGGCAAGGGCGTTGAGCGAGCTGGCACGGGTGCAGGAGTACGCGGGCCGGCCCGAGGAGTCGTTGGCGACATGCCAGGAGGCGGTCGAGTGGGCACGCCGTGCCGAGGACATCCGGCTGCAGGCCGCGCTGCACCTCCGGCTCGCCGACACGTTGGACCGGCTCGGCGACCCCGCGGCCGCCCGGCTGCACCGCGGCGCGGCGGAGCGCATGCTGGGTGACGAGCTCCCACGGGACGCATCAGCCAGGGAACAAGACGCTAACGCCTACGAAATCCGCAGTACATCCGAAGAAGAATGATGCATTGAAAGGCTAGACAGAGGGAATCCCTTCATTAGACTGGCTCCGCCGCGTTCTTTCGCGGTGTCTCCCGGTGTGCTCACTTGCCTCCGGGTATGTCAGGCATCGTCCAGGCATGCGTAGCGTTGCCCCAGACCCTTCTGAGCCAAGGACCGTGATCGACGTGAAGGTCGGCATCCCCCGCGAGGTCAAGAACAACGAGTTCCGGGTGGCCATCACCCCCGCCGGCGTGCACGAGCTGGTGCGCCACGGCCACCAGGTCCTCATCGAGCAGAACGCCGGCGTCGGCTCCTCGATCGCGGACGACGAGTTCATCGCCGCCGGAGCGCGGATCATCGCCACCGCCGACGAGGTCTGGGCCACCGCCGACCTGCTGCTGAAGGTCAAGGAACCCATCGCCGAGGAGTACCAGCGCCTCCGCAAGGACCAGACGCTCTTCACCTACCTGCACCTGGCCGCGTCCAAGGAGTGCACGGACGCGCTCCTGGAGTCCGGCACCACGGCGATCGCGTACGAGACGGTCGAGCTGCCCAGTCGCGCGCTGCCGCTGCTCGCCCCGATGTCCGAGGTCGCGGGCCGGCTCGCCCCGCAGGTCGGCGCCTACCACCTGATGCGCGCCAATGGCGGCCGCGGCGTGCTGCCCGGCGGTGTCCCGGGTGTACTGGCCGGCCGGGCCGTCGTCATCGGCGGCGGTGTCTCCGGCTGGAACGCCGCGCAGATCGCCATCGGCATGGGCTTCCACGTGACCCTGCTCGACCGCGACATCAACAAGCTCAAGGAGGCGGACAAGATCTTCGGTACGAAGATCCAGACCGTCGTCTCCAACGCCTTCGAGCTCGAGAAGGCCTGCCTCGAGGCCGACCTCGTCATCGGCGCCGTGCTCATCCCGGGTGCCAAGGCGCCGAAGCTCGTCACGAACGAGCTCGTGTCGCGGATGAAGCCGGGAAGTGTTCTTGTCGACATCGCGATTGATCAAGGCGGTTGCTTCGAAGACTCGCGTCCGACGACCCACGCCGAGCCGACCTTCCCGGTCCACAAGTCGGTCTTCTACTGCGTCGCCAACATGCCCGGCGCGGTTCCGAACACGTCGACGTACGCGCTCACCAACGCCACGCTGCCGTACATCGTGGAACTCGCCAACCGCGGCTGGGTCGAGGCGCTGCGGCGGGATCCGGCGCTCGCCAAGGGCCTCAACACCCATGACGGCAAGGTGGTTTACCGTGAGGTCGCGGAGTCGCACGGCCTGGAGCACGTCGAGCTGGAGACGTTGCTCGGCTGACCCGTCGAGGCCATCTCTGGGCTGATAAAAGGCGATACGTCAACACGAGTCGTCAACCTCGCGCGTCCGGCCGGACCTTGTCCCGCAAGGTCCGGCCGTATGTGTGTCGAGTCACTTTGCGAGACTCGTTCAACTCGCCTCGAACGTAACCCTTGAACCGTTTCGCACACCCGTGAAACCTGCCGTGCGACGCCCTTACGCCCTTGACAGTGGGGTGTTCCGTTGCCGACACATCGGGCCGGGTCCGGCGGATTGTGTTGCTGCGGACCGGTGACACGCCATAGAGTCGCCAACCGTCGGCATGGTGCCACGCTGACCTATCTAGAAGTTTCCTGGTCACCAAGGAGGTAAGACGACTTGTGAATGAGTCGACATTTACTCCCGGGGGTGGTCAACCAGGAATGCCTGCGCAGGGCTCAAGGCCCACGGGGCTCGAGGCTGTCGGCTCCGTTGCTGTGCGCACCTTCGCAGCCCACCAGAGTCCGAAGATGACTCAGACAGCACACCAGAGCATGGATGGCCATCACGTGAACGCCATGGCCGGCAACGGAAGTGGCGAGAACCGCACCCACTTCGCCGACTACGACGACCTGCCCGAGGGGCATTTCTACGACCCCGACGCCGAGTACGAGCCCGATCCGGAGTACGCGGCCACGCTCGCGCCCGATGCCGCGCGCCAGCGCCGTGAGCGCATCGGTCCGACCGGGCGCCCGCTGCCGTACTTCCCGATTCCGGGCCCGCTTACCGATCACGGCCCCGCCAAGATCATCGCGATGTGCAACCAGAAGGGCGGCGTCGGCAAGACGACGTCGACCATCAACCTGGGCGCCGCGCTCGCCGAGTACGGACGACGGGTACTGCTCGTCGACTTCGACCCGCAGGGCGCGCTGTCCGTGGGCCTCGGCGTCAATCCGATGGAGCTCGACCTCACGGTCTACAACCTGCTCATGGAGCGGGGCATGGCGGCCGACGAGGTGCTCCTGAAGACGGCGGTTCCGAACATGGACCTGCTGCCCAGCAACATCGACCTGTCGGCCGCCGAGGTTCAGCTGGTGTCCGAGGTCGCGCGCGAGTCCACGCTGCAGCGGGCCCTGAAGCCGCTGATGGCCGACTACGACTACATCGTGATCGACTGCCAGCCCTCGCTCGGCCTGCTGACCGTCAACGCCCTGACGGCGGCGCACAAGGTGATCGTGCCGCTCGAGTGCGAGTTCTTCGCCCTCCGCGGTGTCGCGCTGCTCACCGAGACCATCGAGAAGGTCCAGGAGCGGCTCAACCCGGAGCTGGAGCTCGACGGCATCCTCGCCACGATGTACGACTCGCGGACCGTGCACAGCCGTGAGGTGCTCGCGCGCGTGGTCGAGGCGTTCGACGATCACGTCTACCACACGGTGATCGGCCGGACCGTGCGCTTCCCGGAGACCACGGTCGCCGGTGAGCCGATCACGACGTACGCCTCCAACTCCGTCGGCGCCGCCGCCTACCGCCAGCTCGCCAGGGAGGTGCTCGCCCGGTGTCACGCCGAGTGAGTCTGCCGGGGGCCGACGAACTGTTCCGTACGACCGGGGGAATGGCGCTCCAGGCGTCCAGCCCCAGGCGCCAGGCCAACGGCGAGGCCCGGGTGCCGGCTCCGGCGGGCGAGAGCGACGCCGGTGCCGCCTCCGGGGAGGACGCGCCGCAGTCGGTGCCCGTGCGGGGCGGCGACGGCGAGGGCGACGAACACGCCGCGGCCGGTGCCGAGTCCTCCGACGAGGGGGAGTCCCGCAGCCGGGGCGCCACCGCGGAGCGCTCCGGGCGGCGTCCGGGGCCGCAGGAAGGTTCTGCCACCCCACAGCAGCAGCCGCGCAAGCGCGGGCGCGGCGGTGGTGGTGGGAGGCGTCCCAGTGGGCGGGAGCGGCACGACGAGAAGATCACGGTGTACGTGTCCGCCGAGGAGCTCATGGACCTCGAGCACGCCCGGCTGGTGCTCCGAGGGGAGCACGGGCTCGCGGTCGACCGGGGGCGGATCGTGCGTGAGGCCGTCGCCGTCGTCCTCGCCGATCTTGAATCCCGGGGGGACGCGAGCATTCTCGTACGACGGCTCCGCGGGCGGTAGCGGTAGCCTGCGACGGCTATGACCTCGAACGACGCCCCTGCCTCTGCCTCCGGCGGCTCTGCCGGTCGGCGGCGAGCGCTGGGGCGGGGTCCGGGGGATGCGGCCCCGGACCCCGTGCCCGTGCCGCCTGCGGCGGAGCCGGTACCGCCTGCGGAGAGTCGGTCTCTGGTCGAGGACGCGCCGTCGTCCGCGGATCGTGGGGGGTTGGGCCCACCCTCCCCCACTCTCGACTCCGCTCGAGCGGAGGGACAATCCCCATCGCCTGGCGGAACGCCTGCCCACGGCGCCGACGGAGTTGCCGGGGAACCGCCCGCTGTCGAGCCCGCAGACGCCGTGCCGAGCGAACCCGGAGAGCTCGGGCCCAGCGGCCCCGAAGACGTCAGGCCCAGCGGTCCGGAGGACACCGAGCCCCATGACGGTGTCTTCAAGGTCCGGCTCGCGAACTTCGAGGGGCCCTTCGACCTGCTGCTCCAGCTGATCTCCAAGCACAAGATGGACGTCACGGAAGTAGCACTGTCACGGGTCACCGATGAGTTCATGGCGCACATCAGGGCCATGGGGCCGGACTGGGACCTCGACCAGACGACTGAGTTCCTCGTGGTCGCCGCCACTCTCCTCGATCTGAAGGCCGCTCGGCTGCTGCCCTCCGCCGAGGTCGAGGACGAGGCCGACCTCGCCCTCCTCGAAGCCCGGGACCTGCTCTTCGCGCGGCTGCTTCAGTACCGCGCGTACAAGCAGATCGCCGACATCTTCAACCGCCGCCTCGACGAGGAGGCGCGGCGCTATCCCCGTACCGTCGGCCTTGAGCCCCATCACGCCGAGCTGCTTCCCGAAGTCGTCATCAGCATCGGGGCGGAAGGATTCGCCAAGCTCGCGGTGAAGGCGATGCAGCCGAAGCCGAAGCCGCAGGTGTACGTCGATCACATCCACGCCCCGCTCGTCAGCGTGCAGGAGCAGGCCGGGATCGTGGTGGCGCTGCTGCGGGAGCTGGGCGAGGCCAGTTTCCGGGCGCTCGTCGAGGACACCGACGACACCCTCACGGTCGTGGCGCGTTTCCTGGCCCTTCTGGAGCTCTACCGGGAGAAGGCGGTCGCCCTGGACCAGGAGGAGGCTCTGGGGG
The DNA here is from genome assembly GCF_052245575.1 of Streptomyces sp. 2A115. Taxonomy (NCBI): domain Bacteria; kingdom Bacillati; phylum Actinomycetota; class Actinomycetes; order Kitasatosporales; family Streptomycetaceae; genus Streptomyces; species Streptomyces sp. 2A115. Next base: position 164,673 of record NZ_JBQQCG010000015.1, on the reverse strand, counting down.
AGCTGATGGTGCGCTGGACGGGCGGGGACGGGGACGCCGAGCCGACGGTGACGGACGAGTTCGACAGGCCGCCAGAGGTGGCAAAGGAGGAGAAGGCGTGAGCGAGGACACCACCGAGGTCCCGGCGGGGCTGCGTACCGTCGCGGACCTCGACCTCAGGCCCGCTCTGGAGGCCGTCCTCATGGTCGTGGACGAGCCCGCGACCGTGGAGTACCTCGCGAAGATCCTGGAGCGGCCGAAGCGGAAGATCGCGGACGCGCTTCGCGCGCTGGCCGACGAGTACACCGTGCAGGGGCGTGGCTTCGAGCTGCGGCTCATCGCCGGCGGCTGGCGGTTCTACAGCCGGCCCGAGTACGCGGCGGCCGTCGAGCGCTTCGTGCTGGACGGGCAGCAGGCCCGGCTCACGCAGGCCGCGCTGGAGACGCTGGCGGTGGTCGCGTACCGCCAGCCGGTCAGCCGTTCGCGGGTCTCGGCGGTCCGCGGAGTGAACTGTGACGGCGTGATGCGAACGCTCCTCCAGCGCGGTCTGGTCGAGGAGGCGGGCGCGGAACCTGAAACAGGTGCGATCCTGTACAGGACGACGAACTACTTTCTGGAGCGAATGGGCCTGCGAGGCCTGGACGAGCTCCCGGAGCTCGCGCCCTTCCTTCCGGAGGCGGAAGCGATCGAGGCCGAGACGCAGGAAGGTGTTCCGTCGTTCGATCCGGATGCTCCTGACGCTCCGGGTACAGACGACGCAGACGACTAGACGGAAATTTGATGCGAAGCAGCGGCAACGGCAGCGGTAGGAACAGCAACGGACGCGGTAACTACCGGGGAGCCGGTGGGGGCGGCTCCCAGCCGAAGGCTGGGGGAGGGCGCGGCGGCAAGCCCGGCGGCGGCAAGCCGAGCGGTGAGAAGCCCAGCGGTGACAAGCCGAAGCGTCCCGGAAAGCCCCGGCCCGAGGAGCGCCGCTACGACGTGGGCCCCGGAGCCACCCACGAGGGCCCCAAGTCCGGGCGCGGCAACGCGGCGCGCGGCGGTGCCAAGGGCGGCCCCAAGCAGGGCCAGCAGCGCGGCGGCCGTACGGCTCCGGCGCGCTCGCGTGAGTACGACGCGCGGGCCGAGGAGCGCAACCGGGACCGGTACGCGGAGAAGAAGGACGTCAAGCCGCCCAAGACCTTCCCGGGCGCCGAGCAGGAGGGCGAGCGGCTGCAGAAGGTGCTCGCGCGCGCGGGCTACGGTTCGCGGCGCTCCTGCGAGGAGCTGATCGAGCAGGCCCGGGTGGAGGTCAACGGCGAGATCGTCCTGGAGCAGGGGATGCGCGTCGACCCCGAGCACGACGAGATCAAGGTCGACGGGCTGACGGTCGCCACGCAGTCGTACCAGTTCTTCTCGCTGAACAAGCCCGCCGGTGTCGTCTCGACCATGGAGGACACGGAGGGCCGTCAGTGCCTCGGTGACTACGTGACGAACCGTGAGACGCGGCTCTTCCACGTCGGCCGGCTCGACACCGAGACCGAGGGCGTCATCCTGCTCACCAACCACGGCGAGCTGGCGCACCGCCTCACCCACCCCAAGTACGGCGTGAAGAAGGTCTACCTCGCGCACATCGTGGGCCCGATCCCGCGCGACCTGGGCAAGCAGCTCAAGGACGGCATCCAGCTGGAGGACGGGTACGCGAAGGCGGACCACTTCCGCGTCGTCGAGCAGACCGGCAAGAACTACCTCGTAGAGGTCACCCTCCACGAGGGCCGCAAGCACATCGTGCGGCGCATGCTCGCCGAGGCCGGCTTCCCGGTCGACAAGCTCGTGCGCGTCTCCTTCGGGCCGATCACGCTCGGCGACCAGAAGTCGGGGTGGCTGCGACGGCTGTCGAACACGGAGGTCGGGATGCTGATGCGCGAGGTCGATCTCTAGGGTCGAAGGTTCTGAGGTCCCAAGGTTCTGAGGTCCGAGGTTCGTCTCCGGCTCCATGGACTGTCTCCGGGTCTCCGGCTCCAAGGACTGCCTCCGGGGCTCAGGCTTCAAGGACTGTCTTCGGAGAGCCCAGTTTTCGTACGGCATCGGCCGGTTCCGGGATTGCCCCGGCACCGGCCGATGCGTTTTCGCCGCCGCGCCGGTCTGTATCGGTGGGCGAGCGAAGGGATACGCCGATGGTCACGACGTCCGACCGCGACGAGTTCGTACGGCTGACGGATCCGTACCGACGGGAGTTGCTGGCGCACTGCTACCGGATGCTGGGGTCGGTCGACGAGGCCGAGGACCTGGTGCAGGAGACGTATCTGCGGGCCTGGCGGTCGTACGACGGGTACGAAGGCCGTGCCTCGCTGCGCACGTGGCTCCACCGGATCGCCACCAACACGTGTCTGACGGCCCTGGAGAGCCGTGTGCGCCGTCCGCTGCCCTCGGGGCTCGGGGCGCCCTCCGAGGCGCTTGAGGAGCCGCTGAGGGCCTCGGCCACGGACGTCCCCTGGCTGCAGCCGCTGCCCGACGCGCTGGTCGACCCGGCGACCGTCGTGGCCGCGCGGGGGAGTCTGCGGCTCGCGCTCGTCGCCGCGCTGCAGCATCTGCCCGCGCGGCAGCGGGCCGTGCTCCTCCTGCGGGACGTACTGGCCTGGCGGGCGTCCGAGGTCGCCGCGGAGCTCGGGACCTCCACGGCGGCGGTCAAGAGCACCCTCCAACGCGCGCGTGCCCGCCTCGACGAGGTCGCTCCGGACGAGGACCTCCTGGTCGAACCCGAAGGCGCGGAGGACCGTGCGGTGCTCGACCGGTACATGGCCGCCTTCGAGCACGCCGACATGGACGCGCTGCTCGGGCTGCTCCAGGAAGGCGTCGAGCTGGAGATGCCGCCCTACCTGGAGTGGTTCAGCGGGCGGAAGGACGTACTTCGGTTCCTGGAGTCGCGCCACCACGAGAAGGGACGTATGCGGATGATCCCCACGCGCGCGAACGGTCAGCCGACCGCGGTGGCGTACACGCGCGGTCCGGACGGGGTGCACCGGGCGCACTCCGTGCAGGTGCTCACCGTCGAGGCCGGGGAGATCGCACGGATCACCGTCTTCCTGGATGTGGATGCGGGGCTGGTCGGGCGTTTCGGGATGCCGGAGGTGCTGTCGTGAACACGGGGGAGCCGAACACCGGGGAGCCGAACTACGGGGAGCTGCTCGAGCGTTCCCTCGCGTACGCGCTGGGGAGCGTCGCCGCCGTGGCACCGGGGAGTCTGGGGCGGGCCACGCCGTGCGCCCGGTGGGACCTGGGCCAGCTGCTCGGCCATCTCGACGACGGTCTCGACGCACTGCACGAGGGCTTGACGGGCGGGCGGATCGGTCTTTTCCCGGGCGCGGGGGGCGGCGCGGATCCCGCGTGCGACTTCCGGCGGCGTGCCTGCGCGCTGCTCGGCGCCTGGGTGGCCCTTTCCGGGGAGGGGCGCTCGGTGATCGTGGCGGACCGGCCGCTGGACGTCCGCGTGATGGCCGCCGCCGGAGCCGTCGAGATCGCCGTGCACGGCTGGGACGTGGCACAGGCCTGCGGGCGGCCGCGGCCGATTCCGTCCGCGCTCGCGGCCGAGCTGCTGTCCGTGGCGCAGTGCGTGGTCGCGGACGAGGACCGGGGGGTGCGCTTCGCCGCGCCGGTCGGCGTGCTGCCCCCGGCCGACGCCTCCGACCGGCTCGTCGCGTTCCTAGGGCGCGATTCCTTTTCGGGGCGGGGCTGGTCTGCCATCCGTGAGTGACTCTCACGGAAGGGCCTGTCTCTCATGGCTGACATCGCAGACATCGCAGAAAATTTGCTCGCCCCCACCCGCAAGGCACCACCCACCGCGCCCCCACGGCGCGTCTGGACGGTGGTCCTTGCCGGGCTGGGGGCGCTCCTGTGCGCGCTGGACGTGGTGGTCGTCGCCACCGCGCTGCCCGCGCTGCAGGCCGACTTCGGGGCGAGCCTCTCCCAACTGGAATGGACGATCAACGCGTACAACCTCGTCTTCGCCTGTCTGACCCTGACGGGCGCGGCGCTCGGCGACCGTTTCGGACGGCGGCGGATGTACGTCGTCGGACTCGCCGTCTTCACCTTGGCCTCCGCGGGGGCCGCGCTCGCCGGCGGCGCCGGCGAACTCATCGCCGCACGAGCGGTCCAGGGCGCCGGAGCGGCCGTACTCCTGCCCCTCACACTGACCCTGATCGGCGAGGCCTTCCCGGCCGAGAAGCGGGGCGTGGCGATCGGCCTGTGGGGTGGAGTGAGCGGGCTCGGGGTGGCCGCCGGGCCGGTGCTGGGCGGGGCGGTCACGGATGGCCTGTCCTGGCAGTGGATCTTCTGGCTGAACGTGCCCCTGGGGCTCGTGATGCTTCCGCTCGCCGCGATGAAACTGCGCGAGAGCTACGGCCCGCGACCCCAACTCGACATCGTGGGGCTGGCGTTGGCGGCCGTGGGCCTGACCGGGCTCGCCTGGGCGCCGGTGCGGGCGCCGGAGGCCGGCTGGGGGAGCGCCGAGGTGCTGGGCGCCCTGGCCGTCGGCATCGTGTTCGTGGCGGCCTTCCTCGGCTGGGAACGGTCGGGGGCGCGGTACCCGATGCTGCCGCTCGCGCACTTCCGGCGGCGCGGCTTCTCCACCGCCAACGGCGCGGTCTTCCTGATGTTCATGTCGCTGCTCGGCGCGCTGTTCATGATCTCGCAGCTCTTCCAAGTCGGCCTGGGCAACACCCCGTTGGAGGCGGGCCTGCGGATTCTGGTGTGGACCGGCACGCCGCTGCTCGTCGCGCCGGTCGCGGGCGCGCTCGCGGACCGGTTCGGGAACCGGCCCTTCATGCTGACGGGCCTCGTCCTCCAAGCGGTGGGACTCGGGCTGATGGCCTGGCTGGTGGAGCCCGGGGTCAGCTACGACCGCCTCGTCGTGCCGCTGATCATCGCCGGAGTCGGCATCTCCATGGTCTTCCCCGCCGTCGCGAACGCCGTGACGTCGGCGGTGCCGCCCGCCGACGTGGGCGTCGCGGCGGGCGTCAACAACGCGCTGCGCGAGCTGGGCGGGGTCTTCGGAGTCGCCGTCGCCGCGGCCGTGTTCGTCCGGTACGGGGGTTACGACTCGGCCGAGAGCTTCATCGACGGGTGCGCCCCCGCGCTGTGGGTCTCGGCGGCGGCCTCGGCGGCCGGGGCGATGGTGGCGGTGTTCGCGCCGTCCAAGGACGGGAGTTGACGTCCAGCGACCGGAGTTGAGGGGTTGCCACCAGCCGCTCGTCTCTTTATAGTCTTAGTGACTATTAAGGAGGTGGGCGGCGTGACCGCAGCAGGAGGCACCGCACCCGAGGGATACGACAAGCACGCCTTCGAGCCGTTCGGCGTCACCGTCGACCTCGCGGTGTTCACGGTCCGGGCGGGCGTACTCCAGGTGCTGCTGATCGAGCGCGGGCAGGAGCCGTACGAGGGCCGCCGGGCATTGCCCGGTGGCTTCGTGCTGCCCGAGGAGTCCGCGGAGACGGCCGCCAGGCGTGAACTCGCAGAGGAGACCGGTCTGTCGGACGTCTCGGGGCTGCATCTGGAGCAGCTGCGGACGTACAGCGAACCGGACCGCGATCCTCGGATGCGGGTCGTCTCCGTGGCGTACACCGCGCTGCTGCCTGACCCGCCCGAGCCGCACGGCGGCGGGGACGCGGCGAGCGCGCGGTGGCTGCCGTACGACGGACTGGGGCCGCTCGCCTTCGACCACGACCGGATCCTCGCCGACGCCCATGAACGCGTCGGCGCCAAGCTCGAGTACACCTGCCTCGCCACGGCGTTCTGCCCGCCGGAGTTCACGCTCGGGGAGCTTCAGCAGGTCTACGAGACCGTGTGGGGCACAGGGCTGGACCGGCCGAACTTCCGGCGCAAGGTCCTCGCCACACCCGGGTTCGTCGAACAGGTCCCCGGTGCGGCGCGGCTGACCGGTGGCCGGGGCAAGCCCGCGGCGCTCTATCGCGCGGGTCCCGCGAGCGCGTTGCGTCCGCCGCTGCTGCGGCCGACTCCGGCACCCGATCCATCGGCGGCACCCCCTTCCCCTTCCTCCGTGCCTCCGTCTCCATCTCCGTCCCTGGAAGGACGATCCTCATGACCACCACCGTCAAGAAGCGGGCCGCCTCAGGGGCGTTGACCGGGCTCGCCCTCGGGGACGCGCTCGGTTTCCCGACCGAGTTCAACGACGTGCCGTCGATCCTCGCCAAGTGCGGCCCCTGGCGGGAGATGGAACTGCCGGACCCCGCGTACGTCACGGACGACACGCAGATGACGCTGGCACTGGGGCGAGGGCTGCGGACGGCCATGGACCGGGGGCTGCTGGGGCCCAAGCGGATGGAGCGGCCCGTACGCGAGGAGTTCGTGGACTGGTACCAGTCGCCGGAGAACAACCGTGCGCCCGGGCGTACGTGCCTGGTCGCCTGCGAGAAGCTGAAGCGCGAGGACCGGCCCTGGCAGGACGCCAGCCAGGTCGGCTCGAAGGGCTGCGGTGCCAACATGCGCGTCGCGCCCCTCGGACTCGTCCCGGGGCTCAGCGACGAACAGCGCGCGGGAGCATCCCAGTTGCAGGCCGCGCTCACCCACGGTCACCCCACGGCGCTCGCCGCGTCCGACCTCACCGCGCACGCGGTGCGCCTGCTCGCGCAGGGCACCGAGCCGACGGGGCTCGTCGGACTGCTGCGCTCGTACGCGTACGAGAACCGCACGCGCTATCACGAGCGCTGGCTCGGCGACCTGTGGACGCGCGCCCAGGACCCGACGCCGACGCACTTCATCGCGCGCGGCTGGGACGAGTGCCTGGAGATCCTGGACCGGCTTCAGCAGGCCCTGCGGTCACCGTCGCCCGAGACGGACCCCTGCCTGGCCACCGGTGCCGGATGGATCGCCGAAGAGGCCCTCGCCACCGGCCTGCTCTGCTTCCTGCTCTTCGTCGACGAGCCCCTGACGGCCCTGCGCCGCGCCGCCTGCACCTCGGGCGATTCGGACTCGATCGCGTGCCTCGCCGGCGCCTTCGCGGGGGCACACCTCGGTGTCGACGCATGGCCTACGGAGTGGGCCGACAGGATCGAGTACCAGGGTGACCTGACGGCGTTGGGGGCACTCTGGGATGCCTGACCTGCCCAGAAGACGGGCAGGCGGCAGACGGTACGAGGCGGGAGAACAGGAGACAGGAGACAGGAGACAGGGGCAGGAGACAGGCGGCAGGCGGCAGAAATGAGCAGGTGGTCACGCCACGCTGATCGAGTCTCCCGTGACCGTGATCTGCTTCGCGGGGAGCGGGCGCGTGGCCGGGCCGTCGGCCACCGAGGCGTCGGCGACGCGGAACTTGCTGCCGTGGCAGGTGCAGTTGATCGTGCCGTCCGAGACGTTGGCGACCGTGCATCGCTGGTGGGTGCAGATCGCCGAGAAGGCCTTGAACTCGCCTTGCTCGGGCTGGGTGACGACGACCTTCTCGTCCTTGAAGATCCTGCCGCCGCCCACCGGGATGTCGGTGGTCTTGGCGAGTTCCTCGCCGGCGGGCGCCTCGCCTCCGGCTGACGGTTCCACCGAAGCGGACGTCTCCTCGCCGCCCCCGTCGTTCTCGTCCCCGTACTTGCTGCAGCCCGCGAGCAGCGCGGCCGCGCCCGTCGCGAGGACCGTGCGCCGCGTCGTGCCGTTGGTCATGTCGTCACTCCGAACGTGCGGAAGAACCAGAGGGCGGAGGTCAGCCAGACCACCGTGAGCGCGGTGAAGACGAGTCCGCCGACGATGGGCAGGATCCAGCCGGGCAGTCGATCCCAGCGGAGTAGCAGCATCTTGGCACTGAAGGCACCGAAAAAGAAGCAACCCAGGAGTGAGTGCCATAAAACGCGCGGTTCGTATGTCTGATATCCCAATGCGTACAAACAGTGCACGGCGACCGGCACCGCGAGAAGGAACGCGATCCGGCCCGACCAACGGTGCAGGATCCCTGACCAGCCCGGGCCCGGCAGTCGCCCGTACAGCATGAGCGCCGACACGAACTGCACGACCGCGAAGCCCATCGCCGCCGTGGCCAGCCATGACTTGACCGCACCCGTGCTGTTGAACCCGGCCAGGTTGAAGGCGGTGCCCTCCGGGTCGTGCACCTTTCCGTACACGCCGAGGCCGACCGCGACCGCTCCCGCGACCAGGACCGGTACGAGATAGCGGGCGGCTCCCGGGCGGCCGTGGGCGGGGTCGGGTGAGGAGAAGCCCTGGGTGGCGGCGTTCGGGTCCACGGTCATGGTCGGCTCCCTGCGGTCACGAGTTCACGAGTTCACAAGGTCATGGAGCAAGGGGCGGAGCGAGGAGATCACGGAAATAGATCACGGAAATACGGAGGCGCTGCGTCACGGAGTCATGGCTGTCACGGTCGTCACGGCTGTCATAGCTGTCATAGCTGTCATAGCTGTCATAGCTGTCACGGAGTCACGGGGCGTGCGGTGAGCCGCTGTCCGTCGACCGTCACGGCGCCGGTCTCGGGATCGATGCGGGGCGCGGTCGCGGGCTTGCCGTCGAGCTTGAGGATCCCGACCTGTTGGCCGTCGGGAAGGACGATCCAGCCGCCGTCGACCGTGGCGCCGCGCACGGTGTCGGTCGCCCGGTACAGGCCGGAGGGCTTGAGGGCCTTGTCGGCCGTGAAGCCGTACTCCCGCTGTCCCATGTCGACGGTGCCGCTGATGCGCCTGCCGGTGAGTTCGCCGGTCAGTACGGCGCCCTTCTGGCTGGTCAGCCGCATGGTGCCGTCGGTCTCGACGTCGCCCTTCAGCCACGACTCCTGGTCCCGTCCGTCGCAGAAGTACGCGACCGCCTTGCCGTCGCGCAGTGTGATCGCCACTGCGGATGAGTCGTCGTCGGTACGGCCCGCGTAGTCGCCGTTGGGCACGGTGGTCTTCGACGGGCCGGGAGTCGGCGACGCCGACGGCTTGCTCGGTGTGGCCGTGGACGGTGGCGTCGCTGTCGGGCTCGGTGAGGCGGCGTCGGGTGATGTCCCGCTCCCGACCGACGTGCTGCGCGTCCCCGTGGTCGCGTTGAGCGACAGCATGAACAGGGCGAGCAGTAGTCCCGCAAGGAGCGTGAAAAGTGGTCCGGAACGCTTCATCTTGCCTCCCCCGAGGCGTGGCGCGGACAGCCTCACCATGCAAGCGGACCAGCGGCCCCTGCGTCCAGAGGCGCACAGGAGCGACTTGGCGGAGATTTGCGGACGATCTCACCTAAAGAGCCCTCACTCCAAGTGGCGAGACGGGGTGCTTCGGGTGACATTGGCGGGGCACCGGCGGTGACAGTGGCATCGACGGTGACCGGTGACATTGGACGAGGTCCGAGTCCGGGGACTCGCGGGACGGGCCCCGCCGCACCCACGAAAGGCGCGACCATGGCGGGTAACGATCTGGGCAGCCTGCTCGGCGGTCTCCTCGGCGGAGACGGAGGCGGCGGCCGGTCCGGTTCCGCCGGCTCAGGCGGGGGCGCCATCCTGGGCTCGCTCCTCCAGGCGCTCATGAACGGCCGGAGCGGGGGCGGCGGCAGCGGAACCAACCCGCTGGGCGGCCTGTTGGACATGCTCACCAAGGCCGGCCTCGCCGAGCAGAGGGACTCCTGGGTCGGCACCGGCGAGAACCAGCCGGTGACCGGCGCGCAGATCCAGCAGGCGCTGCCCGACGACACCCTCAAGCAGGTCTCCGAACAGGCGGGTGTCACTACCGACCAGGCCGCCACCGAGCTCGCCCGGACCCTGCCCGAGGCGGTCGACAGGCTCACTCCCGACGGTCATCTGCCGTCCGGCTCGATCGAGGACGTCATCAAGCGGCAGCAGGTCTGACGCCGTACGCGGCGGCCGTCTCAGCGTGCGGGCGCCGGGCGCTCGCCCAGGGAGGGCTGACTAGGCTGGATGTACCAAGAGCCGATGCGTACATCGAGCCGATACGTACATCAGCAAGGAGCATCACCGTGGCGGTACGAGCGGTCCGGGGCGCCGTCCAATTGGAGAGGGACGAGGCCGGGCACATGGACGAGCAGGTCAGCGAGCTGCTCACCGCCATCCTGGAGCGAAACGGGCTGACCACCGAGGACCTGATCAGCATCTGGTTCACGGCGACGCCCGACCTGCACAGCGACTTCCCGGCAGCCGCCGCCCGCAAGCTCGGCATCGTCGACGTACCGCTGATCTGTGCGCAGGAGCTGGACATCAAGGGCGCGATGCCCCGTGTCGTACGCGTCCTCGCGCACATCGAGTCCGACCTGCCCCGCTCCGACATCGCGCACGTCTACCTCGGCGCCGCCGGCACGCTCCGCAAGGACATCGCCCAGTGAGAACCGCACTCGTCATCGGCACCGGACTCATCGGCACGTCCGCCGCGCTGGCCCTCGCCGGGCGTGGCGTCGTCGTGCACCTCGCCGACCACGACCCCGAGCAGGCCCGTACCGCGGCCGCGATCGGCGCCGGCACGGACGAGGAGCCGACGGGCCCCGTCGACCTCGCGATCATCGCGGCGCCGCCCGCACATGTGGCCGCGACACTCGCCGACGCGATGCGGCGCGGGCTCGCGCGCGGCTACCTCGACGTGGCCAGCGTCAAGGGCGGGCCGCGTCGTGAGCTGGAGGCGATGGGCCTCGACCTGGCCGCGTACATCGGTTCGCACCCCATGTCGGGCCGCGAGAAGTCGGGCCCCCTGGCCGCGACCGCCGACCTCTTCGAGGGGCGCCCCTGGGTGCTGACGCCGACCCGGGACACCGACACCGAGGTGCTCAACCTCGCGTTGGAGCTGGTCTCGCACTGCCGTGCCGTACCGGTCGTCATGGACGCCGACGCCCACGACCGCGCGGTCGCCCTCGTCTCGCACATGCCCCACCTGGTGTCCAGCATGGTCGCCGCGCGCCTGCAGCACGCCGAGGAGGCGGCCGTACGCCTCTGTGGCCAGGGCATCCGTGACGTGACCCGGATCGCGGCCTCCGACCCGCGGATGTGGATCGACATCCTGTCCGCGAACCCGGGCCCGGTCGCCGATCTCCTCGCGGACGTCTCCGCCGACCTGGACGAGACCGTGCAGGCCCTGCGCGCCCTCCAGTCCTCCGACGAGGCCAAGCGCCGCGAGGGCACCACCGGCATCGAGGACGTCCTGCGCCGCGGCAACGCCGGTCAGGTCCGCGTCCCCGGCAAGCACGGCGCGGCCCCGACCACGTACGAGAGCGTCGTCGTCCTCATCGACGACCAGCCGGGCCAGCTGGCCCGCATCTTCGCCGACGCGGGCCGCGCGGGCGTCAACATCGAGGACGTACGCATCGAGCACGCGACCGGGCAGCAGGCGGGCTTGGTGGAGTTGATGGTGCAGCCGTCGGCGGCGCCGGTGTTGACGGCCGCGTTGCGGGAGCGGGGTTGGTCGATCCGGCAGTAGCGCCCGGTGCGAGGGTGCATCGGAGGGCGGGGTGCGGGATTCGGCCGGGCGGGGTTGTGCGATTCGGCGGTAGATGTCGTCGAACGCCCTGTCGTGGTGGGTCGGTTCGGGGCACACGCGGTGTCTCTCCGCGCGGATGAGGATCGTGGCGGCGACGAACAACGGGTGACGAGGGTGCGGCAGGGGCCGTAAAACGGGGTCCGGGGAGCCAGTAACCTTGTTCGGGGCGCCTTCGTGCCCGTACCAGCCAGCCACCCCGTACCAGGAAGGTGCCCGCACCCGTGGAAACCACCGCCGCCCGGACCGCCCCGGCCGTGATTGTCGCCATCGACGGTCCCTCCGGTACGGGCAAGTCGAGCACCTCGAAGGCCGTCGCCACGCAGCTCGGCCTGAGCTACCTGGACACCGGCGCGCAGTACCGGGCGATCACCTGGTGGATGGTGAGCAACGGGATCGACATCACCGACCCCTCCGCGATCGCGGCCGCGGCCGGAAAGCCCGACATCGTCTCCGGTACGGACCCCTCGGCGCCCGCCATCTCGGTCGACGGCACGGATGTCGCGGGCCCGATCCGCACCCAGGAGGTCACCTCCAAGGTGAGCGCTGTCAGCGCCGTGCCCGAGGTGCGGGCCCGCATCACCGAGCTGCAGCGCTCGATCGCCGCGGGGTCCGAGCAGGGCATCGTGGTCGAGGGACGCGACATCGGTACGACCGTGCTGCCGGACGCCGACCTGAAGATCTTCCTCACCGCCTCCCCGGAGGCCCGCGCCGCCCGTCGCAGCGGTGAGCTGAAGGGCGCCGACATCCACACGACCCGCGAGGCCCTGCTGAAGCGGGACGCGGCCGACTCCAGCCGCAAGACCTCCCCGCTCGCCAAGGCGGACGACGCGGTCGAGGTGGACACCTCCGACCTCACGCTCCAGCAGGTCATCGAGTGCGTCGTCACCCTCGTCGAGGAGAAGCGGGCCGCGAAGTGACGCAGGTACCCTCCCCGCAGGCGCCTTCCGTGCGGGGCGCCGAGGTCGGCCGCCGTATCGGGGTCGGCCTGATGTACGGGTTCTGGAAGCCGCGTGTCCTGGGCGCCTGGAAGGTCCCCGCGACCGGTCCGGTGATCTTCGCGGTCAACCACTCCCACATCATCGACGGTCCGATGGTCATCGGCGTGGCGCCCCGGCCGTCGCACTTCCTGGTCAAGAAGGAGGCGTTCGTCGGCCCGCTCGCCCCCTTCATGCGCGCCGTCGGCCAGCTGAAGGTGGACCGCTCGATCGCTGACCGCACCGCGATCACCCAGGCCCTGGGCGTCCTGCAGAACGGCGGCGTCCTCGGGATCTTCCCCGAGGGCACCCGCGGCGAGGGCGACTTCGCCTCGCTGCGCGCCGGGCTCTCGTACTTCGCCGTCCGCAGCGGAGCGCCGATCGTTCCGGTCGCCGTTCTGGGAAGCACGGAGAGCCGCGGACGGTTGATAAAGGGGCTGCCTCCGCTGCGCAGCCGGGTCGACGTCGTCTTCGGCGATCCCTTCGAAGCGGGCGACGGCAGCGGACGGCGTACGCGCGCGGCGCTCGACGAGGCGACCGTACGCATCCAGAAGCAGCTCACCGCGCACCTGGAAAACGCCAGGCGTCTCACCGGACGCACGGAAAACGCCGGGCGTCACACCGAGCGCCAGGCGACACTCGAGTAGTGGATCACCCGGTATCAGGGAGTTCCACCGATCACCACGATGAACGACGAGGGACCGACTTCATGAACGACCACATCCAGCCCGAGGGCTCGGCCGAGCACGAGCACGGGGCGCTTGGCGATGCCGAGTACGCGGAGTTCATGGAGCTCGCCGCGGTTGAAGGCTTCGACGCCGAGGACATCGAGGGCGCGATCGAGGAGGCAGGCCACGGCCCGCTCCCGGTCCTCGCCGTCGTCGGCCGCCCGAATGTCGGCAAGTCGACCCTGGTGAACCGCATCATCGGCCGCCGCGAGGCCGTCGTCGAGGACAAGCCGGGCGTCACCCGCGACCGCGTCACCTACGAGGCCGAGTGGGCGGGCCGCCGCTTCAAGCTCGTCGACACCGGCGGCTGGGAGCAGGACGTCCTCGGCATCGACGCCTCCGTGGCCGCGCAGGCCGAGTACGCGATCGACGCGGCCGACGCGGTCGTCTTCGTCGTCGACGCCAAGGTCGGCGCCACGGACACCGACGAGGCGGTCGTACGCCTCCTGCGCAAGGCCGGCAAGCCCGTCGTCCTGTGCGCCAACAAGGTCGACGGCCTGAGCGGCGAGGCCGACGCCTCCTATCTCTGGTCCCTCGGTCTCGGCGAGCCGCACCCCGTCTCCGCCCTGCACGGCCGAGGCACCGGCGACATGCTGGACGCCGTTCTGGAGGCGCTGCCCGAGGCCCCGGCCCAGACCTTCGGTACCGCGGTCGGCGGGCCCCGCCGTATCGCCCTCATCGGCCGCCCGAATGTCGGCAAGTCGTCACTGCTGAACAAGGTGGCGAACGAGGAGCGCGTCGTCGTCAACGAGGTCGCGGGCACCACCCGCGACCCGGTCGACGAGCTCATCGAACTCGGCGGTGTCACCTGGAAGTTCGTCGACACGGCGGGCATCCGCAAGCGCGTCCACCTCCAGCAGGGCGCCGACTACTACGCCTCGCTGCGCACCGCCGCCGCTGTCGAGAAGGCGGAGGTCGCGGTCATCCTGATCGACGCCACCGAGCCCATCAGCGTCCAGGACCAGCGCATCGTGACCATGGCCGTGGAGGCGGGCCGCGCGATCGTCCTCGCCTTCAACAAGTGGGACAACCTCGACGAGGAGCGCCGCTACTACCTGGAACGGGAGATCGAGACCGAGCTCCTCCAGGTGGCGTGGGCACCGCGGGTCAACGTCTCGGCGCGTACGGGCCGCCACATGGAGAAGCTGGTCCCGGCGATCGAGGCCGCACTGGCGGGCTGGGAGGCGCGCGTCCCGACGGGTCGGCTGAACGCCTTCCTCGGTGAGCTGGTCGCCGCGCACCCGCACCCGGTCCGGGGCGGCAAGCAGCCGCGCATCCTCTTCGGCACGCAGGCGGGCACCAAGCCGCCGCGGTTCGTGCTCTTCTCCTCGGGCTTCATCGAGCACGGCTACCGCCGCTTCGTGGAGCGCCGGCTGCGCGAGGAGTTCGGCTTCGAGGGGACGCCCATCCACATCTCGGTGCGGGTGCGCGAGAAGCGCGGCAGGAAGAAGTGACGTAGCGGGAAGCACATGGGAGAGGGCCCCTGCTGTGCAGGGGCCCTCTCCTGTGCGCGTGGTCAGCTTTCCCGGCGCGGTCCGGGCGGCAGCGCCGCCGGGAGCAGACCGGTGGTGTGCATCCGAGCAACCGGCTGCCAGACGGACGTAGTGGCCTGACCGTGGTGCGTGGGGGACGCTGTGTTCCGCCCGGTCGCGTGATACCCGGCGCTGTGCCGCATGCCGTACGGCGTCGACGCATACGAACCCGGGTTGTACGAGCCCGTGCCGTGCGGGCCGGTCCCGAAAGCCGTGAAGCCGAGCTCCTCCTCGCCGCTGCGGTCGCCCGGCAGGGTCCGGAAGCTCCTGCGGTACTCCGCGCAGAGCGCGTCGTAGATCGGCGTGGCCATGGGGGTCCCCCCTGTTCGAGCGAAGCCGAGAAATTGGGGGAGGCTGCCCGCGCTCTCCTGTCCCGGCCGCATGGCCGGGATCGGTGACGTGTACGGCAGGCGGCGAGGAACGTCGTAGGTGTGCACGTACGTGCCAACGACCCCGCCGCCCTTCGGATGCGGCCGACTTGTCCGCTTTCGCAGGTCACGGGAGTGTGCCCGGCGCATTCAGGGTCCGGGGCTCACGCTCAGGTACCGGCCAGCGGCATGGCGCTCGCCACCAGCTTGCCGTTGGCGGCGGCCTTGTCGAGGGCGTCGCGCAGCAGGTCCTCCCGGGGCTGGCGGCCGATCGAGCCGACCGGAGCCGCGAACAGCAGCACCTGCTGGTGCTTGTTGGCGGCCGCCCGCCAGCCGTCGGTGACCTGGAGCGGCTGGTGGGCCTGCCACCAGGCGACGGGTGAGCTGCCCCCCGTGCCGGGCTGCAGCACCGCGTGCAGCTGGCCCATGGCGAGCAGCACGGACCAGCCGTGCAGCACGGGCGGCACCTCGGTGAGCTGGGTCACCGGCATGAAGCCCTGCTCGATGAGGAGGGGCAGGAAGTCGTCGCCGCCGCCTCCCGTCGTGCCGGGCCGGGCGATCGGCCCGGTCGGTTCGACGACGAGCGCGGGGTGCAACTCGCCGCCGAGCAGGACGATTCCGCTGGTGACTCCGAGGACGGCCTGCTCGGGCATGGCTTCGGAGGGGCGCTCGTCGCCGGTGATGGAGCGGACGGCGCCCTGCAGCTGCTCCTCGGTGACCTGGACGACCTGCGAGGGCAGGCAGGTGGCGTGGGCGAAGGCGAGTACGGCGGTCTCGTCGCCGATGAACAGGACGGTGCTGGTGCGCTCCTGTTCGGAGTCGCCCTGGGTGCGGCAGGACGTGCAGTCGTAACTGCCCGGGGCGTTCTCTCCGGCGAGCAGCCGGTCGGCTTCTTCGTCGCCGATCTCGGCGCGTACGTCGTCGCTGACGTCGAGCATGCGCGGCACGGGTGGCTCCTCGGGATATGCGTGGCGTGGCCGGGCGGCTCCCGGCCCATGAACCGGATGGGTTCCCGGTTCATGAAGAAGACAACGGACGATCTGTGGCCGGAGTCACGCCCGAGAGCGAACGGAATCGAACCATCCGACGCGCAGGGTGAACCCGGTGGCGGAATCTGTTACTCCATGTCAACTCGTTGGATTTCCAAGGAAGTTGATCCCGTGATCTGAGTCACAGATCATCAGGACTACTGGTCGACAAATCCGGAAATCAGCGAATGAAATGGCTGACCTGAAATCGCCGATACTCCCGGTAACGGCGAACTGGCCTGGAATGACAAGGAGTTGGTTGATATCGGGCCTCTCGGGTCCCTACATTCCTCCGCCGTGTGCAACGAGCACCGCTCGGGTACGTCCGCCGACCGCTTCACAGCCAGCAAGAAAGCACCATCAGCACCACCGTCGGCGGACGGGGTGGAGCGGAACGACCGCGTCGAAGCGCGTGGGAGTTCCGTGCCGCCTTGGGGGACCCCGGGTTGTTGGAGAGGGAAATACATGTCCGATTGTGCCGACAACACTCGTAAGGCTCGTACGACTCGTACGACGGCGGTCCTCGCAGGGGCGGCACTGATCGCTCCGCTCGGACTCCTCGCCGCGACCGGCAACGCCGCAGCGGCGGACAGCGGAGTGTGGGACCGCATCGCACAGTGCGAGAGCGGCGGAAACTGGCACATCAGCACCGGTAACGGCTACTACGGAGGACTCCAGTTCTCCGCCGGCACCTGGCGCGCGTACGGCGGCACGGCCTACGCGTCGACCGCCGACAAGGCATCCAAGGCGCAGCAGATCGCTGTCGCCACCAAGGTGCAGCGCGGGCAGGGATGGGGCGCCTGGCCCACCTGCTCGGCACGCGCGGGCGCGTCCGGGAGCGCTCCCGCGGCGTCCGCGCCCGACACGCCCACCACCAAGGCAGCCCCGTCGAAGCCGTCGAAGGCGCCGGCACGTTCGACGGGCCACACCGCCCGCAGCTCGTCCCGCGGCGACTACACCGTCCGCAGCGGCGACACGCTGAGCGGCATCGCGGCACGGCACGGGACCAGCTGGCAGCGGATCTACGCCGCCAACAAGTCCGTCATCGGCGGGGATCCCAACGCGATCGTCCCCGGGCAGCGCCTGGAGCTCTGAGCCACTGAGCCGAGTCCGCGCACTCCGAGCCGGACTCACCCTGCTTTCGGGCAACGGGCCCCACCCGGTCCTCCGACCGGGTGGGGCCCCACCGGCCGCTGGCGCGGCTCGTCGAGGCACCCTCGTCACCCCGCTTAGCGTGGCCCGATGTCGATCAAGCGCATGCGGTACGTGACTGTCGTCGCCCTCGTCCTGGCCGTGCTCGTCCCCGTCGAGGCGGTCGCGGCGCCATCGCCTCCGGCGCCCGGTCCCGGCACGGTCCAGGTGCCGGCGCCGTCCGCCTGTACGAAGGACCAGTGGCCGTGGGGCTGTCTCGCGGAGTGCGAGAGCAGTGGCCGCTGGCACGCGAACACCGGGAACGACTTCTACGGCGGGCTGCAGTTCGGGCAGCGCACCTGGCAGGCATTCGGCGGGCTGGCCTACGCGCCGCGCGCGGATCTCGCCACGCGGGCCGAACAGATCAAGGTCGCGGAGGAGGTGGTACGCGTCCAGGGATGGGAGGCGTGGCCCGTCTGTGCCAGAAAGTACAAGCTCAGCGGCCGGACGCATGCCGTGAAGTCCGGCGAGACGCTCTCGTCCGTCGCCCGCCGGTATCGGATCAAAGGCGGGTGGCGGGCGCTGTACAAGGCCAACAGACAGATGGTCGGGAAGCATCCGGACCGGCTGAACCCGGGCACCAGGCTGCGGCTGCCGAAGGGGGCGGCCCCGGGGAGGTCGCTCACTCCGGACGGCGCGGCGGTCCAGAGCCCCCCTGGCGTGTCGGGCCCTCCGGTACTGATGGGTCCGCCGTTGTCGCCGCCGCCTCCGTCGCCTCGCCACTGAACAGGACCACGCCGCGCCGGAGTTCGTACACGATCGCCGGCTTGTCGTGCAGGCCGGGCGGCAGTCGCTGCTCGGCCACGACGACGCACGCGTCGAGGCCGCTCAGCAGCTCGTACGTGCGGGACGCGACCATCGGGGACATGCCCTGCGCGGGTTCGTCGACGAGGACCACGCGTGCGCGTGCCAGGAGGGCGCGGGAGAGGGCGAGCATGCGCTGTTCGCCGCCGGAGAGGGTGCCGGCTCTTCTGGTGAGCAGGGGGCGCAGTTGGGGATAGGCGTCCAGGGTCGGGGCGAAGTCCTGCGCCGACGCCGCGAGTTCGAGGTTCTCGCGGACGGTGAGTGTGCCGAAGACGGCCCGACGGTCCGGGACGAGGCACAGGCCGCGGCGGGCCCGTTCGTACGCGGGCATCCCCGTGACGTCGGCGCCGTCCCAGACCACGGCACCGCGGGACAGGGGCACGGTCCCGGCCAGGGCCCGCAGCGCGGTCGTACGGCCCGAGCCGTTGCGGCCGAGCAGGACGGTGAGGCCGGGGGCGGGCGCGAGCAGGGTCACGCCGTGCAGGGCCTCCAACGGGCCGTAGCGCACGCGCGCGTGGCGCAGGGAAATCCCGGGGGTGCTCATCCGTCGACCGCCGTGCCGGGTCCTTGGGGTCTTGAGGGCTCTTGGGGCCCTTGGGGTTGTTGGAGTTCTTGAGGGCGGTCGAGCCTTTCGAGGACGTGCTCGGCGGGGCCCGAAGCGACGATGCGGCCCGCCGTCATGACGTGCACGGTGTCGGCCAGGTCGGCCACGAGGTCCAGGTCGTGCTCGACGACGAGCAGGGCCATGCCGTCCGCGGCGAGGGCTCGCAACACGCGGGCCAGCGCGGCGACCTCGCCCGTGTCGAGGCCCGCCGCCGGCTCGTCGAGCAGCAGGACACGCGGGCTTCCCGCCAGGGCGCGCGCGAGCTCGACACGCCGCAGGGTCCCGGTCGGCAGTCCGGCCGCCGGCAGTGACCGTACGGCCCCGTGGAGCCCGAGCAACCGCAACACGCGCTCCACGGCGCCCGCATCCACGACGCGCCCCTGCTCGGCGCCCACCCGCACGTTCTCGGCCACGGTCAAGGTCGGGAAGACGGCGAGCTGTTGGAAGGTGCGGGCGACACCGAGCCGTGTTCGTGCGTGAGCGGGCAGCCGGGTGATGTCCCGCTCCCCGAACCCGACCCGCCCGGCCTCCGGCCGCAGGGTTCCGGCGAGGCAGTGGAACAGGGTGCTCTTCCCGGCCCCGTTGGGCCCGACGACCGCGGTGATCCGGCCCGGGGGGAGATCGAGGTCGACGCCGCCGAGAGCGGTGAAGCCGTCGTAGGCGACGCGTAGGCCGCGGGCGCGGAGGACGTGGCGGGAGGTGGGTTTGTCGTGGGGGGCGCGGGGGCGGGTGGGCTCGGGTACGGTGCGGCCTTCGGACCGGTCCTCGCCCGACCTTGGGGTCGCGCCGTGTCGGTCGCGGCCTTCGGCCTGCCCGATGGCTCCGGTGGCGCCGGCGGGGTGAGGCCGGGCCGGACCTTCGGTCCTGCCCGCGCCGGGCGTCGGAGTCGAGCCGGACCGCCGGGCAGAGTCCGTAACCCCCACCACAGCCGCACCCTCTCCCGCACCGAACTCCTTGACCGTCGCCCGAAGCCTCCCCCTCACCCTCGCCCCCAACGGCGTGAGCGCCGCCTCCCGGTGGAGCCGCAGCCGGCCCGTCGCCAGGCGCAGCGCCTCGTACGGTCCGCCCGGGAAGCGGCCCACGAGGACTGCCAGGAGCCCGATCAGCGCCGCCGCCACTCCGCCGCGCGTCCCCGCGTCCAGGCCGACCAGGAGTGCCGCCGCGGCCAGGGCGCCGAGCACGCTGTCCGCGCCGAGGACGACGATCGCGGCGAACCAGAGGAGGCCGCGGACGGGGTCGTAGGCGGCGGGGTCGAAGGCGCGCAGGCCCATGCCGAGCATGCCGCCGCCGAGGGCGGCCAGGGCGGCGCCCGCCACGAAGGCCGTCACCTTGAGCGCGGGCACGCGGACGCCCGCCGCCGACGCGCCCGCCTCGTGGTCGCGCATCGCGGCCAGGGCCCGGCCGGTGCGGCCCCGGCGCAGGGCGTGGGCGGCCAGCAACGCGCCCGCCAGCAAACAGAGTTCGAGGACGTAGTACGCGCGGTCGCCCTCGAAGCCCGCCGGGCGGCCGAGGTTCAGGCCCGACGTCGCGTACGGCTGGGCGAAGACGAAGCGGCTGACGCCGACGCCCACCGCGAAGGTCGCCAGGGCGAGGGCGAGCCCATGGCGGCTGATGGCGGGCCAGCCGGTCAGCAGCCCCAGGGGAGCCACCAGGAGGACGGCGACCGCGAGCGCGGCCAGTTCGGGGAGTTCCGGCAGACCCGGGAAGCGGCCCGCCGCCAGCAGCGCCGTGAAGAGCGCGCCCAGGCCCGCGTACGCCGCCTGGCCGAGCGAGATCTGGCCGCCGCGGCCCGTCACCACGACCAGGGAGAGGAGGACGACGCCGAGTGCCGGGACCTGGACGGACGTGTGCAGGTCCGAGCCCGCGAAGCCCAGCGGCAGCAGGAACAGCACCACCGCCACGATCCACGCGCCCGGCGGGGTCGCCACCCGTGCCGTCGCCGTGCGCGGCAGCGCGTCCCGCGTGCCGATCCCGGGCAGCACCAGCGCCGCGATGAGCAGCGCCACGACGAAGAGGTTCGCCCCCAACGCCTGCACCAGCGGCTCGCCCCAGCCCGACGGGTGCAGCTGTGTCAGCTGGCTCTGGGCGACCCCGATGCCCAGCGCGACCACCACGGCCACCGGCAGACTGCGCATCCGGGCGGCCACCGCGACGGCCACGACCTCCATGACCAGCAGCGGCAGGCCGTACGGATCGAGGCGTACGTAGGGCGCCAGGAGCACCCCCGTCAGGCCCGCCGTGAACGAGCCGAAGGCCCAGCCCGCGGCGGCCACCCGGTCCGCGTCGATGCCGCCAAGAACGGCGAGCGAGCGGTCGTCGACGACGGCCCGCAGCTCCCGGCCGAAACGGGTCCAGCGGGTCACCGCGCCCACGCCCACGGCGAGTACGAGCGCCGCCGCCAGCTGACCCCAAGGGTCGGCCGAGACGAGCGTCGGCGCGTCCGAGTGTGCGCCGGGCCCCCACACGAGCGCCGCCCCGCCGACGAGCAGGACGAACACCCCGATGGACGCGACGAGGGTCTGTGCGGGGTCGCTGCCCAGCACGGACAGGGGGCGGAAGACGAAGCGCTCCAGGGCCATGCCGATGCCGGGGGCCACCACGAGCAGGGTGACCGCGGCGGCGAGCGCGAGCGGCCAGTCCCACTCGACCGTGAGCTGGCGCAGCAGATACGCGCACACCATCGCGATCGCGCCGTGCGCGAAGTTCAGCACGCCGGTCGCCCGGTGGGTGACGATCAGCCCGATCCCCGTGAGCGCGGCGGCGCTGCCGACGGAGAGCCCGGCGAGCGTGAGGTCGTACGTCAGCGACGCCATCAGTCGCCCGAGGGGGACGGTCTGTTGTCCGGGTCGGACGGTCGGTCACCCGGGTCGGACGGTCGGTCACCCGGGTCGGACGGTCGGTCACCCGAGGCAGCCGGCCGGTCATCGGACGCGGTCGGCTCGCAGATCGGGCAGGGGGCCAGCTCCCCGCTCGCGAGGACCCGCGAGTCCACCGGCAGGGCCTCCGGCTTCCCCGCCACGAGCGGGCAGTCCGCGCGGTGCCACAGCGTGCCGCCCGGCACCATCCGAAGGTCTCCGCTGACGGCGACGGGCGCGGCGGCCGCCTGCCCGGACTCGCCGACGTCGGCGGGCTCGGCGGCGACCAGGAGCCCGTACAACTCCTCCACACGTGCGGCGGCCAGCGCGTTCCTGCCGTGGGTGAGCAGCACCGCGCCCGCGATGATCAGCGCGGCTCCGGGCACCGTGCAGGACGCGAGATACGGCAGCTGCCGCTCCGCGAACCGCTCGCCGGAGATCCCGTACCAGCCCAGGACGCACAGCACCGCTCCCGCGGCGAGCGCGGCCCACCCGGCCCAGAGGACGGGGTGCACAGTCCGCAGTCGAGCAGTCCGCATACGGGCTCCCACGTCATGTGTCTGTCCATGTCAGCCAATGGCTTGCACTATGCCTTCTGGAAGCTGACCCTGAAAGAACCGGGCGCACATGGCCCGGACCGACACCCGGTGGTGAGCCAGATGGTTCTCGGGAGCGACCTCAGGCGGGGAAACAGCGGGGGGCTGGCGGCGGCGGTGGTACTCGCCCTGGCAGCGGCCCTCACGGCGTGCGGAGACGACAGCGGCGGTGACGACACCGCGCCGCCCTCTCCCACCGTGGAGCGGCCAACAACCGTCGAGCCCAGTCCCACAGCGACAGAACCGGCCGACTCCGCGGCGGCCGAGAAGGAGATCAGGGAGAACTGGAAGAAGTTCTTCGACCCCGCCGTCTCCCTGAAGGACAAGCAGGCCGTCCTGGAGGACGGCGACAAGATGGCCCAGGTCCTGGAGAGCTTCAGCGGTGACGAACGCGGCGGGCAGGTGGAGGCGACGGTCAACGAGATCGAGTTCACCTCGCCGACCGAGGCGGACGTGACGTACTCGCTCACGCTCAAGGGCGCCACGGTCATGCCCGACGCCGCCGGGACGGCCGTCGAGCAGGACGACGTGTGGAAGGTCTCCGTCAAGACGCTGTGCGGGCTGGTCGGGCTGAGCGGCAATGAGTCGCCGGGTCCGGGTTGCTGAGTGCGCTGTCGCGGGCCTGCTGCTCCTCCTGAGCACGGCCTGCGGCAGCCGCCTCCCGGAGAGCGACTTCGAGACCCGGCCGCAGCGGACACCGACACAGCAAGGCGGAGACCCGATCCGCGTGGGCATCATCACCAGCGCCACCAGCCCGGTCGGCGGCGACACGTTCACGGGGCCGCGCGACGGCGCCAAGGCCTACTTCGACCGGCTGAACGCGCGCGGCGGCATCGACGGCCGCAAGGTCGACGTCCGTACCTGCGACGACGGCGGCAGCGGCGTCGGCAACAACGAGTGCGTGCACGAACTCGTCGACGAGGACAACGTCGTCGCCCTCGTCGCCACCACCGCCCTCGACTACGCGGGCGCCTCCCGCGTGTCACGCGCGCGCGTGCCCGACATCGGCGGCCAGCCCATCGGCGCGGCGTACGACACCTACCCGCACCTCTACGGGATCTACGGCAGCCTCGCCCCGCGCGACGGGGAACCCGGCTGGGACGGCAAGTTGTACGGCGGTACCGAGATCTACCGCTACTTCAAGCGCGAGCAGGGCGCCCGTACGGCGGCCGTCGTCTCGTACAACCAGTCCTCGTCGGCGGCATACGCCCGGCTCGTCACCCGGGGCCTGGAGGCCGAGGGCTACGAGGTGGTCACCGAACAGGTCGACTTCGCGCTGCCCAACTTCCGTGCCGCGGCGGCCGATCTGAAGGAGCAGGGCGCCGACCTGGTCTTCGACGCCATCGACAGCTACGGCAACGCCCAGCTGTGCAAGGCGATGGACGACGTCGGCGCCGAGGTCCTCGCCAAGGTCACCAACGTGCAGAACTGGACGTCCACCGTCCCCGAGGACTACAAGGACTCACCGCGCTGCCGCAACGCCCTGTGGGCGACGGGTTCCAGCCGCAACCACGAGGACACGGACCACGACGCCGTACGGGAGTTCCGGGACGCCACGAAGGGCCTGGAGACCCATTCCCAGTGGCAGTTGGAGGGCTGGGCCGCCGCCATGTGGTTCACGGACGCGGCGAAGTCCTGTGCCGGGACGGGCGTCACGCGCGCGTGCGTCGACCGCTTCATGGACTCGGGCAAGGCGTACACGGCCGACGGCCTGCTGATTCCCGTCCGGCACGAGCGGCTGTCCGAACCCCCGAAGACCCGCAGGACCTGTGTCTCGGTGGCCCGTTGGGAGGACGCCGAGGGCTGGGTGAGCCAGGGAGACATGAACGATGAGTGTTTCGACGTACCGCAGTTGTCATACAAACCCTGATCCACCCTGATCCCTCAGGCACCCTTGCGTATCCCCTACCTGCTCTGATGCGCGACAAGGTGAAAAGGTTCCTGATATCGCCTACCAGTGGCGCAACCGTTAGGGAACAAGATGGTAATGGAGCCCAACCAACAGCCAGGAGGCCATGTCTAACCATGCGGCAGGCGGATGAGACAGGGGATTCGGGGACGCATGCATATTTCTTTTCTCATACACAACGCATATGGCATCGGGGGGACCATCCGGACCACGTACAACCTGGCCAACACCCTGGCCGAGCAGCACGACGTCGAGATCGTCTCGGTATTCCGCCACCGCGACGAGCCGGTGTTCGCGCCTGACCCGCGCGTGCACGTGCGCCACCTCGTCGACATCCGCCAGGACAGCCCGGGATACGAGGGCGAGGACCCCGAGTCCCGGACGCCGGCTCGGGTCTTCCCGCGTGGGGAGGGCCGCTACGACCAGTACAGCGTCCTCACCGACCGGCGCATCGCCGGCCATCTCGCGATGGTCGAGGCCGACGTGGTGGTCGGCACCCGGCCGGGGCTGAACGTGCACCTGGCCCGCCAGACCCGGCGCGGCCCGGTCCGGGTCGGCCAGGAGCACCTCACGCTCGACAGCCACTCGGCCGCCCTGCGCACGGAGCTGCGCGGCGTCTACCCGCGGCTCGACGCGCTCACCACGACCACGGAGGCGGACGCCGGTGCGTACCGGAAGAAGATGCGGCTGCCCGGCGTCCATGTCGAAGCCGTGCCCAACCCGGTGCCCGCGCCCGGCATAGAGCCCGCGGACGGCTCCGGCAAGTGGGTCGTGGCGGCGGGGCGGCTCGCCCCGGTCAAGCGGTACGACCTGCTGATCAAGGCCTTCGACCGCGTGCGCGACCAGCGGCCCGACTGGCGCCTGAGGATCTACGGCGGCGGCAAGCAGAAGGACCGGCTACGGAGCCTCATCGACCAGCTGGGTCTCTACAACCACGTCTATCTGATGGGCGCGGCCCACCCGATCGAGCCGGAGTGGGCCAAGGGCTCCATCGCCGCCGTCACCTCCAGCCTGGAGTCGTTCGGCATGACGATCGTCGAGGCCATGCGCTGCGGCCTGCCCGTCGTCTCGACCGACTGCCCGCACGGCCCGGGGGAGATCATCGACAACGGCGTGGACGGCCGCCTCGTTCCGGTCGGCAACGTCGAGGCCATCGCCGAAGGCCTGCTCGAACTGATCAACGACGACGCGCTGCGGCGGCGGATGGCGGGCGCGGCGCTCAAGGACTCCGAGCGCTTCGACCCGGCCCGGATAGCCGAGCGCTACGAGTCGATCTTCGACGGCCTCGTCTCGCGCGGCGGTGACTCGAAGATCGGCCGGATACGCGGCTCCCTGCACCGCACCCGAGGAGCGCTGCTCAGTGGTGCGTATGCCGTTCGGGATGTCGGACGCACCGTACTCGGGAAGGAGCGTTCCGCATGATGACGCTTGCTCCGCGGGCCGCGCACCAGGACACCGACGAGGACACCGCCATGCCGCCGCGCGCCGACTGCATCGCCGACTCCGCGGGCGGGCTCACCTTCGACGTCACCGACCCCGATGACGGCGTCGGCGCCGGCGGCGCGCACCTCGTGCTCCGTCACCGCGACAGCCACGAGGAGGTCCGGCTGCCGCTCACCCCGGCCGCCGCCGACGGCCGACTGCGCGCCGCGCTGCCCAGCAGCGTCGAGCTGCCCGAGGGCCGCTGGGACGCCTACACCCAGCTCGCCGACGGCGAGCCGCAGCGCCTCACACCCGGCCTCAACGACCTGCGCTCGCTCGTCGACCGCGTGCCCAGCGGCGACCGCGGCCACGTCGCGGTGCGCATCCCGTACGGCACCAAGCACGGCAACCTCACCGTCCGCAGCTGGCTGCGCGCCCCGCACGCCGAGGCGGGCGAACTGCGCATAGCAGAGGGCGAGTTGGATGTACGGGGTCAGGTGTACGGCGCGAAACTCCTGCCGGACGCGTACGCCGAACTGCGCGTCCGCGAGGAACCGGAACACGCGCTCAGGGCCGAAGTCGCCTCGGACCAGGCACAGTTCCGCTTCACCGTCGACTACTCCGCACTGTCGGTGGGCATTTGGGACCTGTGGCTGCGCCCGGCGGGGGAGGCCGGGCCGCGCGTACGGATCGCCCGGCTGCTCGACGACATCGCCGAAAAGAAGCTGATCTTCGCGTACCCGAAGGTCACGCTGGAGACGGAGAGCGGCCTGGTGACGGCCGGCCCGTACTACACGGCTGACAATGACCTGTCCGTTGCAGTCGGCGCCCCGTAATCGGCGCCCCGTAATCGGCGCGGGAGCTGTCACATCATGCGGCTCCGCCGCGTGGGCGCGACCAGCTACGGACGGCCCGCACCCGGCAAACAAACCGGACGCACCCCTGCCAGTCCTTGCGGACAGTGGCTGTCCGCAAGGACTGGCAGACTCGGCGCCATGTTGGAGACCTCAGCAAGACTCCTGCGTCTGCTCTCCCTGCTCCAGGCCCACCGAGAGTGGTCCGGCGCCAACCTGGCGGAGCGACTCGGCGTCACTCCGCGCACCGTCCGCCGCGACGTGGACCGGCTGCGCGAACTCGGCTATCCGGTGAACGCCAGCCCGGGCACGGGCGGCGGCTACCAGCTCGGCGTGGGGGCCGAGCTGCCGCCGCTGCTCCTGGACGACGACGAGGCCGTCGCCGTGGCCGTCGGCCTCCGCACCGCCGCCGGGCAGGGCATCGAGGGCATCGGCGAGACCTCCGTACGCGCCCTCACCAAGCTCGAACAGGTCCTGCCGCACCGGCTGCGCCGCCGGGTCGGCGCCCTCAACGCCTACACCGTGCCGATGCTGCGCGGCCCTCAGCCGTCCGCCGTGGACCCGGCCGTGCTCACCGAACTCGCGGCCGCCTGCCGCGACTCGGAGCGGCTGCGCTTCGAGTACCGCGACCACGAAGGCTCCTCGACCCGCCGCACGGTCGAACCGCACCGCCTGGTGTGCACCGAGCGCCGCTGGTACCTGGTCGCCTGGGACGTCGACCGCGACGACTGGCGCACGTTCCGCGTGGACCGTGTCACGCCGAGGCCGCCGCACGGGCCGCGCTTCACTCCTCGTACGCCGCCCGCCGACGACCTGGCCGCCTACGTGTCCAAGGGCGTCTCCACCCGCGTGTACGCCGCACAGGCCGTCATCAGGCTGCTCGTGCCCCTGGAGGAGGCGGCCGAGCACATCTCGCCCTCGGCCGGGACGCTGGAGGCGGAGAGCGCCGGCAGCTGCGTCCTGCGCACCGGGGCCGGGAGCCTCGACGTGATGGTGATTCACGTGATGATGATGGGCCTCGAGTTCGAGGTGCTCGAACCGGCCGAGCTCACCGACGTGATCAGGACCGCGCGGGACCGACTGACCCGGGCGGTGGAGCGGACTCCTCGGGAAGCGCCGCGTACTCCGGGTGATGCAGGTCGAACGCCGGAGACTCGGAGCGGATCCGGGGCAGCGTGACGAAGTTGTGCCGCGGCGGCGGACACGAGGTCGCCCACTCCAGGGAACGGCCGAAGCCCCAGGGATCGTCGACGTCGACCTTCTCGCCGTACTTCGCCGTCTTCCAGACGTTGTAGAGGAACGGCAGCGTCGACATACCGAGCAGGAACGCGCCGATCGACGAGATGGTGTTGAGGGCCGTGAACCCGTCGGCGGCCAGATAGTCCGCGTACCGGCGCGGCATGCCCTCCGCGCCGAGCCAGTGCTGCACCAGGAACGTGGTGTGGAAGCCGACGAACAACGTCCAGAAGTGGATCTTGCCGAGCCGTTCGTCGAGCATTTTCCCGGTGAACTTCGGCCACCAGAAGTAGAAGCCGCCGAAGGTCGCGAAGACGACGGTGCCGAACACCACGTAGTGGAAGTGCGCCACCACGAAGTACGTGTCCGTGACGTGGAAGTCCAGCGGCGGCGAGGCCAGGATCACCCCCGTCAGGCCGCCGAACAGGAACGACACCAGAAAGCCGACCGCCCACAGCATGGGTGTCTCGAAGGACAGGGATCCCTTGATCATCGTGCCGGACCAGTTGAAGAACTTCACGCCCGTCGGCACCGCGATCAGGAACGACATGAAGGAGAAGAACGGCAGGAGGACCGCACCAGTGGCGAACATGTGGTGCGCCCACACGACCACCGACAGACCGGTGATCGACATCGTCGCCGCGACCAGCGTCAGATAGCCGAAGATCGGCTTCCGGCTGAAGACCGGCAGGATCTCCGTGATGATCCCGAAGAACGGCAGCGCGATGATGTAGACCTCCGGATGCCCGAAGAACCAGAACAGGTGCTGCCACAGCAGCGCCCCGCCGTTGGCCGAGGCGAACACCTGCGAGCCGAACCGCCGGTCCGCCTCCAGGACCAGGAGCGCCGCGGCGAGCACCGGGAACGCCATCAGGACGAGGATCGACGTGAAGAGCGTGTTCCATGTGAAGATCGGCATCCGGAACATCGTCATGCCGGGCGCGCGCATCCCGATGATCGTCGTAAGGAAGTTCACCGCGCCGAGAATCGTGCCGAAACCGGCCAGCGCGAGTCCCATGATCCACATGTCGGCACCGATACCGGGCGACCGTTCCATGCTGTTCAGCGGCGCGTACGCGAACCAGCCGAAGTCGGCGGGGCCGCTGGGCACCAGCAACGAGCCCAGCACGATCAGACCGCCGAAGAGGAACAGCCAGTACGACAGCATGTTCAGCCGCGGAAAGGCCACGTCGGGCGCACCGATCTGCAGCGGCATGATCTCGTTGGCGAAACCGGCGAAGGTCGGCGTCGCGAAGAGCAGCAGCATGATCGTGCCGTGCAGGGTGAACATCTGGTTGAACTGGGTGTTGTCGATGATCTGCAGGCCGGGCCGGGCGAGTTCGGCGCGCATCAGCAGCGCCATCAGGCCGCCGACCAGGAAGAACGCGAACGAGGTGATCAGATAGAGATGGCCGATCTTCTTGTGGTCGGTCGTGGTCAGCCAGTCCACGATCAGTCGCCCCGGCTTCACCGGTACGGGCGGCCGTACCGCCGCCTGCGCCGTCTCCGTCCCCATCGCTGCCCCCTCGCTCGTCGCGTCCCGGGCCTCCTGAAGTCCACGCCATGATGCTCGCGGCGCACGGCGCTCCGACAGGGGGCGTACGTGGTTTCTGTGCTGTAACCGTGTATTTCCTATGGCCTGTCAACTTTCGGGACACGCCGCCGAACCGGAATGAAAAAACGCGGGCGCGGAGTCGGCGCCACGCTTTCCCCTCGGATATTCGGACCGCGGCCAAGGTAGTCCCGAGTAGTCCCGAATTACGTTCGAAGGCGGGCGGAACACGTACGGAATCGCTCGTACGTGTGACGGCCCGCTGCGCGGCAGCTGATGTCACGGCGGCCAAAACGAGTGTCGTCGTCCTGTGACAGAAGCGTGACCGGAGAGGGACCGGTGACGGATGGTGGCGGGTCCGGGCTTCCCCGTCCGCGTTACGCCGCCTAACGTGGCGGCATGCCACCGATTCCCACCCCTCCCGCAGAGCCCTCGGACAGCCCGGACGCGTACGTCGGAATGGAGGCGGGCGGCGCCGAGCGACTGGCCCGTGAGCGCGGCTGGTCCACCGTGCGGTCGCTGCCGCCGGGCGCGATCATCACGATGGAGTACCGCGTGGGGCGGCTGAACTTCGAGGTCACGGACGGCCGCGTGACGCGCTGCTGGAAGGGCTGACCATCTCGGCGCGCATGCCCGGCCATATGCCTGCGTACATGCCGCCTGCTTGCCTGAGTGCATGGCGAAGGCCCCGGCTCCTGGAGCCGGGGCCTTCGCCATGCGGGGAGTGGTGTGCGTACCGACCCCGCTGCCCGGTGCTCAGCCGCCCGTGAGAGGGCGGGCCGAGGCGGTGCCACGTGTCACTCGGTCCGACTGCGGCGGTCTTCGGCTGCCGACGGGCGTCACCGGGGTGCGCTCGGAGCGGGCCGTGTGCGGGCCCGGGGCCAGAAAGCCCGGCGGATGGACCGGAGGCCGGGGCGGCCGGGAGGCGGCCACCGGCTCGCGGACCGCGGGCTCCTCGTCGTCGGCCGGAGTGTCGAGCGGAGAGAGCGCCGCGGGAGCGCCTTCCGGGACGGCGGGAACGGCTGCCGGGGCGCTGCGACGGTTGCGCCAGTAGTCGCGCAGGTCGAAGAGGCCGGTCTCGGCGCGGGCGATCAGCGGCTCGACCCAGGGCAGCGCGAGCAGGATCAGCAGACCCGCGGCCCAGCCGAGCACCACATCGCTCAGCCAGTGCGTACCGAGGTAGACGGTGGTCAGGCCGACGCCGAGGGAGACCACGGCGGAGAGGGCCGACAGCCAACGGCGGGCCCACGGCGTCGAGGCCAGATAGGCGAGGATGCCCCAGGTCACCACGGCGTTGGCGGTGTGGCCCGAAGGAAATATGTCGCCGCCCAGCCACATCTCGTTCGAACCGACGGTGGTGGCGTAGTGCGGGCCGAGGCGGCCCATGCCGATCTTGGCGGCGCCGACCGTGATGTTCAGCAGCAGCAGCGAGGCGCCCAGGACGAGCAGCGGACGCAGCGTGTGCTGCCGCCAGGACCGCCAGCCCAGCCAGGCGGAGACCATCACGGCGGTGGGGCCGCGCTGGCCCAGCACCACGTAGTAGTCGAGGAACGCGTGGATCTCCGGCCACTGCTGATACGGCCGGAAGAACATGACCTGCCAGTCGAGCCGGACCAGCCACGAGGTGATCACGACGGCCCACACGATGGCCACGTAGAAGGCGAGCGTGGACGCGAAAAGGACCACTCTGTGCCGGCTCATCCGAGGCACGTCGATGTGGGCCGGTCGTTCCGGCTCACGGTCCAGCCGGGCGAAGACCCGGTCCAGACGAGTCAGCTTTCGTTCGGTACGCACCCAATCGACGTTACAGCGAGTGAGGTGTGTTCCTGGGCGAAGCACCCTCTTTGTGATGAGGGTGTGATGTGGGATTGCTCTCAGGAGGTGGTTTATTTCGAAGGATTAGAGAATCCGCGGCCTGTTCTTCCGTCAATTCGATTGATCACTCAGGTGACTTGTTTTGTGGCGCTTATGAATTCGTTCACCGGGTGCTTGTGTGCGCTTCTCCCGGTGCTCACCCACGGCCAGAAGCCGATCACGGCGGACCGGAGCCGTTCAGCCAGAACGCGCCGTACGCCGCCGACGCGACCGCCACGGTGCCCAGCACCCACGCCGACCTGGACGTTCGCAGCCGGGACAGGGCCAGTGCGAGGGGCAGCAGGAGAGGGAAGGCCGGCATCAGGAGACGCGGTTTCGAGCCGAAATAGCTCGACGCGCACAGGGCGAGCGCGGTGACGACCCCCGCGTACACCAGCAGCGGAAGCGGCTGACGCTGCCGCACGCAGATGACGTACAGCCAGACCAGCAGGCCGACCCCGATGATCAGCCCGACCCCCGCCAGGGCCGAAGGGGACGACGCGAACTTTTCGGCGATGAAACGGGCGAAGGCGTAGCCGCCGTCGAAGCCGTTGCGCCAGCCCGCCTGGACGTCGAGATAGCCCAGCGGGCCCTTGCCGGTGTGGTGGCCGACCCACAGGACATAGCCGGCGGCGCCCAGGGGCGCGAGGAGCATGGCGAGGGCGCGCGGCCACCGCGGGGCGCCGTCCGGTGCCGGAACACTCCGTTCCCGTACGGAATCACTCCGTTCCCGTACGAAGGAGGCGATGGCCGCCACCCACAGGGCCGCGACCACCGCGGCGCCCACCGGGCGGGTCAGGCCGGCCAGCGAGGCGAGCAGGCCCGCGGTCAGCCAGCGGCCGGTCAGGACCGCGTACAGCGACCAGGCGGCGAGCGCCGTGAACAGCGACTCGCTGTACGCCATCGACTGCACGATCCCGACGGGCAGGACGGCCCACACCAGCACGGCACAGACGCCCACCCGGCGCCCGCCCGTCTCCCGCCACCGCCCTTCCAAGGCCGCGCTTCGCGCCTTTCTCTCCGTGTAGACGTGGTCCGCGACCGCGAAGATCCCCCAGGCCGCCGCGAGCGAGGCGACCGTGCTGACCAGCAGGCCCGCGTCCGCGTACGAGAGAGGGCTGACGGCCGCCACGGCCCGCTCCAGCCAGGGCAGCAGCGGGAAGAACGCGAGGTTCGAGTGCACGTCGCCGTTCGGCAGGCGCACCTCGTAGCCGTAGCCGAGCTCGGCGACCCGGGTGTACCAGAGCGAGTCCCAGCGGGCGGAGAGCAGCTGCTGCGGGCTCTTGTCCCGCGCGGCGCTCCACACCGCGAGCGCCACCAGGCCCAGCGCGCGCACCGCCGCGTACCCGAGGAGGGCGGGCGCGGCGCGGCGCCACGCGGGCTCCGCGCGGGTCGGCGCGACGGGTGTTTCAAGATCGGTCACGGGCTCGATTATGGGCGCCGCCCGCAACCGGTGACCCCGACGGGGCGTGCTTGGAGACAGGGAAGCGTGGCGCATGCCACACCCTCTCCGAGCGGAACGTGAGAGGTCCGCCACCTGTACCCGACGGGAACTCGCGTACGCTGGCCGCTCACTCGCCTTTGTTGCGTGGGCCCGGGACACCGCTCATCCCCGGCCGCGACCGCAGGGAGTCCCCACCCTGTGGTCCCGCCGAACGCGAGGGAACATCTGGGAGGTACGTACATGTCCGGGACGACCACGGCCGCGTCGCGTTGCCGTCGGGAGGCCGGGGCCGGTGCAAACCGCTGGGTCGTCCTCATCGTCCTCTGCACCAGCCTGTTGCTCGTCGCCGTCGACGCCACCGTGCTGCACGTCGCGGTACCCGCCGTCACCGAGGACCTCAAGCCCGGCGCGATATCACTGCTCTGGATCGTCGACATCTACCCGCTGGTCTGCGCCTCGCTGCTGATCCTCTTCGGCACGCTGGGCGACCGCGTCGGCCGCAGACGGATCCTCCTCCTCGGGTACGCGCTCTTCGGCGTCGCCTCCGCCATAGCGGCCCTCGCCGACAACGCGCAGGTCCTGATCGCGGCGCGCGCCCTCCTCGGCGTCGGCGGCGCGATGATCATGCCCGCCACGCTGTCGATCCTGCGGCAGGTCTTCCCCGACCGGCGCGAGCGGGCGTTCGCGATCGGCGTCTGGAGCGCGGTCGCCGCGGTGGGCGCGGCCGTCGGACCGCTCCTCGGCGGCTTCCTGCTCGAGCACTTCTGGTGGGGCTCCGTCTTCCTCATCAACATCCCGCTGATGCTCGTCAGCCTGCCCGTCGGGCGGCTGCTGCTGCCCGAGTCGACCGGCGACGGGGACGGGCCGTGGGACGTCGTGGGCGCGCTGATGGCCGCGGCCGGGCTCTTCGGTGTCGTGCTGGGCGTGAAGCGGCTCGGCGGCGGAGAGGCCCCGCTGAGCGTCTTCACGGCGGTGCCGCTGGCCGTCGGGGCCGGGCTGCTGGTCGCTTTCGTGCGGCGGCAGCGACGCCACCGGCAGCCGCTGGTGGACCTGAAGATGTTCTCGCGGCCCGCCTTCAGCACGTCCGTCGGGTGCATCGTGCTCGCGATGCTCGCGCTGGTCGGCCTCGAACTGATCGCCGCGCAGTATCTCCAGCTCGTGCTGAAGCTCTCCCCCCTGGAAACCGGGCTGCGGCTGGTGCCGCTCACCATCGCCGCCATGGCCGCGGGGCTCGCCGGCGCGAACCTGCTGCAGCGGTTCGGGCCTCGGACCATGGTCTGCAGCGGGTTCTGTCTCACCGCCGTCGCGGTCGTCATGCTGACGGCCATGGGGAGCCACGACAACGCTCCGCTGCTGCTGTCCGGGTTCGTGCTGCTCGGGTTCGGGCTCGAGGTGACGCTCTTCGGTGCGTACGAGTCGATGCTGAGCGAGGCTCCGCAGGAGCAGGCCGGCGGGGCGGCGGCGATCGGGGAGACGTCGTACCAGCTCGGGGCCGGGATCGGGATAGCCCTCCTCGGGAGCGTGATGAACGCCGCGTACGCGCCCGGGCTGGCCTCCGTGCATGGGGTGCCCGCCTCGGACTCCGCTGCCGCGAGGCACTCGTTGGGCGAGGCGTACGAGGTCGCCGCGCGGCTCGGCGGGGAGCGCGGGGAGGCGCTGCGGCACGCGGCTCGGGAGTCGTTCGTGCATGGGCTGCATGTGACGTTGCTGGTGAGCGCGGGGTTGTTGCTGCTGGGGGCTGTGATGGCCCTGCGGCTGCCTCGGGTGATGGAGTGCGAGGCGCCCGCGGCGGGCTTGGCGGGGCATGTGCCCGGGCCCAGGGAGGCGGGGGCATCCCTTCACGCGGAGTCCGTGAGCTGACGGGGCGCCTGCACCTGCGCCTTCGGCCCGGCCTGGACGTGCGGGACACTGCGTCGTAACGTCAGGCGCCAGTCCTGGTTAACAGTGCTAGTTTTCGTGTGCCGGAGGTTCTCCCGTGGCCGCATCCTCGAAGCTGCCCCCCTTCGATCCCGCCGATCCCCTCGGTGTCGACGACCTGCTGAGTGCGGAGGATCTGGCGATCCGGGACACCGTGCGGGCCTGGGCCACGGATCGGGTGGTGCCGTATGTCGCGGAGTGGTACGAGAAGGGCGAGCTGCCCGGGATCCGGGAGCTGGCGCGCGAGTTGGGGGACATCGGCGCGCTGGGGATGTCACTCAGCGGGTACGGGTGCGCCGGGGCCTCCGCCGTGCAGTACGGGCTTGCCTGTCTGGAGCTCGAAGCCGCCGACTCCGGGATCCGGTCGCTCGTCTCGGTGCAGGGGTCGCTCGCGATGTACGCGATCCACCGGTTCGGGAGCGAGGAGCAGAAGCGGGCGTGGCTGCCGCGGATGGCCTCGGGCGAAGTCATCGGGTGCTTCGGCCTCACCGAACCCGATCACGGGTCCGATCCCGGTGCGATGCGTACGTACGCCAAGCGGGACGGCGGGGACTGGGTCCTGAGCGGGCGCAAGATGTGGATCACCAACGGGTCCGTCGCCGGGGTCGCCGTCGTCTGGGCGCAGACCGACGAAGGGATCCGCGGATTCGTCGTGCCCACCGACAGGCCCGGCTTCTCCGCGCCCGAGATCAAGCACAAGTGGTCGCTGCGGGCGTCGGTCACCAGCGAACTCGTGATGGACGAGGTGCGGCTGCCGGGCGATGCCGTGCTGCCCGAGGTCACCGGGCTCAAGGGGCCGCTGAGCTGTCTGTCCCATGCCCGGTACGGGATCGTGTGGGGTTCGATGGGCGCCGCGCGGTCGAGTTTCGAGACCGCCGTCGAGTACGCGAAGACGCGTGAGCAGTTCGGGCGGCCCATCGGTGGATTCCAGCTCACCCAGGCCAAGCTCGCCGACATGGCGGTCGAGCTGCACAAGGGAATTCTGCTGGCGCACCACCTGGGGCGCCGCATGGACGCGGGACGGCTCCGTCCCGAGCAGGTCAGTTTCGGCAAGCTCAACAACGTACGAGAGGCGATCGAGATCTGCCGTACGGCACGGACGATTCTGGGCGCCAACGGGATCTCGCTCGAATACCCCGTGATGCGCCACGCCACGAACCTCGAGTCGGTGCTGACCTACGAAGGCACCGTCGAGATGCACCAGTTGGTACTGGGCAAGGCGCTCACCGGTCTCGACGCTTTCCGGTAGGCCGAAGGCCTTGGGCGGCGACGAGAGGCGGGGCCGGTGAGCGGCCCTGCTCAGCTCTGGTTGAAGAAACCGTCCGTTCGACGGCTCGCCGGCTCCCCGCTGACGATTTCGGTGTCGGCGGGGGTCAGCAGGAAAACCCGGTTCGACACGCGCTCGATCGAGCCGCGCAGGCCGAAGATCAGGCCGGCCGCGAAGTCGACGACGCGCTTGGCGTCGGCCGCCTCCATGGCCGTGAGGTTGATGATGACGGGAACGCCGTCGCGGAAGAGCTCGCCGATGCCACGGGCGTCCCGGAAGCTGTCCGGGGTGACCGTGCCGATCCGGCGGCCCTTCTCCTCGGCCGCTTCGGACGCCACCTTCACTCGCGGATCCGTGACCCAGGCATCCCTGGGCTCGGCGGATCCTTCGGCGTAGTCGTCGTCGTAGTAACGCTCGTCATCGTTGTCGTCGACGAGGCCAAGCCAGGCACTCGCCTTGCGCACCGATCCCATGGACGCCTCCTCTCACAGCGGTCTTTCTTCTTTCCGCATCCCCATGGTCGTCCATGATGCGGATGTCGCGCCAAGGGGATAGACGCCGCGCGGGGGTTTCGTGACGGTACTGGTGCAGAACGAATTCGTCGAGAGCCCGCGTTTCCCAAGGGTCCTGCCGCACACGGCTGCTGACTGAGAGTGAAATATGATTCTTCACGGCGTATGGGTGACGGCTGGAGCGTACGGGTGAACGCGGTGTCGATACGATGCCGCAGCTCAACGTCGTACACATCACGGGGGATCGTCGTGTTCGGAATCGTCAGGCCCTGCCGGCATCGGCTCGGCGAAAGCCTCAAAACCCAGTGGATGGCCCATTTGTGCGGGCTGTGTCTCGCGCTGCGCGGGGACCACGGACAGTTCGCGCGGGTCGTCACGAACTATGACGGCCTGCTGGTATCGGTTTTGACGGAGGCTCAGGCCGGGCATGCCGGTGACCGGCGGCGTACGGCGGGGCCCTGTCCGCTGCGCGGAATGCGCAGCGCGTCGGTCGCTCGGGGCGACGGGGCACGGCTCGCCGCCGCCGTCTCGCTGGTGCTCGCCTCGGCGAAGGTGCACGACCACGTGGCCGACGGGGACGGGCTGTTGGCACGCCGGCCCGTGGCGCTCGCCGCGCGCCGGGTGGCCGTGAACTGGGGGCGGGCCGGTGCGCGGACCGGCTCCGACGTGGGCTTCGACACCGCCCTGCTCGTCGACGCCGTGGACCGGCAGACCGGCATCGAGGCGCTCGCGGGACTCGGCACGCCGCTGCTGACCGTCACCGAACCGACCGAGACCGCGACCGCCGCGGCCTTCGCGCACACCGCGATCCTGGCCGGGCGGCCCGGCAACGCGGCACCGCTCGCCGAGGCCGGCCGCCTCTTCGGACGGCTCGCCCATCTCCTGGACGCCGTCGAGGACCGGGAAACTGACGCCGCGTCGGGTGCCTGGAACCCATTGACGGCCACCGGTACGTCACTGGTCGAGGCCCGACGGCTCGCCGACGACGCGCTGCACGGGATACGCCTCGCGCTGCGCGAGGTGGAGTTCACCGAGGCCGAGCTGGCGCACGTGCTGCTCGTGCACGAGCTGCGGAACTCCGTGGACCGGGCGTTCGGCACCACCTCGTGCTCGCACCGGACCGAGCTGTACGGGCCTCCGCCGGGCAACCCGTACGCGCCGTCCGGGCCCGGCGGTCCGCCGCCCCCCGAGCCGCCGCGCCGCGACCGGCGCGGGCTCCTCGCGGGCTGTCTGGTGTGGTCGGGGCTCGCCTGCACGTGCCAGATGTGCTGCTGCGAGTACGAGGATCCGTGGACTCGGGAGCCGAAGGAAGGGATCTGCCGGAACTGCGACGACTGCTGCGACGGCTGTGAGTGCTGCGGCAATTGCTGCGACGGGTGTGACGGGTGTGGATGCGACTGCAGCTGCTGACGGCACCAGTCCGGCCAGGAGAGTGCGTGTGGCGAGGGCGGGGCGGGAGAACGCCGGGCACCGTGCGGCGCATTCCGGACGGAATACGGCGGGACGACGCCGCGCTCATACCTCAGGTTGCCGGATCCCGGGGTTGAAGGGCTGATCGCATGACGACGGACATGACGACGGACGCGTCCGAGGACTGGAAGCGCTGGCACGAGCGCCGTACCGAGACGGTGTCCGCGCCCTACGGGCCGCTCGCGCTCAGCGGCACGCACTGGATCGAGGACCGTCCGGAGGGGGTTCTGCCGGGAGTCCCCGGTCGGTGGTCCGTGGACGGCTCCGGCGCGGTCGTGCTGACCGGCGGGGCAGCCGATGGCCTTCTCCTGGACGGACGGCCGTTCGCCGGTGAGGTGCGGCTCGAGGCCGATCGCGGTCCGGCCGCCGCCGCCCGAGTCGGGCACGGCGAGCGGCGGTTCGTCGTCCTCGTGCGCGAAGGGGTCTGGGGCGTACGCGACTTCGACCCCGCTTCCGCGGCACGGCGGGCGTTCCGGGGCATCGAGGCCACGTCGTACGATCCGCGCTGGTCGGTGCCGGGACGTTTCACGCCGTACGGAGAGGACCGGACCGTACGCGTGGCCAACGCCGACGGGCGCGAGCGCGGACTCGGGCTCGACGGTGAACTCACCTTTGGGCTGGACGGGGAGGAGCTGGGGCTTCAGGCGACCGTTCAGGGGGACGGTTCCCTGTGGGCTGTTTTCAGCGATGCCACGAGCGGGCACGGCAGTTATCGATTCAGGTTCCTGCGGCCCGCGGCGCCCGACGCCGACGGCCGTACGACCGTCGACTTCAATCGGGCGCTGCTGCCGCCGTGCGCATTCGCCGACCACTTCATCTGCCCTTTTCCGCCGCCGGGGAATACCCTGGGCGCGGCGATTGCGGCTGGGGAACGCAATCTGCTCCGGTGATCCGCACGTAATCCGCACATCCGCGGCGATGAGATCAACTCGCGCGGTGCATAGGCAAGTTGAACGCCGGACGGCCGAAAGGCGCCCTTGCGCCCGCTGGTCGTGCGGCCGAATACTCCCCCCAGCGCTTGTCAGGGGCACGGCGTGTTCGGAACCCGGACACTCTTCCTCTGACGTGCGCCTCACGGGCCCCGACCCCACGCGGGCCCCCGGACTTCCCTTTGGAGGGAACGAACAGTGAGGACCAAGCGCACCACCCCCCGCAGTGGCATAGCGAGACGGACCCGGCTGATCGCCGTGGCCACCGGAATCGCGGCCGCGGCAGCAGTCAGCGTCACCGTCCCTTCCGCGAGCGCGAGTGACGCTCAGGCGTTCAGCGCGTCCGAGCTGAAGAGCGCCAACTCTTCGGTGCTCAAGGCCGATGTGCCGGGCACCGCCTGGGCGACCGACGCCAAGACCAACAAGGTCGTCGTCACCGTCGACAGCACGGTCTCCGAAGCGGAGATCGCCAAGATCAAGGAGGCCGCGGGCGGCAACGCCGGTGCCCTTCAGATCAAGCACACCCCGGGTAAAATCAACAAACTCATTGCCGGCGGCGACGCTATCTATGCGAGTAGCTGGCGCTGTTCTCTGGGCTTCAACGTCCGCAACAGCTCGGGAGCCAACTACTTCGTGACCGCCGGTCACTGCACCGACGGCGCGGGAACCTGGTACTCCAACTCCGGCCGTACGACGGTCCTCGGTCCGACCGCCGGCTCCAGCTTCCCGACCAACGACTACGGTCTCGTGCGGTACACCAACACCTCCATCGCCAAGGGGGGTACGGCGGGCAGCGTCGACATCACCCGTGCGGCGACTCCGACCGTGGGCACCAACGTCATCCGTACCGGTTCCACCACCGGAACCCGTACCGGACGCGTGACCGCTCTCAACGCGACCGTCAACTACGGTGGCGGCGACGTCGTCTACGGCATGATCCAGACCACGGTCTGTGCCGAGCCCGGCGACTCCGGCGGCCCGCTCTACGGCAGCAACGGCACCGCCTACGGTCTGACCTCCGGCGGCAGCGGCAACTGCTCCTCCGGCGGCACCACGTTCTTCCAGCCGGTCACCGAGGCCCTGAGCGCATACGGCGTCAGCGTCTTCTAGACCGGTAGACCGGCCCGCGCCACCGTTCAGCAGTACCCGCGCGATGTGCCTGCGGCCGGCAGCAGGTGAGCCCCGCACTGCGTTCGCAGTGCGGGGCTCGTCTTTGGTTCGTACGGAAGCCGCGGGTTGTCTGTGGCTGGTCGCGCAGTTCCCCGCGCCCCTAAAGGGGCGCTGCCAAAGGGGGCGCTGCTAAAGGGGTGCTGCGCTCAGCCAGTCCAGTACGTCCGGGAGGGCCTCCAGGGACGAGAAGTGGCTGCCCTTCGGGTCCAGGACGGGGCGGGCGCGGGGGATGTGCTGGGCCAGCCATTCGAAGTGGCCCAAGGGGGAGAAGGTGTCCATGGCGCCGTGCCACAGCAGTACGGGGCGGGTGATCAGGGTCGGGTCGAAGCCCCAGTGGCTCAGCAGCGCGAGGTTGTCGTCGAGCCAGCCGTAGGCCGAAGTGCGCAGCGCCTCACGGTAGTCGCGCAGCAGCATGTCGCTCTCGGCCGGCGCTGAGATGATCCGGCGGTCGGAGTCGGTGAGTCCGTCGCGGATCGACGCGAGGAACTGGGCCGGGTCCGCGCGGATCGCGGTCGCCCGCGCGGCGAGACGGTCCGCGTAGTCCACCGGGTCGGTCAGCGCCCGCGTGAAGTCCTCGACACAGGACACGGCCATGCCCTCGAACCAGCTGAGCCCCTCGGCGACGGGCGGCGCGAGGGTCGCCATCGCCGCCGCCCGCCGTACCCGCCTGGGCAGCAGCGCCGCGCAGGCGAGCGCGTGCGGGGCGCCGCCCGCGCGGCCCAGCACCGCGAACCGTTCGAGCCCGAGTGCGTCGGCCAGCGCGGACACGTCCCGCGCGGCGTGCGCGATCCGTCGGCCGGGGCCGCGGTCCGAGTCCCCGTACCCGGGGCGGTCGTACGCGATGAACCGCACCCCGGGACGCGCCGCCATCAGCTCCGGTGGCACCACGCCGTGCCGGCCGCCCGGTGTGCCGTGCAGCAGCACCACCGGCGTACCACCCGGGTCTCCCCACTCCTCGAACGCCAGCCGTCGTCCGTCCCGCATCCGTATGCCGCTCGGCACCTGTGTCCTCCATCTCCCCTTGGCGTCCGCACCGGAGTTACCGTCGAAGTACACACCTGTTGCGCCCGATACGGACCCTGGGGGTCGTAATGGTCGAGGAGCTGGTGACGG
Source organism: Streptomyces sp. 2A115 (assembly GCF_052245575.1). Taxonomy (NCBI): domain Bacteria; kingdom Bacillati; phylum Actinomycetota; class Actinomycetes; order Kitasatosporales; family Streptomycetaceae; genus Streptomyces; species Streptomyces sp. 2A115. The sequence goes on along the minus strand of NZ_JBQQCG010000015.1, from coordinate 123,933 downwards.
CGGGAGTAGCCCTCGCGTCTGTCGGAGCGGTGTACGTAATGTCGGCGGCCCGGGTCGTCAAACAGTACGAACGGGGTGTGGTGCTCCGGCTCGGCAAGCTGCGATCTCAGGTGCGCGGGCCGGGATTCACCATGATCGTGCCCTTCGTGGACCGGCTCCAGAAGGTCAACATGCAGATCGTGACGATGCCGGTTCCCGCGCAGGACGGCATCACCAGGGACAACGTCACGGTGCGCGTGGACGCCGTCATCTACTTCAAGGTGGTGGACGCGGCCGACGCGGTCGTGCGGGTCGAGGACTACCGGTTCGCGGTCTCGCAGATGGCGCAGACCTCGCTGCGCTCGATCATCGGCAAGAGTGATCTCGACGATCTGCTCTCCAACCGAGAGAAGCTCAACCAGGGCCTGGAGCTGATGATCGACAGCCCGGCGGTGGGCTGGGGCGTACAGATCGACCGCGTCGAGATCAAGGACGTGTCGCTGCCGGAGACGATGAAGCGGTCCATGGCACGTCAGGCCGAGGCCGACCGCGAGCGCCGGGCCCGGGTCATCAACGCCGACGCCGAGTTGCAGGCGTCGAAGAAGCTGGCGGAGGCCGCCGGGGTGATGTCCGAGCAGCCCGCCGCGCTCCAACTGCGGCTGCTGCAGACCGTGGTGGCGGTCGCGGCCGAGAAGAACTCCACGCTCGTACTGCCCTTCCCGGTGGAGCTGCTGCGGTTCCTGGAGCGGGCACAGCAGCCGGCGCCCTCGACGCAACAGCCGTCGGCGGCTCAGGGGCAGCAGTCGTTGCCCGAGTCGGAGCAGCCGTCGGTCCCGTCGGACCAGTCGGCGTCGCAGTCGCCTTCGGCCCTGGCGCAGGGACTGCCGGCTCCGGCGCAGCAGCTGTTGTCCCAGTTGCAGCAATCGATGCAGGAGCAACTCCCGCCGGTCGAGACCTCGTTGGATCCAGACTTCGGAGGGTCGAAATCCGGACAGGACTAGACCTCACAGGCTGCCATTAGTTACTCGCCCGTAGTGTTTGCGATGGGGACCGACGTGGTGCGACAGCGATGAGTCAACGCGCGTCAACCTGCGAGGGGGGCGCGCTCATTACTGCGTGCGCGTCCTGAAGTCGACCTTGTGCGCTCCCGGCAGGCCTCGGAATAGTGGTTGGTGTCCGTTGGCATGAACGCGGCTTTTTTTGTGAGCCGGGTTCATGTCCGTACACCTTCCGGTCGCGATGGTCCCCCACGATCGCCGCGTCCGACCCCCCACAGGAGGACGTAACTTGAAGCACCGACGCATACCCAAGCGGCGGGCCGCCCTGGCAGGTGCGGGCATCACCGCACTGGTCGCCGCGGGAGTCACCTTCCAGACTGCGAACGCGAGTGAGAGCGAGCCCACGCCCGAGCCCCGGACCCTGTCGATCAAGGCGGCCGGAAAGCTCGCATCGACGCTCGGCAAGGACCTCGGTACGGACGCGGCGGGAACGTATTACGACGCGAAGGCCGAGAACCTCGTCGTGAACGTGCTCGACAAGGCCGCGGCCGAGACCGTCGAGTCGGCCGGCGCCAAGGCCAGAATCGTCGAGAACTCCCTCGCCGAACTCAAGGGCGCCCGTACGACGCTGAAGCAGGACGCGACCATCCCCGGCACCTCGTGGGCGACCGACCCGGCGACCAACAAGATCGTGGTCACCGCGGACCGCACGGTCAAGGGCGAGAAGATGGCCCAGTTGACCAAGGTCGTCGACGGGCTCGGCGCCAAGGCCGAACTCAAGACCACCAAGGGGGAGTTCAAGCCCTTCATCGCCGGCGGTGACGCGATCACCGGTGGCGGCGGCCGCTGCTCGCTCGGCTTCAACGTGCTCCTCGGCGGCGAACCGGCCTTCCTGACCGCGGGGCACTGCACCGAGTCGATCTCGTCGTGGTCGGACTCGTCCGGCAACGTGATCGGCGAGAACGCGGAGTCCAGCTTCCCCGACAACGACTACGGCCTGGTCAAGTACACCGCGGACGTGGACCACCCGAGCGAGGTGAACCTCTACGACGGCTCCGCGCAGGAGATCACGGGAGCCGCGGAGGCCACCGTCGGCATGGAGGTCACTCGCAGTGGCTCCACGACCCAGGTGCACGACGGTACGGTCACCGGTCTGGACGCCACGGTGAACTACGGCAGCGGCGACATCGTCAACGGGCTTATCCAGACCGACGTCTGCGCCGAGCCCGGTGACAGTGGTGGCTCGCTCTTCTCGGGCAGCAGCGCGATCGGGCTCACCTCCGGGGGTAGCGGCGACTGCACCTCGGGTGGGGAGACCTTCTTCCAGCCGGTCACGGAGGCACTCTCCGCGACCGGGACCGAGATCGGCTGACCTCAGCCCCGTCGGACCATCGGAGAGAGCCCCGTCCCCGCTGTGCGGGGGCGGGGCTCTCTCGGCTGTGTGGAAGGTGCGGGGCGGTTGTGGCTGGTCGCTCCCCTTCGCCCAGGACGACCGGGCCGGCGCGCTGCCCACCCGGTACGCGGCGACGCGGGACCTCCCCGGCGCGAGCTATGCCGGCCCGGACTGGCTGGGGGCAGTCGAGGGCACCCGGATCCGTTCACCAGCAGTGCCTTTCAACCCTCAGTCCTTTCAACCCTCAGTCCTTTCAACCATCAGTGCCTTTTGACTCCGAGCATCACTGTTGGCCGAATCGTCAGGCGTCGTACTCGTCGGGGAGGCGCAGGGCGGGGCCGCCGGCCTCCAGGCCGAGGGGGACCGCGCGGTCCTTCGGCTCCTCCCATGCCTCCTGGCGGCCGAGCGCGGTGAGGTCGAGGTGCGGGTAGCCGTTGTGGAACTCCTCGATGCCACGGCCGAAGGTGGAGTAGGTGTGGAACACCTCGTCCCCGACGCGCAGGAACGCGCTGATGCCCGGCCAGTCGCCGCGCATGCTCTCCGACCACGGCATCCCGGCCTCGGCCAGCTCGGCCTCGGTGCGGTGGAAGATCTGCACCGGCGCGATCCGGTCGTCGACGGTCGTGTGGAAGTCGTAGTTGAAGTCGCTCGCGTACGAGGAGTACCAGGGGAAGGTCCAGCCCATCCGCTCGCGGAACGCGGCGAGCTTCTCGTACGGCGCCCGGGTCACCGCGACCAGCGTCGTGTTGCGGACGTGCAGCTGTCGCGGGTTGCCGATCTGGTCAGCTGCGGAGGAGCAGCTGGGGCAGCCGGTGTCGCGGGGATGCTCGACGCCGTCGGCATCGATGTCGAAGGTCCACATGAAGTGGTGCATGACCAGCTGGGGCCGCCCCTCGAACAGGTCGAGCAGACCCACCGTCCCGTCCGGGCCTTCGAAGGTGTACGGCTTGTCGACGCGCACCATCGGCAGCCGCCGCCGCTCGGCGTTGACCCGGTCGCGCGCCCGGGTGAGTTCCTTCTCCTTGGCCAGCAGTTCCTTGCGGGCGGCGAGCCACTCGTCGCGCGACACCACCTCGGGCAGGTTCGCCATCGTCGTCATCTCGAAGCCTCCCAGCTGTTCTCGTCTTGGCATCGGACGAAGTAGGCCACCACTCCAGCTTGCCCCGGCAGGGGCCCTCTGCGTGTACGCACTCAGGTTCTCGCTCACCTCCTGAGCGAGCGCCGAAGTGGCCGACAGGCGAGTCGCAGGTCGCCAACTCCCACGAACACCGCAAACAAGCCTGAACGGACACAGCCGTCCTGCGTTTGCGCAGGTGGGATGGGTTCGAATGGATGTCGCACAAGAGTTCGAAAATGGTCTATGGTGGGAGTGAGGGAGCTGGGAACTAATGTTCGAGGGCTGGCATGGGAGCCCCTGGAGAGTGGAGGTGCGCGTGCCGGACTTCACGCATCTGCACACCGCTTCCGGGTTCTCCCTGCGCTACGGAGCCTCCCACCCGGAGCGCCTCGCCGAGCGCGCCTCCGAGCGGGGCATGGACGCGCTCGCCCTCACCGACCGGGACACCCTCGCGGGCGCGGTCCGTTTCGCCAAGGCCTGCGCCGCCCACGGTGTACGTCCGCTGTTCGGGGTGGAGCTCGCGGTCGGGGAGGCCGTGCGAGGGGTGCGGCGCCGGGCTCCTGTGCGTGGCGGTGCCTTCATCGACGAGTCGACACCCCGGGTGACCTTCCTTGCCCGGGATGGTGCGGCGGGCTGGGCCGACCTCTGCAGGATCGTTACCGCATCGCATGCGGGCGAAGGCCCGCCGCTGCTGCCCTGGGCCGAGAACCACGCCGAGGGCCTGACCGTGCTGCTCGGCCCCGCCTCCGACGTGGGGCGCGCGCTCGCCGCCGGGCGTCCCGACCGGGCCGCGAAGCTGCTCGCGCCCTGGCGGGAGGTCCACGGCGACGCCCTGCGTCTCGAAGCGGTCTGGCACGGTCGTGAAGGAACCGGTCCCGGCTCGCTGCGCCTGGCCGCCCGTACCGTCGGATTCGCCGCCGAGCAGCGGGTACGGCCGGTGCTCAGCAACGCCGTCCGATACGCCGACCCGGGCATGGGCCCGGTCGCCGACGTCCTGGACGCCGCCCGCCGGCTCGTGCCGATCGACCCCCGCGGGGAACTGGACAGCGGCGAGGCCTGGCTCAAGGACGCGGACGCCATGCTCGGTGCCGCGGAACGCGTCGTCGAGGCAGCGGGCTACCGCCGCGACGCCGCGTACCGCCTGCTCGAACAGACCCGGTCCACCGCCGCCGAGTGCCTCGTCGACCCGGAGGACGACCTCGGCATGGGCGCCGTCCACTTCCCCGAGCCGCATCTCGTCGGCGCCGACCGCCGCACCGCGCAACGCGTGCTGGCCTCGCGAGCGGCGGCGGGGATGGTGCTGCGTGGTTACGACCGTTCTTCCGAGGCCCGGGTCTACTGGGAGCGAATGCACCGCGAGCTGGACATCATCGCCCACCACAACTTCGCCTCCTACTTCCTGACGGTCGCTCAAGTCGTGGACGACGTAAGGGCGATGGGCGTCCGGGTCGCCGCGCGCGGCTCCGGCGCGGGCTCGCTCGTCAACCACCTCCTCGGCATCGCGCACGCCGATCCCGTCAAGCACGGACTGCTGATGGAACGCTTCCTGTCCAAGCGCCGCCGGGCCCTGCCCGACATCGACATCGATGTGGAGTCCGCACGCCGGCTCGACGTCTACCGCGCGATCATCGACCGGTTCGGCACCGAGCGGGTCGCGACCGTGGCGATGCCCGAGACGTATCGCGTACGGCACGCCATCCGCGACGTCGGCGCCGCGCTCTCCATGGACCCGGCCGACATCGACCGCATCGCCAAGTCCTTCCCGCACATTCGCGCCCGCGACGCTCGCGCGGCGCTCAAGGAACTGCCCGAACTGCGCCAACTGGCAGGGGGGATGGAGAAGTACGGGCGGCTGTGGGAGCTGGTCGAGGCTCTCGACGCCCTCCCGCGCGGAGTCGCCATGCACCCGTGCGGGGTGCTCCTCTCCGATGCCTCACTCCTCTCCCGTACACCGGTCATGCCGACCAGCGGCGAGGGCTTCCCCATGGCGCAGTTCGACAAGGACGACGTCGAGGATCTCGGGCTGCTCAAGCTCGACGTGCTGGGCGTGCGGATGCAGTCCGCGATGGCGCACGCGGTGGCCGAGGTGGTGCGGGCGACAGGGACACATGTCGACCTGGACGCTCTTGAGGAGGGGGACCCGGAGACGTACCGACTCATCCAGTCCACCGAGACGTTGGGCTGCTTCCAGATCGAGTCGCCGGGGCAGCGGGACCTGGTCGGCAGGCTCCAGCCCGCGACCTTCCACGACCTCGTCGTCGACATCTCCCTCTTCCGGCCCGGGCCGGTCGCGGCCGACATGGTGCGGCCGTTCATCGCGGCACGGCACGGCCGGGCGCCGGTCCGCTACCCGCACCGGGACCTGGAGGGGCCGCTGAAGGAGACGTACGGGGTCGTGGTCTTTCATGAGCAGATCATCGACATCGTCGACATCATGACCGGCTGTGGGCGTGACGAGGCGGACCAGATCAGGCGCGGGCTGTCCGACCCCGAGTCGCAGGGGAGGATCCGCGTCTGGTTCGCGCAGTGCGCGGCCGCGAAGGGGTACGACGCGGAAACGATTACCCGTACTTGGGAGATCGTCGAGGCCTTCGGGTCGTACGGCTTCTGCAAGGCGCACGCGGTCGCCTTCGCCGTACCGACGTATCAGTCGGCGTGGCTGAAGGCGCATCACCCGGCAGCCTTCTACGCCGGGCTGCTCACGCACGACCCGGGGATGTATCCGAAGCGGCTGCTGCTCGCGGACGCCCGGCGGCGGGGGGTGCCGGTCCTGCCGTTGGACGTGAACCGGTCGGCGGTCGCCCACCGTATCGAACTGGTGTCTGAATCCAGGGGTGTCGGAGAGCCCGGGAAGGCCTGGGGCCTGCGTCTGGCGCTCTCCGACGTGCACGGCATCAGCGAGGCCGAGGCGGCGCGGATCGCGGACGGACAGCCGTACGCCTCGTTGCTCGACTTCTGGGAACGGGCCCGGCCGAGCCGTCCGATCGCTCAACGGCTCGCGCAGGTAGGCGCGTTGGACGCGTTCGGCGCCAACCGCCGTGATCTGCAACTGCACTTGACGGAGCTCCACCGGGGTGCGCGCGGTGGCCGTGGGGATCAACTCCCGTTGTCCGGCGGCCGAAAGACCGCGTCGGCCGGTCTGCCCGATCTCTCCTCGGCGGAGCGGCTCAGCGCCGAGCTTGGCGTGCTCTCCATGGACGCCTCGCGCAATCTGATGGACGATCACCGGGCGTTCCTCGACGAGTTGGGCGTGGTGTCGGCGCGACGGCTTCGCGAGGCACGGAACGGTGAGACGGTCCTGGTCGCGGGCGCCAAGGCGGCCACACAGACCCCGCCGATCCGCTCCGGCAAGCGGGTCATCTTCACCACCCTGGACGACGGCACGGGCCTGGTCGACCTCGCCTTCTTCGACGACTCCCACGACGCCTGCGCGCACACCGTCTTCCACTCCTGGCTGCTGCTGGTGCGCGGGGTGGTGCAGCGCCGCGGCCCGCGCAGCCTCAGCGTGGTCGGGGCGGCCGCCTGGAACCTCGCCGACCTGGTGGAACTGCGTGACGCGGAAGGGCTGGACGGAGTGGCGCTGCGGCTGGCGGAGCCGCAGGGGGACGGCGGGGCCGAGGACGGTTCCCGGGGCGGTCGAGATTCGGCGGGCGGCCGTCGAATCCAGATGCCCACGGGATACGAAATGAATCCGTGGGCGGATCTGCGCCCGGCGGGCGAAGGGCCCGCGAGCGGAAGGAAGTTGTGGCACCAGAGCCCGGGGAGTGCGGGATGACCATCCTTTGCGTACGTTTCCAACTGCCTCCGATGTACGAGGCCGCTCTGCCCCGACTCCTCGGAGTGCTGGAGGAGTTCACGCCCGTCGTCGAAGCGCTGCCGCCCGACGGGGCGTTGGTGGATCTACGGGGCGCGGAGCGGTACTTCGGGCGGGATGCCGTGGAACTGGCCTCGCTGATACGGGTACGGGCGCTCGCGTGGCACGGCGTCGACTGCGCGATCGGCGCCGGACCCGGGCCGATGTTCGCCCGGATGGCCCTGCGGGAGGCCGGCCCCGGAACGACCCGCGTGGTGCCCGAAGAGCCCGGCGCCCTCGCGGAGTTCCTCGAAGAACAGCCGGTACGGGCCCTGCCCGGAGTCGGCGCCGCCACCGCGCGCACCCTGTGCGAGTACGGCCTCGACACCCTCGGCAAGGTCGCCGCCGCGCCGCTCTCCACGCTGCAACGGCTCACCAGCGCCCGTACCGGCCGTGAACTGCTGGAGCAGGCCCGGGGCATCGACCGCGGCCGGGTCGTACCGAACGCCGTCTCCCGCTCTCTCGCGGCCGAACGACCCTTCGAGCGCGACGAGTTGGACCGGTCCCGGCACCGGCGCGCCCTGCTCTCCGCCGCCGAGGAACTGGGCTCCCGGCTCCGCGCCCTGGAGAAGGTGTGCCGCACGCTCACCCTCACCGTCCGCTACGCAGACCGGTCCACAACGACCCGCAGCCGCACTCTTTCCGAGCCGACCGCCCACTCCTCGGCCCTCACCGACGCCGCGTACCGCATGTACGAGGCGCTCGGCCTGCAGCGCGCCCGGGTCCGCGGCATCGCCCTGCGGGCCGAGGGCCTGGATCCCGCTGAACAGGCCTCCTACCAGCTCACCTTCGATCCGTTGGACGAGAAGGCCCGCCGCATCGAGGAGGTGGCGGACCGGGTGCGGGCGAAGTTCGGGCCGCGGGCGGTGATGCCGGGGGCGCTCCGCTTGGAGGACGGTACTGGAGCTGCGGGTTGTTTGGAGGGTGCGGGTCGGTTGTGGCTGGGCGCGCGGTTCCCCGCGCCCCTGAAGGGACGCGCCCCCCAGCAGGTCAGTTGGCCCATGGGGGGGTGATGATCGTGCCGTCGGCCAGTTCTGCCTGGAGGCCGATGGATGTGGTGACCCAGGAGATCGCGGTCTCTTCGGTCGGGTTCTCGACGGTGAGTGTCGCGCCGGGGGTGACGATCACCGTGTCGCCCGCGGCGATTCGCTCGGTGCGGCCGTCGAGCGTCATCAGCAGTTCGCCGGAGAGGAGGTGGAAGATCTCCTCACGGTTGACGGTGTGCGCGGGCGCCTTCGTACCCGCGGGGATCTCGCCCCGCCAGGCGCACAGCTCCTTGCTTCCGCTGAGGGGAGTGGCGTACGAGACGAAGCGGGCGCCGTGGATCTCGTGGACGACGGCTTCGGAAGAGCGAATGACGGGCACGGCTGCCTCCGGTGATGGACGGACTGCGGGACTGAATGGTCAATCTACTTGACTATGTGACTCTATAGTCAAGCAGGTTGACCAATCCGTCAACGGTGTTTCAATGCATGCGTGCAGAACTCCGAGGCCATGGCCCTGTCCGTCGCCCTGCTCGCCGTCGCGGGCGAGCTCACGCAGCGCATCAACGACGGTGTCGTCGCCCGCGGCTTCGAGGGGGTGCGACCCGCGCACGGCTTCGCGTTCGCCCGGCTCGCCCCGGACGGGGCGACGGTCACCGAACTCGCCGCCCATCTGGGCGTGACCAAGCAGGCCGCCAGTCAGCTCGTGGAGGAGATCGTCCGCAAGGGATACGCCGAACGGCGGCCCCACCCGGCGGACGCGCGTGCCCGGCTGGTCGTCCTCACCGAGCGCGGCTGGGACTGTACGCGCGCCGCGGAGGAGGCCGCCGCGGAAGCCGTACGGCCGTGGGTCGAGTTGCTCGGTGAAGGTGAAGTCCGGGCGTTGCGTGACCGTTTGCTGCGTATTGCGCCCTACGGTCCCATCAAGCCCGCCTGGTGATGCTTCATCGGTACGCGTCAGCGCCCGCGCCTGTCACTGGAAGTTTTTACTGACGCGTAACTTCACTCTTTTGCTACTCGCTCGTAATTTGTCAAAAGAACAGCATCCTCGTGATCCGGGTCACAGGGCGTACGTCGTCGCAACTCCCTTGAGCCGCAAGGAGATCACCCGATGCTGCCCTGGAAACGAGTGCTCAGACCTCTGGCCGCGCTGCTGCTGACCGCCGCGGTCACCGTCGTGCCCGCCACCGTCGCACCCGCCGCCACCACCGCCCAGGCTGAATCCGCACCCAGCAAGGGCGCCCCCAGCAGAGGCTGGAACAACTACTCCTGCAAACCGTCCGCCGCCCACCCCCGTCCCGTCGTCCTCGTCCACGGCACCTTCGCGAACTCCGTCGACAACTGGCTCGCCCTCGCGCCCTACCTGGTGAACCGCGACTACTGCGTCTACTCCCTCGACTACGGGCAGCTGCCCGGCGTCCCGCTCTTCCACGCCCTCGGCCCCATCGACAAGTCGGCAGAGCAGCTCCGGAGCTTCGTCGACAAGGTGCTCACCGCGACCGGAGCCGCCGAGACCGACCTCGTAGGCCACTCGCAGGGCGGTCTGATGCCCCGCCACTACCTGAAGTTCCTCGGCGGAGCCGCCAAGGTGAACGCCCTCGTCGGCATCGCTCCCAACAACCACGGCACGACCCTGGGCGGACTCGCCAACCTGTTGCCGTACTTCCCCGGCGCGGGCGATCTGCTCTCCACGGCCACCCCGGCCCTCGCCGACCAAGTGCCCGGCTCCGCTTTCCTGACCAAGCTCAACGCGGGCGGCGACACCGTGCCGGGCGTCCGCTACACGGTCATCGCCACCAAGTACGACGAGGTGGTCACGCCATACCGCTCGCAGTACCTCGACGGTCCGAACGTACGCAACGTCCTGATCCAGGACCTGTGTCCGGCCGACCTCTCGGAACACGCGGCGATCGGACTCTTCGACCGGATCGCGTTCCACGAGGTGGCGAACGCCCTGGATCCGGCGCACGCCACCCCGACCACCTGTCTCTCCGGGATCGGCTGACCGGTCGGCGGACCGACTACCCGCTACCGGCTACCGACTAGCGGCTGTGGCGGCCGCCGCTCACCGTACGGCGACGGACCGAGGCGAACAGCGCCGCGGCACCGATCGCCAGGGCGGTCGCCCCACCGATCGCGATGTACGAGGTGGTGCTGTCGCCACCGGTCTCGGCGAGGTTCTCCGTGGCGCCGGCGGGTTCGGCATCGGTCGACGAGTCGGCGCCGGAGCCGTCCGTCGCCGTCGTCGTCGTCTCAGTGGATCCGGATTCGGTGTCCGTGCCCGCGGCTGCCGTAGCCGTCGCCTGGGTCTTCGGGTCGTCGTCGCCGTGACCGTCGTGCTCCACGGACGACTTGTCGGTGCCGTCGGCTATCTCCTTGTCGGACGGGGCCGACGCGGTCGGGGCGGCGGAGGCCTCCGCGCCGGCGCCCTGCCCGCCGCCGTCGCCCCGACCGCCCCCGCCGCCGTTTCCGCCCTCTCCGAAGACGACGTCCGAGCAGGTGTAGAACGCCTCGGGGGAGTCCGAGCGCTGCCAGACCGAATAGATCAGATGGCGGCCCGACTTGACCGGGACGACCCCGTCGAAGACGTAGTCGCCGTTCTCCAACTTCGGGTCGGTGACCTTGAGGAACGGCTTCTCCTCCAGGTCCGACCACTTGAGCGGCTTCGCCGGGTCGTAGCCGTCCTTGGTGACGTACAACTCGAACGAGCCCTTGTGCGGGGCGGTTCCCTTGTAGCGGAAGGTGCGGTTGCCCGAGGTCAGCTGGGTGGCCGGCCAGTCGGCGCGGGCCAGGTCGAGGCCCTTGTACTTGTCGTTGCCCGCGCTGCACAGCTTTCCGTCGGGGATGATCTGCTTCGACCTGCCCGCCGCGTTCGCGATGTTGACCCCGTTCCAGTCGTAGAGGGCCTGGGTGCCGCTGGTCGCGACGGCCGCCTTGCAGGCCGCGGAGCGGGGGCTCTCCGGGCCCTCCGCATAGCAGGCCGCGACCCGGCTCACCGGGTCCGTCATCGAACCGTGCGCGGCGGCCGGGCCGACGGCGAGCGCGGTCAGGGCGAGCGGCGCGGCGCTGACGGCGGCGATGGCGACAGCCTTGCGGCGAGCAGACATGGGGGAACTCCTCGAAACGGTCCTGGGGGCGCGGGCACCAGGGGCCCGGCGTGCCTGAGATGCCTGGGGGCGATCAGCAAGCTAGCCCCTCGGAACCGCGAAATCGCCTGATGAGGACGGGTGAGGGCGATCCTTATGGTCCGCTTAAGGGAGTGCTCAGACTGCGATCAGGTAGGTACCGTCCGGCCATGACAGACACCCCGTACGACGCCGAAGACGCCGAAGACGCCGAAGACGCCGAAGGCTCCGACGACTCCGAGATCCGCCCGGCCGTCGCGGGCGACGTCGCCGCGGTGAAGGCGGTCACCGACGCGGCGTATCACCACTACATCGAGCGCATCGGGGTGGTTCCGGTGCCCATGGAGGCGGACCACGCCGCCAATGTCGCAGCGGGACGAGTGTTCGTCACGGGGGAGCCCGTGATCGGGCTCGTGGTCATCGAGGCGTACGAGGACCATCTGTTCCTCGACAGCATCGCCGTGCACCCGGACGCCCATGGGCAGGGCGTGGGGCGGCGGCTCCTCGAATTCGTGGACGCACGCGCGCGTGCGCTCGGACTGCCCGAGGTCAGGCTCTATACAAACGTGATGATGTGGGAGAACCAGAGGCTCTACCCGAAGTTCGGGTACGAACTCATGGAGCGCCGCGGGGACGGGCCGTACGACCGGCTCCACTACCGCAAGCGGCTGACGCCCTGACGGCTTTCATCGCTGCCCGGGTCGGGCCAGGCGGTTCTCATGGCTGCCGAACTCGGCCGGCTCACCCGTCCGGCCACCACGTGCGATGGATGTCCTTTCGAACCTCCGGACGCTCGGCGGGGCGTTCGTCTGCGTCCTCCCGCACGCGGCGGGATTCCGACTTCCTCAGGGGCTTCTGCACGGTTACGCGGCGCATGGCTGCCTCCTTGCGTCTACCGAGTTCCGCGTTTTCACGGAGGTAGACCGTTCCGGGGAGAGTGACTCATCGGTGGGCGGCTTGTCAGTGGCGGTTGTCACGTTTCCGCTGTCAGATCGGTCATTGGTCGTTTATCGGTCGGTTGTCCGTTGCCCGCCTGTCACTCGTGGGTCGCTCGCATGACTGGTGAAAAGTCCCGTTGTCAGTGGCGGGTGTCACTCTGGGCGCATGACGAGTAACAGTGCTGGTGAAGAGCGGTCAGGTATCGACTGGGACGCCGAGTCCGCCTCCTTCGACGACGAGCCGGACCACGGGCTGCGGGACCCCGCCGTGCGCGAGGCGTGGGCGGCCAGACTGCGCGGCTGGCTGCCGCCCCGCCCGTCCGACGTGCTCGATCTGGGCTGCGGCACCGGCAGCCTGTCGCTCCTCGCGTCCGAGGAGCGACATCGGGTCACCGGGGTCGACCTGTCGCCGCGCATGGTCGACCTCGCCCGCGCCAAGCTGGCCGGGCGTGACGCGGCCTTCCTGGTAGGTGACGCGGCCGCCCCGCCGGTCGGAGAGCAGCGGTTCGATGTCGTCCTCGTCCGCCATGTGCTGTGGACGCTGCCCGATCCCGGCCGCGTTCTGGCGCATTGGCGGGGGCTGCTCCGGCCCGGCGGACGGCTCGTCCTCATAGAGGGTGTGTGGGGGACCGTGAGCCCGGTCGGCATATCCGCCGACCGGCTGACCGAGCTGCTCGCGCCCCTCGCGGAGGACGTGCGCGTGGAGCGGCTGTCCGGCGACTCGCTGCTGTGGGGACGGGAGGTGGCGGACGAGCGGTACGTGGTGATCGCCGTGCCTTGAGGAGCGAGGAGCAAGGAGCAAGGAGCGGGGTGTCGGGTGCGGGGCTGTTGGCCGGCTGGGCAGCGTTTCGACGCCGCCCTCGCGGGCGAGGGGATCGAGCTCGTCAGAGTTCGCGGATGTAGCGCATCTCGGTGGCGCAGATCTCGTAGCCGAACCATTTGTTGATCGCGAGCATCGGGCCGTTGCCGGAGTCGTTGCCCGTGAACGCCTCCGTGAAGCCGGCGGCGCGGGCGCGGTGCAGGGAGTCGTTCTTGGCGAGCTTGGCGAGACCGCGGCCGCGGTGGGCCCGGGCCGTGCCCGTCATCACGGTGCCGTAGCGGGTGCCGCCGTCGGTGCGGGCGGCGCTGAACGCGGCGGGGCGGCCGTCGACGACCGTGATGGAGGTCAGCTCCTGGCTCAAGAGCGGGTGTTGCCAGGTCTCCTTCAGCCATGCCTCGTAGTTCGTGAACTCGTAGTCGATGTCGCTCGGTTCGTCCCCGGATGCCTCCGCGTCCAGGGCGAACAGCGGGCGCGGGTCGCCCGCGAAGTCCGCGGCCGAGCGCACTTCGACGCCCGTCGGCGGCTCTTGGAGCGGTGGCAGGGTGCCGTTCGCGAGGTCCAGGCGGAGGAAGTGCGCTGAGCGGCTCGCGCGGTAACCGCGCGTCTCGGCGAAGGCGCGGTTCGCGGGCTTGTCCAGGACCCAGGAGAAGAGCTTCGTCGCGTTCAGGCCGGAGAGGCGTTCCTCGGCGGTCTTCACGAGCAGGGAGCCCGCGCCCTGGCCCTGGCGGTCCGGGTGCACGTACACGTTCAGGTAGCCCTGGCCGGGCTGCGGGCTGTCGTGCGCGAAGCCGACCTGGGCCGTGCCGATGAGTTCGCCGTCCCTCTCCGCGACCAGCGGCTGGAAGTGGGCGTCGGGATGGCTGTGCGCGACGTCGTAGAGGATGGCCTCGGGGGTGGAGAGCATGAAGGGAAGCGCCAGGTGCCGGATGCGGGCGAAGCCCTCGGCGTCTCCTGCGCGGAAGTCGCGAACGATCACAGTCATGAGGTCGCACGCTACGGGGGCGTGTGGCCGGGTGCCTCCCAATTTCCCGGGGTTGCGGGACAATCGCTGCGTGACGTTGAAGATCGACATCGATGACGGTGCGGGGGTCGCGCCCTACGAGCAGGTGCGCGCCCAGATTTCCGAGCAGGCTCATGCGGGGGCGCTGCCGGTGGGCTACCGGCTGCCGACCGTGCGGGGGCTGGCCGATGAGCTGGGCCTCGCGGCCAATACGGTCGCCAAGGCGTACCGGGCGCTGGAGTCGGACGGGGTGATCGAGACCCGGGGGCGCAACGGAACGTTCGTCGCCGCCGCGGGTGACGCGGCTTCCCGGGAAGCCGCCGCTGCCGCCCAGGCCTACGCCGAGCGCGTCCGCCGCCTCGGGCTTCCCGAGCGGGCGGCGCTCGATGCGGCTCGGGATGCGCTGCGTGCGGCGTACGGGGACTGAGGGTGCGCGGTACGGGGACTGAGGGTTCGGTTCGGTCCCTGACCAGGACTTCGCTCCCCGCCAGGGGCAGGGCCGTGCCCCGCCTCAGGCTCCGGCATCCGTGGCGTCCTCCGTGGCGGGCGGCAGGCGGCGCGGGGTGCGGGTGACGGTCAGGCCCGTCGTCGTGGCGGCCCGTGCGAACACCCTCGCGTCGAGGACCGCCGCGGCGTGCGGATCATTGTTGAAGTACGCGTACACCTCGTGGTCGTCGGGCCAGGTGTCCGCGATCCGCCGTGCCCAGGTCATCAGGGACTGCCGACCGTAGTGCGGCCACAGCCGGGCCCGTCCGACGTGGAAGCGCACATAGCCCCAGTCGGCCGTCCGCCACAGCGGAGTCACCGGCCGGGCCAGGATGTCGGCCCAGCACAACGCGGCGCCCCGTGTCTCGAGCACGTCGCGCACCGCGGGTGTCCACCAGGAGTCGTGGCGCGGTTCGACCGCGACCCGGGTGCCGGCCGGGAAGTGGGCGAGGCAGTCGTCGAGGAGACCGGCGTCGGCGCGCAGCGTGGGCGGGAGCTGGAGCAGCACGGGTCCGAGCCGGTCGCCGAGTCCGGCGGCGTGGCTCATCAGCCGGTGCACCGGCTCCTCGGGGTCCCGCAGCCGTTTGATGTGGGTCAGGAAGCGGCTCGCCTTGACGGCGACGACGAAGTCCGGCGGTGTGCGCTCCCGCCAGGCCTCGAAGGTCTCCCGCGACGGCAGCCGGTAGAAGGCGTTGTTGATCTCGACCGTGGCGAACCGCGCCGCGTACTCCTCGAGCCAGAGCCGCGTGGGCAACGCGGCCGGGTACACGACGCCGCGCCAGTCCTTGTACTGCCACCCCGACGTGCCGACGAACAGGGTCATACACCCATAGAAACACCGGTGAGGGCGTACCCGCGCCGGTGAGACGCGCGAGTGCACGGCAGATGCAGCCCAATAAGAGGTGCGGCCCAATAAGAGGTGCGGCCCAGTGACGGGTACTCCCAGTGACGGGTACGCCCAATGACAGGTACAGCCCAGTGCCAGGTACCTCAATCGCAGGCACAGCCCAGTGGCGGCTACAGGTACAACCCCGCGTCCGCGCCCGCGCGCTGGTCCGGTACCGAAGTCGGCGTCGTCCCCCGGCGCAGTGCGTACAGCTCGGCCAGGGTCGCTCCCTCGCGGCCGAGGCCCTCCTCCGTGCCGAGCCAGGCAGCCGACTCACGGCGGGTCAACGGCCCGACCTCGATGCGGGCGAGGCAGCGGCCGGGGCGGACCACGGCCGGGTGGAGGCGTTCCAGGTCCTCGTTGGTCGTCACGCCCACCAGCACGTTGCGGCCCTGGCCCAGCAGGCCGTCGGTGAGATTGAGCAGGCGCGAGAGTGCCTGGCCGGCCGTGTGCTTGGCCTCGCCGCGGATCAGCTCGTCGCAGTCCTCCAGCAGGAGCAGCCGCCAGCGGCCCTTCCCCGTGCTGTCCTCCTCGCCGATCGCGATGTCCATCAGATAGCCGACGTCGGAGAAGAGCCGCTCGGGGTCCAGCACGCAGTCCACCTGGCACCAGTCCCGCCACGAGCGCGCCAGGGTGCGCAGCGCCGACGTCTTGCCCGTACCCGGCGGACCGTGGAGCAGCAGCAGACGGCCCGCGATGTTCTCCGGCGTCGTCTTCATCAGCTCGTCCATCGCGTCCGCGACCGGTGCGGTGTAGTTCGTCCGCACCTCGTCCCACGTACCCGCCGAGATCTGTCGGGTCGTGCGATGCGGGCCACGCCGCGGCGACACGTACCAGAACCCCATCGTCACGTTCTCCGGCTGCGGTTCGGGCTCGTCGGCCGCGCCGTCCGTGGCCTGGCCGAGCACCTTCGCGGCCAGTTCCTCGCTGGTCGCGGTGACCGTGACGTCGGCACCCCGGTTCCAGCGCGACACCAGCACCGTCCAGCCGTCTCCCTCGGCGAGCGTCGCGCTGCGGTCGTCGTCGCGTGCGGAGCGCAACACCCGGGCGCCCGGCGGCAGCAGCGTCGCCCCGGACCGTACTCGGTCGATGTTCGCCGAGTGCGAGTGCGGCTGCTCGCCCGTCGCGAAGCGGCCGAGGAACAGCGCGTCGACGACGTCCGACGGCGAGTCGCTGTCGTCGACGTTGAGCCGGATCGGCAGAGCGTCGTGTGGGTTCGCAGACATGCCGACATGATCCGTCACCCGGGCGCCCTGTGCATCCGCTTTCCGGGTTGCACCCCGGAGGGCAAGGATGTCACCGCGTGTCCGGTGTGCCGCCGGACAGGCGCTGGCTCCCGGTGTATCCCCTCCGTCCTGTTACCGGTCTGTGGATGACGGAACCTGTCCTACCGCCAAGCCACGCCGTTACTGTTGCCCTTGATGGGACGTCATGGGTGGAATTCGGGGGCACGGCGGTGGCGGCTCACCGCTCTGCTCGGTGTGGGCGCGGCCGCTCTGGCCCTGGTGCTCACCCTGCTCAACACGCTGCCCGGGGACGGGGCGAGTGATGTCGGCACGACTCGGGACGGTGACAAGGTGCACGGGACGCCCGCCGTCCCTCCGGAGGAGACGAAACCGGAAGTGGGATGGGGCTTCACCCACACCCAGTTCAGCGCCGACGAGGGCCCCGGCGCCGCCACGAAGCGGGTGGCGGAGCGCCTCGGTGAGCAGCCCCTCCCGCAGATCCAGCACATCATGGGCTGGGGCTCGGACAACCCAGAGCCGGTCAAGGGGCGGTACGACTTCGAGGACATGGACCGCCGTATCGACTTCGTCCGCGAGTCGGGCGGCACCCCGGTCGTCACCCTGTGCTGCGCGCCGGACTGGATGAAGGGCGGCAAGTCCGGCTCCGGCAACACCGACTGGAGCCAGGAGGCCCTGGAGACCGCTCCGGACCGCGCCCACTACAAGGACTACGCCGCGCTCGCCGCGACCGTCGCCAAGCGCTACCCGGACGTACGCCACTTCATCGTCTGGAACGAGTTCAAGGGGTTCTGGAACGACGCCGAGGCCCGCTGGGACTACGAGGGCTACACCGAGTTGTACAACCTGGTCTACAAGGCGCTCAAGAAGGTCGACGAGGACATCCAGGTAGGCGGGCCCTATCTGGTGATGGACAGCCTCGACCCACGCCAGAAGGAAGACGCCTCGCCGACGCTGAAGGGCACCTGGGGCACCGCGGACCAGCGGGTTCTCGATGCCTTCGACCACTGGAACAAGAACAAGGCGGGCGCGGACTTCGTCGTCGTCGACGGCTCCAGCTACACCAAGGACGACGACCTGCTGCCGGACGAGTTCGCGGCCACCGAGAAGTTCACGGCCGTCAGCCGCTGGGTGCGCGAACGGACCGGTGACCTGCCGCTGTGGTGGGCCGAGTACTACGTGGAGCCGGCCGACGCCGACGACGACCGCGACGACTGGTCCGAGCCGCACCGCGTCGCCGTCCAGGCCTCGGGGCTGATCGCGATGGCCCGCGGCGGCACCACCTCCGCCTTCTACTGGAACCCGGAGAAGGAGAAGGGCGCCGACTGCGCCGGCTGCCTGTGGACCCCGACCGACCGCGCCGACGGCGGCGAACCGATGCCGATGCTCGACCTCGTCTCCCGCTTCAGCGAGGAGTTCCCGCCCGGAACGAAATACGAGCAGGTCTCCGTCGCCGCCGACGACGTACCGAACGTACGGGTCCTCGCCGACGACAAGGCCGTCCTCGTGGTCAACACCCTGGACCGGAAGATCAGCACGGAGATCGACGGGGAGAGTTTCGACATGGACGCGTACGAGGTGAAGTGGCTTACCCGGTAAGCCACTTCACCGTCGGACCAGGACCATCCCTCAGGCCATCGTCAGGAACCGCTGCACCAACGAAGCCAGCAACACCGCCAGCAACGGCAACGAGAACCAGAAACTGCTCTGCAGCCACCGCAGTTGCCGCACGCCCGGCCGGACGGCCACCCGCACCACCTCGCGCGTCGTGAGCAGCACGATCAGCGCGATCGCCGCGAACCCCCCGACGACCGACCACGGAGTCCAGGTCACCTGGGGCCCGATCGGTCCGGGATCGGCCTGCGCGGCCTTGCCCTCGGGCTGTTCGGCCAGCGCGTAGACGGTGGCGTCATCGTTGACGAAGACCCTCTTCAGTTCCTTCCGGTCGTCGAGGTTGCGCAGGAGCCGGTCCTCCCAGGTCTTCGAGTAGCCCACGTCCATCTGGAGATAGGTCACCTGACCACGGTTGATCATGAGGTACGAGTTCGGGCCCGCGTCCTTGAGCGACTTGACCAGGCCCGAGACCAGGACGGGGTCGGTCGGCGCGAGCGTCGGCACGTACTCCACCCTCTCCATGTCCCGGGCGCCCCAAGGGATCGAGGGCGTCACGGTGTTCACCGTGTCGTCGCTCAGCCACAGCAGCCGTGCGGTCGGCTTGTCGTGCGCGTACACGTACTCCATGGCCGCGACCTCACCCGGCCGGATCCGCTCGAACGGCTCGTTGCCCCAGCGGGCCACCAGGAAGCCGCCCATCAGGACGAGGCCCGCCATCAGGGCGGCGAGCGGGGCGAGGCTCAGCCGGTCGCGGTCGCGTTCCTTCGCGGTGACGCCGGTGCGCGGGAAGAGCGCGAGTCCGGCGAGCAGCGCCGCGCCGGGCAGGGCGAACATGAAGACGCGCAGCGCCATTTCGCCGCCGTACGACTGCATGCCGAAGCCCAGGAACGGGACGAAGGTGAGGACGAGCAGCGACCGTTCGCGGTATTTGTAGTCGCGCCGTCGCCACCAGCCCCAGCAGGCCAGAGCCATCACGCCGCCGGCGAGCGCCACGCGCGCGTAGAGGACGAGTTTGTGGGTCGAACTGCCGCCCTCGATACGGCCGGAGACCGACGACGACACGTTGCCGCCCACGCCGCCGACCCCGCCGAACAGTTCGTCGAAGTGCCCCGACCAGTAGGGCTCGGCGAGGAAGCCCACCCAGACGGCGACCATGACGCCGAACAGGATGGGCAGCCCGCGCAGTTCGGAGCGGCCGACCAGAACAAGGACCGTGAGGACGCCCAGCATCACGAAGGGCGTGAGCTGGTGGGCCGGGACGGTCGCCATGAACAGCCCGATGACGACCATGAGCAGGACGGCCCGCTGACGCCGGTCGGTCGGCTCGACCTCCAGCTCGCCGGGCCGCCGCTTGGTCCACAGCACGCGCGGCGCCCGGAACCACACGAGCAGGATCGCCACGAAGACGAGATAGAGGAGGTACGTGAAGCCCTGCGGCGAGAAGTAGTCCTGGCCGACCCAGCCGCTGAGCACGAAGATCCAGATGCCGGTCCACTTGGCCCGCCAGCTCGCCCGCATATGGCGCACGAGCAGGAACAGCGGTGCCAGATAGAGGAGCTGCATGGTCAGCGGCCACCAGCGGATGACCTCGGTGAGGTCGTTGACCCCGCAGGCCTTCGCCACGAAGGCGGCCGCCGCGAAGAAGCCCGGCCAGCTCCAGCGCGCGTCCAGGTCGGGCACGGCGGACCCGGTCCGGTCGATGTAGTCGAGGAACCCGAGATGCTGCCATGCCGTCGCGAACCGCGGTTCGGTCTCGATCACCGCGGGCAGCGCGTGCAGCGACACCACGGTGGCCAGCAGCGTGACCATGAGCAGGCCCGTGTGCTCGCGGCCGCGCCAGAGCAGCGAGGCGAACACCGTGACCAG
This sequence comes from Streptomyces sp. 2A115, assembly GCF_052245575.1. NCBI lineage: Bacteria > Bacillati > Actinomycetota > Actinomycetes > Kitasatosporales > Streptomycetaceae > Streptomyces > Streptomyces sp. 2A115. Next base: position 103,631 of record NZ_JBQQCG010000015.1, on the reverse strand, counting down.
CAGCGCGGCCCCGGCCAGCGTCGGCATGGGCAGCACGGAGATCAGTCCGAGCCCGCCCATCCGGTCGAGATCGGTCTCGCCGAGACCGGACGCGGGCACCCAGTACAGAACGAGCGCCGCCGCCAGCAGACAGCCGAGCACCACACCGGTCCGGGTCGGCCGCAGCCGCTCCCACACGGACATCGGCGGGCCGGGCGGGCCGGGCGGGCCGGTTGGTCCGGGCTGCGCACCCGGCTCACGTACGGGCCCCGTAGCGCCCCCTTCGTGTACGGGACCGGCCGCGCCCCGCTCGGACTCGGAGGCCGGTCCGAGGGAGGTCTCCGAGCCAGGCTCCCGTTCCTCCACGGGCAGGCCCACCTCCACCCGTGGGGCGGGCAGTTGGAGGGGCGCCCTGAGCGCCCAGGTCGGCCGGTGGTCGGGTCCGTCGCCCGGGCCGTGCTCGGGCTGGTCGCCCGGCGGGGGCTCCGGCCACTTGACCGCCGGCGTCCCGGTGGGCGGTGTCCCAGGACCGGGCCGTACGTCGGGCCGCCGCTCCATGTGGTCGAAGTCGAGATGGACGCCGAGCGCCAGCGTGTCCGAGTCGAGCTGCCGCGCCCAGGCCGGGCCGCGCCGCGCTTCGCCCGCCTTGGCCGCGGACACCTCGCGGGGACCCAGATCCGCCAGGTCCCCGTCGGGCGCCGCCTGCTCGGGCACGGCGTCGGCCGGCGCGGTCCTGACGATCCGGTACAGCTTGGGAGCCGAGACCGCCACGATCACCGCGAGGCTGCAGACCTCCGCGACACCCGCGCCCGCCAGGCCCATGCGGGGCAGCAGGATCACCGTGAGACCGAGCACCAGCACACACAACAGGCCCTGCAGCCAAGCGAGTCCGGCGGTCCGGCTCTGCGCGCGCAGCACCGCGAAGTACGTCTCCATCACGACCCGCAGCACCCCGCCGACCGCGAACCAGCGCAGCAGCGGGGTCGCCGCGTCGGCGTACCCCTGGCCGAACACACCCAGGACGAACGGCGCCCCGAAGAACAGCAGCGCGCCCACCGGCAGCATGATCCGCGCCATCCGGAGCAGCGCGGCCCGGGTGTTCGCGGCCAGCCGCGCCGGGTCGTGCGAGCCCTCGACGGTGAGCGAGGCGCCCATGTTGATGGCGAGCAGGTTGACGGTGCCGCCGATGGTGATCGCGATGTAGAAGTACGCGTTGTCGGCGGAACTGACCTGCGCCGCGACGATCACCGGGACCAGGTACACCACGGCGAGCGAGAACAGCGAGCCGGTGTAGTCGCCCGCCAGGAACCGGCCGATCTCCCTCATCGTCGGCGGCTCGGCGTGATCCTCGGTCGCCTTCACATGCCGGGGCACCAGACGCCGGAACACCAGCCAGCCCAGCGGCAGCACGGACACCGCGATGGCCGCGACCCACGACACGAAGACACCCGTGGTCGGGATCGCCGCGGCGAACGCGACGAGCAGCACCAGCTTCACCGCCGAGAACACGGTGTTGCCGACCGGCACCCACAGCGCGCTCCGCAGGCCGGTCAGCACCCCGTCCTGCAGCGTCAGCACCGACCAGGCGACCACGGCCAGGATGAATCCGAGGCCGTTGAGCGGACCGTGCAGGAAGCGGTACGAGGGACCCCAGAGGTCCAGCGTGAGCAGGAAGACGCCCGCGGCCACCGCCACGACCAGCGAACTGCCCGCGTACGTACGGAAGATCAGACGGCCCGTGTGGCGCCCCGCGATCGGGATGAAGCGCGCGAGGGCGCCCGTCAGCGTCACCGCGGTGAGCCCCGCGAGGAGCTTCATCGCGGCGATCGCCGCCGAGCCCTGGCCGACCGCCGACTCGGAGTAGTAGCGGGCCGCGGCCAGCCAGAAGCCGAGCCCGAGCACGGCCGAGATCCCCGTGTTGAGCATCAGGGCATAGGCATTCCGGAACAGCGGGCTGCCGCCGGACGACCTGCCGAGGCCGGGCAGGCGGAGGCGGCGCCCGGACCGCTCGGGTGCCTCGGGCGCGGGCGTGTCGGCCTGGGCCGCGGTGGTCGTGTCAGACACGGGAACGGATGGCCTTCCGGCGAACCTGTCGTGCTCTGCGGACCATGGCGTTCCCCTTGGTGAGGACACGGTCCCTGGCGAAGATACGGGCGATCGCGCGGCCCTCGACGAGCCGCTCGAACTCCTCGATTCCGGTGGCGCGGCGCACGGTGACCCGCTGCAACGCGTACGGCCCCTGGCGGCGCCGCGCGAGACCGTTGCCGACGGCGAGCGACTGTCCGAACCCCGCCTCGCGCACCGCCCGGCGCACCCGGCGGCTGGAGTAGCCGTACGGGTACGCGAACGACACGGGACGGGTGCCCAGTTCGTCGGCGATCACTTCCCTGCACCGCAGCAACTCGAACGACAGCGCGTCGTCGGCCAGCTGGTCCAGCTGCGGATGCGTATGGCTGTGCCCGCCGATCTCGACGTCCGCGTCCGCCAGTTCGCGCACCTGGTCCCAGTCGAGCATCTCGTCCAGGGCACCGCCGGTGTCGTACGCGCCGCGCAGCCAGCCGGTCGACACGAACAGCGTGGCCGGGAAGCCGTGCTTGGTGAGCACGGGCAGCGCGTGCCGGTGCACGCCCTCGTAGCCGTCGTCGAAGGTGATCAGCATGGGACGCCGGGGGAGTGGCCCCGATGATCGCCAGCACCTCGCCAGCTCGGCGGTGCTGACCGGCGTGAACCCCAAGTCGCTCAGCAGTGTCATCTGTTCGGTGAACGCCTCGGGGGCCACCGACAGCGCTCGGGTCGCGTCGTTGGGCGCCGTGGCGACCGAGTGGTACATGAGAATCGGCACGCGCTGGTCGCTCATCGTTCGGCCCCCTCGATCCGGGCGATCGGGACCACCGAGAACTCGGTCCCACCCTTGCGTGCTCGGACGCTCCCGAGAACGTACCCCCCGGCCGCCGTCACCACTCCGCTGACGATGGCGCCCGCCCGGCCCGCGCCGCCCGGGCGGGCGAGCAGCGCGTCGCGCAGCCCGCGCGCCACTCCGGCGGGCAGCACGCGCGTGGTGTAGCGGCGCTCGGACTCAAGGCCCTTGCCGGCGCCGACACTTCGCGCCACCAGGGCCTTCGACAGACCCTCGGCGTACGTACGCGTGCGGAAGTACCCGAAGTGCTCGCGCGCCTCGGGCACCCGGTGGTGGATCACCGCGCGGTCGTCGATCAGCAGGATCGCGTCCGGTCTGGCGCGGGTGAGGCGGATGCACAGCTCCGTCTCCTCGCAGCCCAGCGGCCGCTTGTCGCCGTCGCGGCCGATGCCGGTCGCGAAGCCGCCCGCCGCGTCGAAGGCCGTGCGCCGGAACGAGGCGTTGCCGCCGAGTACGTTGCGGACCTGGACGCGACCGGACGGCAGACCCTTGTACGTGCAGCCCACGACCCAGTCGAACTCTTCGGGAAACCAGGCCGGTCGGCGCCCCGACGCCCAGATCGGCACCGTACGGCCGCCGACGGCCATGACCCGCGGATCCTCGTACCCCTCGGCGAAGTGGAGCAGCCAGTCGCGCTCGGCCACCGCGTCGTCGTCGAGGAAGGCGATGACGTCACCGTACGAGGCGGCGATGCCGGTGTTGCGGCCCGCGGAGAGGCCGCGGGGGCCCGCGTTGGCGAGCACCCGCACCCCTTCGGTCTCCTTGTACTCCTTCGTGAGCCGGTCCAGGAGCGCCTGGTTGTGGTCCACGACCAGGAGTGTCTCCAGGGCCGGCCGGGACTGCGTCCGCACCGAGGCGACCGCCGCGAGAATGTCCTCCCAGCGGTCCTCGGTGTAGACGCAGACCACCACGGAGATGTCCGGGGTTCTCAAGACACCTCTCCTCGGGCGGAGTTGAGCTCCATGGCGTGCCGGCGGCGCAGCGACCGCCGGTTGGAGCGCTCCCTGAGGATCACCTTGAGCACGCGCAGCCCGTCTCTTACGGCCCGCAGATTGCTCGCGCCGTGGATCCGCAGATACTCGTGGCTCGGGATCTCCTGGACCTTCAACCCCGCCTTGACCACCCTGATGTTCATCAGCGTCTCCACCTCGAACCCGGTGCAGTCGAGGTCGATCTCGTCGAGGCAGTGCCGCCAGAACGCGTTGTAGCCATAGCAGAGGTCGGTGTAGCGGGCGCCGAACTTCCGGTTGACGATCGTGCACAGTGCCCAGTTGCCCAGCTTGCGGATCGGCGTCATGTCGTCCGTGCCGCCGCCGTTGGCGAACCGCGAGCCCTTCGCGAAGTCCGCGCCGGAGACCAGCGCGGAGACGTACGAAACGATCTCGTTGCCGTCGGCCGAACCGTCCGCGTCGACCATCACGATGATGTCGCCGGTGCAGGCCGCGAACCCGGTGATCAGGGCGTCGCCCTTGCCCTTGCCGAGCTGCTCGACGACCTTGACGTCGGGCCACAGCTCGCGGGCCACCTGGACGGTGTTGTCGGTGGAATTGCCGTCGACGAGAACCACTTCGTGAATCCACTGGGGAAGGGTCTTGAAGACGTACGGGAGATTCTCCGCCTCATTCATGGCGGGAATCACGACGCTCACCGGAGGCGCTATGGCCAGGTGAGAGGAGATGGGTCGGTACTTGCTGGCTATTGATGACGGATCTTGGCCCGAAACAGCTGGGCGCAGGACTGAGCTCATGAGTCTGGTCCCTCTCGTCCGGTGGACCGCCCGCCCCTGGGCAGTCCGGCTCTTTGTCCGGTTCGAAAGGGGGGTTATCACTTACGGCATGCGGAAATGGATCTCCGTACATGCCGGGTGAGTTGGCAAAGCTGGCCGACTGGCAAGGTCGGTCGCGCGGCACGACTCGGCACAAGTGCGGTCACCGAGCACGGCACCCCCCTACCGCGCCCCGCGCCGGGCCCATCGTCGCGATCTTGAGCCCTCCCCTAGATCGCATATGCGGTGATGGACCGATGCGGGTGGATGTACGACGGTATTGATGGTTGAGTCCCTATGGCAAGACCTGGAACGAGACCTCACGTTTCCGTTGTTTTGGTCGTTACCTGACTACCCGAACGGATTTTGCCCATCCGTTTGAGCATTTTGTCGGCCGGCTCGAACAACTCCGGCCGCGCAAGCACCGCGTTGCGCAGGGCCCGGACAGGGGCGCGTCGCGCCCGGTGCCCGAGTGCCACTGGATGGCGGCGCGTAACCCACCCTTCGGACACGGCGAGTTCACGTGTCTTGAGGGAGTCCTTGTATTCCTTCTGGCCCCGGCCCAGATCCAGGTAGGCGATGCCGTCGGCGGCGGCCGCCTCGGCCATGCGCAAATGCAGGACAAGTCCGGGGGAGTACTTCGAGAACTGCGGGTCGTACGCGGGAAACCAGCACGCCAGGACGCGGTCGGAACGCAGCCCGAAGTGCGCGGCGATCGGCTTGTCGCCCACGTAGAGCACCGACAGGATCCCGGCGAATGACTCGGAACGGCTGTGGAAGAGCTGATGTACGAGCTGGGTGATCCAGGCCTGCGCGAAACGGTCGCTGCGCCCGGTCCTGCGGTACTGCGCCGACTTCCACGCCATCAGCGTGCGCAGCGCCCCGGGGTCGCGCTCGTCGTGCACATAGCGCACCTCCCCGTGGTCGCGGCCGAGCTTGCGTCCCTTGGCGAGCGTCGTCTTCGTGAACTTCGGTGACTGGGCGCGCAGTTGGCGCAGGTACGCCTCGTAGCCCTGGTCGACGTCCATGACCGGGGACGGGAAGGCGCCGGAGGCTCCCGCCTCGAACGGCGCCTGGCCTTCCGCCAGGTGGTCGAACTCCCACACCGAGAGCCCGCAGGCCCGCAGCAGTTCCCGCGCGTCCCAGGTGAAGCCGGGCCGGTGGACGACGCCCTGGCAGTCCGAGACGCCGAGGCCGATGGCCCGGCCGACGCCGGTGGTGGTTCTCTGGAACGGGAAGAAGGCCGCGGGTTCGCCGCCCTCCCGGACGACGGCTATGCGCACCCCGCGCCGGCAGCGCCCCACCGCGAGCGTGAACTCCGGTGACAGGAAAGGGTTCGCGAGCTCGGACGAGCCGTGCAGGTGCGCCTTGGACTGCAGAGCCGTCCACGCCGCCCGGTCGGCGGAAGTCAGTTCGCCGGGGCGGTACACGCTGATGTCCACGTCAGGAAGCCCGTCTTCTCACCGTACGGCCACGCAAGCGCCGTACCAGGACCAGCAGGAGAATGAGGGTGCTCAGTGCGGCCACGGCCGCTATTCCTCCCCGGACCGACCACCGGTGCACAGCGAGCATGCCCTGGGCGACCAGGAAGTTGACCGCTACCGCTGCTGCTAGAGACGCCACGGTCCGGCCGAACGGTTCCAGTCCGCGCAATGCGGTCGCGACCGCGGCCGAGGGTGCGGCCAGCAGGAAGAAGAGCGTGAACGGGGCGCGCAGGGGTGAGTCCAGGTCGGCGAGCGCGAGCACCGCGCCGACCCCCGCGATCGCCGCGGCGGCGCCCGCGAGCAGCGGCAGCAGGTCCCTCTCCGGATCCTGCCGCGACCGCCCGTCACCGCCGGGTGAGGATGGGTCTGATGAAGATGGCTTGGTACCTAAGGTCTGCATTGGCGACTTTGCCCCCCGAAGCGCCGGATGCCGGGCTTCAATGTCGCGCAACCCTCCAGGGGCAGTCAAGATGCGGAAGGCGTCGTTGTTCGCTGCGGGTTCGGTGTGGCTGGTCGCGCAGTTCCCCGCGCCCCGGTGGGGCGCGGGGAACCTCGTCTTACGGGACGATCTTCAGGAGCCGGTTCGGCGAACCGGAGCCCGGGCTGGTGACCGCGCCGGTGACGGCGCCGTTCACGAGGGCCGTGGCGACCTGGGCCGGGGTGGACGAGGTGTGGCCCGCGAGGTAGACGGCGGCCGCGCCCGCGACGTGCGGCGTGGCCATCGACGTTCCGGAGATGGTGTTCGTCGCGGTGTCGCTGGTGTACCAGCCCGCCGTGATCGACGAGCCCGGGGCGAAGATGTCCAGCACGGAGCCGAAGTTGGAGTAGCTGGCCTTGGCGTCCGTGTTGGTGGTGGCGCCGACCGTGATCGCCGCGCCGACCCGTGCGGGGGAGGTCGAGGAGGCGTTGGCGCTGCTGTTGCCCGCCGCGACCGCGTAGGTCACGCCGCTCGCGATGGAGTTGGCCACCGCGGTGTCCAGTGTCGCGGAGGCGCCGCCGCCGAGCGACATGTTGGCGACCGAGGGGCCCGAGTGGTTCTGGGTCACCCAGTCGATGCCCGCGATGACGCCCGCGGTGGTGCCGGAGCCGCTGTTGTTGAGCACGCGGACCGCCACGATTTTCGCCTTCTTGGCGACGCCGTAGGTCGAGCCCGCGATGGTGGTGGCCACATGGGTGCCGTGACCGTTGCCGTCCGACGCGGTGGTGTCGCCGTCCACGGCGTCGTACCCGTACGTTGCCCGGCCGCTGATGTCGGAGTGCGTGATGCGGACGCCGGTGTCGATGACGTACGCGGTCACGCCGGTGCCCGCCGAGTCCGGGTAGGTGTACGTGCCGGAGAGCGGCAGTGCCGTCTGGTCGACGCGGTCCAGGCCCCAGGGGGCGTTGGACTGCGTGGTGTCGGTCAGCTGGACCGTCTGGTTCTGCTCGACCGTGGCCACCGCCGGGTCGGCGGCGAGTCTCTTGGCCTCGGTCGCGGAGAGGTTCGCCGTGTAGCCGTTCAGCGCGGCGCCGAACGTCTTCTTCACCGTGCCGCCGTACTCGTTGACCAGGCCCTTGCCCTTGGCCGAAGACGCCTTGAAGCCCGCGCCCTTCTTGAGCGTGACGATGTAACTGTCCTTGACGGCGGTGGGGGAGTCCGCCGCGAGGACCCGGCCCTCGGCCGGTGCGGCCTGGGCGGGAAGAGCGGTGACGGCGCCGAGCAGGGCGGCGGTCGCCACGGAGGTTATCGCGGCGATCCGGATCTTCTTGCTACGCAGTTGTGCCATTACGAGGGAGTCCTCCTCATAGGCAGCGCGCGCCAGGGTGGGGCGCACGACTGTGTGGGGGATGCGCGCGTGATCGCGTGCACGACCAGGAGCGTCGCGTTCCGCTACCGGCTAGTACAGCAGCGTGATCGATCTGCGGGCGCAGCTCAAGGGAGTTGACGCTTTGTCATGGCGCCGTCATGTACACGTAATGGAACGCGCTGTGAACGCGGCGGGGAGATCGCGCTAAGTCCGGAAAGGTCTTGGCATGGACACTTCCTGTCAACTGGGGACGGTGCTACGAAAGTTGAGGCAGAGATCCTGCTAAAGGGAGGTTCCATGAGACGTTCCCGACTTACGGCATACGTGACCTCGCTCCTCCTCTCGGCCGCCTTCGCCCTCACCGGGGCGACAGCGGCCCAGGCATCCCAACAACCCGCCGCCACCGGCTATGTGGCCCTCGGCGACTCCTACTCGTCCGGTGTCGGCGCGGGCGGCTACCTCGCCTCCAGTGGCGACTGCAAGCGCAGCACGAAGGCGTATCCGGCCCTCTGGGCCGCCGCCCATTCACCCTCGACGTTCCACTTCACGGCTTGCTCGGGCGCTCGTACGGGTGATGTTCTGGCGAACCAACTGGCACCGCTCGGCGTCGGCACCGGGCTCGTCAGCATCACCGTCGGCGGCAACGACGCGGGATTCGCTGACGTCATGACGACCTGCGTGCTCCAGTCCGAGAGCGCCTGCCTCGCCCGCATCAACACGGCGAAGGCGTACGTCGACTCGACGCTGCCCGGCAGGCTCGACTCGGTCTACTCGGCGATCAGCGCGAAGGCCCCGGCGGCCCAGGTGGTCGTCCTGGGCTACCCCCGCTTCTACCAGCTGGGCGGCGGCTGCCTGGGCGGCCTCTCCCAGACGAAGCGGTCCGCCATCAACAACGCCGCCGACTACCTGGACAGCGCGATCGCCAAGCGTGCCGCCGACCACGGCTTCACCTTCGGCGACGTACGGACCACCTTCACCGGCCACGAGATCTGCTCCGGCAGCCCCTGGCTGCACAGCGTCAATCTGCTGAACATCGGCGAGTCCTACCACCCGACCGCGGCCGGCCAGTCCGGCGGCTATCTGCCCGTCCTCAACGGCACGTCCTGATCGCGCCGTTCGGCGCCATCGTTGCCATCGCCTAGGGCGACGTGGAAGCGGAGGCCTCGTCCGTCGGGGTCTCCGTTTCGCATGTCACCGAGAAAGGCACCGAGTTCGATGTCGCCTGCTCCGGGCCGCGGACCTCCACGCCGATCTCGTTCCGGTACGTCCCCGACGCCTCGTACGTCGTCACGATGACCGTGTTCTGCTTGGTCTTCCCGCCGCCCGCGGGGAACGAGAGGGTCTTCCAGCCCGGGTCGGACACCTCACCGGTCTGCGTCACCCAGCGGTACGAGACCTCCGTCGGTACGCGGCCCACGGTGAACGTCGCCGTGAAGGTGGGAGCCTCCGCGTCGGGCGGCGGACAGGCGCCCGTGTAGTCGGTGTTCGAGCCCGCGACCGTCACCTTCACGGACTGGGCGGGCGGAGTGGTCGTCTGGCCGCCACCGGTGGTCGAGCCGCCGTCGGTGCCGCCCCCGTTGCCTCCGCCGTTGTCATTGCCGCCCGCCGCACCGCCGTTGTTGCTCGTTCCGCCTTCGGAGCTGCCGGTGTTGCCTCCGTCGCCTCCGTCATCACGGTTGACCAGGGCGTACGTCAGTCCCGCGAGCGCGAACGCGAGGGCGGCGAGGCCCGCGATCACGACGATCGTGGCGCGCCGGGGGTGGTCGGGTTCCGTGGTGGTCGTTGTCGCGGCCGGGGTCTGCCGTGGGGTGTAAGGCGTGGGTGTGGTTGTAGGAGGCGGTGGGGTCGGGGCCGGCTGGGGGAGTGCGGCGACGGTCGGCGTGTAGGCGGGAGCGCCCGTACGGGGCGTGCCGCCCGCCGCGACGACACGGAGATCCTCTTCGGCGACGTCGGCCGACAGGCGTTCCGCCGGGTCCTTGCGCAGCAGGCCCTCGATGACCGGGGCCAGCGGGCCCGCGCGGCGCGGCGGCGGCAGTTCCTCGTCCACGACCGCGCGCAGGGTGCTGAGCGGGGTGCTCTGGCGGAACGGCGAGTTGCCCTCGACCGAGGCGTACAGCAGCACGCCGAGCGACCACAGGTCGGACTCGGGGCCCGGCGTACGCCCCAACGCTCTTTCCGGCGCGAGGAATTCGGGCGAACCGATGACCTCGCCGGTCATGGTGAGCGCCGAGCTGCCCTCGACCATGGCGATGCCGAAGTCGGTGAGGACGACGCGGCCGTCGTTCGACATCAGCACGTTGCCTGGCTTGACGTCGCGGTGCAGGACCCCCGCCTCGTGCGCGGCCCGCAGCGCCGCGAGCACCTCCGCGCCGATGTGGGCGGTGCGCTGCGGGGACAACGGGCCCTCGGCGTCCAGGAGATCGGAGAGCGAGAGACCGCGGACCAGCTCCATCACGATCCAGGGCCGGCCGCCCTCCATCGCGACGTCGTAGACCGTCACCACGTTGCGGTTCGCGACGCGGGCCGCGGCCCACGCCTCGCGCTCCAGCCGGGCGTACAACCGCTCGACGTCCGGAGTCGGCAGCCCGGCCGGGGCACGCACCTCCTTGACGGCGACCTCACGGTGCAGCACCTCGTCGCGGGCACGCCACACCGTCCCCATCCCGCCCTCACCCAGCGGTGAGAGGAGACGGTAGCGCCCCGCGATCACACGTTCATTGCCCGGCTCTTCGGACACGTGGCGCCCCCCATTCGCATGCGCACGATTCTGAACAAAAGTAGCTCAACCGAGCGCGGTTGCCGCCCCCCTGAACACCAATCCAGCCCCAAGAGCCACCACCACGAACGCCGATCCGAGCGGGGTCGCCCGCCGGAGCAGCGCCGCGGTCCGGCCGCCCGACCACCGGGCGCCGTTCTCGATCGCCTTGGCCACCCGGCTGCCGACCTTGACCACGGCGAACCCGGCCGCCGTGAGGGTGAGCGCGAGCCCCACTCCGTACGCCAGCACGAGCAGCAGCCCGAACCAGGCCTTGCCGAGCGCGGCGGCGCCGACGAGCACGACGACGGCGGAGGGACTGGGGACGAGTCCTCCGGCGAAGCCGAGGAGGAGGGTGTCCTTGAGCTTGAGGGAGGGCGCGTGGGTGTGGGGATGGGGGTGAGCGTGCGGATGAGTGTGGGGGTGGGGATGGGGGTGCGGGTGGTCATGTCCGTGGTCATGGCTGTGGGGAGCGCCGTGGTCGTGCCCTTGCTTCTCACCGTGTTCGTGATCGTCCCCGTGATGGTGGTCATCCCCGTGTTCGTGATCGTCGCCGTGGTCGTGCGAGTGCGTGGGCCCATGGCTGTGTCCGGGCCCATGGGAGTGGCCGTGGCCGTGGCCATGTCCGTGGCTGTGCCCGTGTCCGCGCTGGCGCCAAGCCCTCCGTACGAGAGTCGCGCCGGCCAGCGTCACGACGATGCCGCTCGTCACGCCCAGCCAGGCGATCACGGAGGGCGCGGCGGCCGAACCAGCGGTGACCAGGAGACCCAGGGCGACCACGCCGAGGGTGTGGGTGACGGTCACCGAGGCCGCGAGTGGCATGACGTCGCGGAGGGTGGCATGCCCGCGGGCCGCGGCGGTAGCGGCCATGATCGTCTTGCCGTGGCCCGGGGCGAGTGCGTGCAGGGCGCCGAGCAGCACGGCGATGGCCAGTGCGAGCGCGGCGAAACCGAGCGTCAGGTCGTGGCGGGCCACCAGGTTGTCCAGAGCGCGGGTCCAGCGGTCGGCGCCGCGCGGCAGTACGGAGGAGGCGGGCGCGTCGGAGTCCGCCTCGGCGAGCGCGGGACCGCCGGGGCGGACGCGCAGGGACGCGGTGGCGGTGTCCGACGGAGACGACAGCAACTCCTCGGGATAGCTGGTCAGTTCACGGGAGACGGACTTCTCGGGAACGTCCGAGGAGGTGAGGGTCATACGGTCGCCGCGCGCCGTGACCTCACGCCAGCCGGGGCCGTCGTCCACGGCGGCCCGGAAGCGCACGGAGACGCTCCCCTCGGCCGCCTCGGACCCCTCTGGCAGCGGAGCCGTCCAACGGCACTCCACCCGAAGGGTGTCGAGCCCCGCCTGCCCGGGCCGTACACGGGCGCGGCTCTCACCGACGCTCAGAGCGACCTTCCGCCCGTCCACGGTCACCCGGCTCTTCCCGGCCGCCGTCTCGCACCTCTCCCGGGCCCAACTCCCCATACCGGCCTTGTCGATGTCCGGCTCGGCCTGCGTCGCCGGGATCTCCGCGAGGTCCTCGACATGGTCGACCCGCAGCTTTCCGACAGCGACGACGAGACCGTCGTACCGGTTGACGGTGAAGTTGCCGAGCGGATGCGCCGAGGCGGTCCCGGAGGGGATCAGCACGAGCGCGCAGGCGGCCACGAGGACGGCAGCGCAGGAAGCGAACACGCGACGGCGCAGGCGCAGAGTGAGCCGGGGCCGGGAGCCCCGTGCGGCGAGGACGCTCACTTGGCACCGCCCAGCGCCGTCAAAGTCTCCTTGGCAGTCCTCGCCCCCACCGGTGAGAAGCCCGGATTGAGCTTCAGCGCCGACGACAGGGCCTCGCGGGCTTCCTTCTTGTGGCCCGTGGCGCCTTCGATCACGCCGCGGTGATAGAGGAAGGCCGCGTCGCGGTAACCGGTGGCCGTGGCGCGACGCGTGTACGGGAGGGCTTCTTCGTCCTGGCCGTTGACGTGCAGGGCCCAGGCCAGCGCGTCCGCGGTGTGAACGGTGTGCCGGCGCTCCCACTCGGCGCGGGCGGCGCGCAGGGCGGCCTTGCGGTCGCCGTGGTCGGCCGCCGCGAGGGCCGTGTCGAGGTCGGCGTTGACGCCGTTCGCGCGGGCCAGCGCGGTCCAGGCGTTGACCAGGGCGTACTGCTCGCGGGCCTTGGCCTTGTCGCCCTCGCCGGCGCGGGCCTCGTACAGCTCGCCCAGCGCCACCAGCGGTCCGGGCAGCGGATAGCGGGCCACGACGTCCTCCATGCCTCGGATCGCGGCCGCGCGGTCGCCGTTCGCCGCCTGCGCCCTGGCCCTGCCCTCCAGCGCCGGCAGGTACACCCCGTCGGCCCGCAGGGCACGCTCGTAGTGCTTCAGCGCGGTCTCGTACTCGCCCTCGCGCCAGGCGAGTTGGCCGAGCGCCGTCGCCACGTACGCGATGTCTCCGGGAGCTGTGGCACTGGCCAGCGCCTGCTCCAGGACGCGTCGCGCGGTGGGTACGTCGCCGCGCAGCTCGCGTACGTAGGCGTACCGCGTGAAGACCGGGATGCCGGGGCGGCGGGCGTCGGCCTGGTCGGCGGCCTTCGATGCCTCTTCGTAGCGGCCGAGTTCGACCAGGGCGTCGATCCGGGTCGACAACGCCCGCTCGTTGTACGCGTTCTGGTCCAGCGTCTCCTCCGCGTACCGCAGCGCGTCGCGGAAGTCGTGCCGCGCCGCGGCCAGCGCCGCCCGGCCCGCGAGCGCCGTGTCGTTGTCGGGGCTCAGCTTCAGCGACCGATCCAGCGCGCGCTGCGCCTGCGGATAGCGCGACGGGTCGCCGTTCGTACGCGCCTGCTCGATGTAGGCGACACCCAGCGTGGCCCATCCGGTGAAGTCCTTGGGCTGCGCCTTCAGATGCGACTGGAGCGCGGAGATACTCGCGTTCAGACTCCCGCTCGCCAGCAGCCCGGGCGCGACACCGGGCGCGGACGCCACCGTATCGACCTCACTGCCGTCGTCCCGGGCCCCCAGTGCCACGGCCCCCGCGGTCATCGCGACGGCGAGGGCGACGGCACACGCTCCGAGCCGCAGCATCCGCGCCCGCCCGGACTGCGGCCTCTCCTTCGGCATGTCCTCGCCCTCATGCGGCGGGGACGCGTCGGCGCGATCCCTCTCCTGCGCGTCGTCGTTCGTACGCGGGGACATGCCCTCTCCTCAATCGCCTTGGTGGAAGCGGAAGTTCACGGTGAGCGGCGCGGCCCGCGCGCCGTGGGGGACGGAGTCGCGCGGGCCACGCCAGCCGGTGGGGTGGGTCAGTAGTAGCCGCTCACCCGGCGACGGCCACGCCACCACAGGACGCCGGTGCCGATCAGCAGGAACCCGGCCGCACCCGACACCGCCGAGACGGCGATCAGTGTCGTGTCGTCCGTGCCGCTGCCGCTCGAACCCGCGGGCGTCAGGGCGTCGCCGAGCTGGTTGCGTACGTCGCCCTTGGTGCCGTCCGTACCCTTGGCCAGCGGACCGCGCGAACCCGCCGTCGGCTGGGCCACGTACGGGAACGCCTTCTCGAACTCCTGGTCGTTCTTGTCGACCGCGTCGCCCAAGTCATTCTTGGCGCCGAGCAGTTCACCCTCGACGACCTGCAGCGAGGCGTCGATCACGTCGTCGGTGAGCCGACGGCCGTTGGGGAATCCGCCGTTGTCACCGTCGAGCACACCGAGCCGCTTCGGCTTGGCCGTCGGCGGGATCGAGGTGTTGAGCCGCATCATCTCCGACGGCCGGACGTACGGCGGCTGGTTGAGGCCCTTCACACCCTTCAGGAAGACGTCCACCAGGTCGTTCCTGGGCTCGTCCGGCGCCGGGATCTTGTAGATCGCCTCGATGAGCTTGGGCAGCTCGGGGTTGGTGACGTTCTGCAGGAAGTCGGCGTCGTTCCAGGGCGCGGACGCGTTGAACTTGTCCTTGTCCTTGATCGGGTTGACGACCTCGTTCACCAGCGGCATCCCGAGCCGCGAGACCTGGTGGAACTCACCGGAGGCGCCCTTGCGCTGCGTGGTCGACCAGATGCCGACGATCGGCTGGTCGGCCGACTGCTGGATGAACTCGTTCGGCAGCTGCAGGGCGATGGAGTTGACGTTGTACTCCTTGAGCGTGTCATTGCCGACCTCGGAGAGGTCACCCCCGTACAGCAGGTCGAAGACACGCAGATCCGCGAAGAACGGATCGTCCGCCTGACCGGCGAACGTCTTGGCCTGGTACCCGCCGATGTCCTTGACCGCCTGGTCGCGCAGCTTGCCGTAGTCCGGCATCGACGCCTTGCCGACATTCGACGGCGCGACCGGTACGTCCTCCGCGATGTACGTCCGCTTGACGAGCTTCTGGTCCTTCAGCTTCAGCAGCTCGAGGTCGTAGGTCTGCGTGATGTTCAGGTCGGGGTCGTCCAGGCTCTCGACCGGACCCGTGTTGTACAGGAAGCTCTTGTCGTTCTTGACGTGCGTGTCGAACGTGTAGCGGAACAGCAGGTCGCCCTGCGCGTCCCCGTCCTGGTCGATGTGGATGTCGTACTGGGCGTCCTCCGCGAACGTGAAGAAGTTCGGTCCGCCCGCCGGTTCCTCGAACGGGATCACGTTCGCCACGACCGTCGTCGTGTCCGGATGGTCGGGGCTCACGAACGCGTACAGGTCCGTGTTGTCGAACTGCGGGGTCCCCGAGATCAGCGGAGCCTCCCGGTGACTGGAGGCGCTCGCCGTCTCCGGTACGAGCGCGGTCACGCCGGCGGCTGCGAGCCCTCCGGTGGCCAGCGCACCACAGACAAGGGTCGCGAGGCTCCTGCGTCCCACGAACCTGCTGGTTTTAGGTGTCATGCCGTCCGTCCTCTGTCCCAAAGCTGTTGTCCCGGCGGTGATGTGTGCGAGAGGCGACCAGTTCAGTGGCCGGCCCTTCGCGCTCGTGCCGCGTCGGTCGTTGTTGCCTGATGCACGCCATTCGGAGCCGGTGAGGGAAAGGATTGGTCTGGGATTCACCCGCGTTTTCAAGCAGTTGATCCGTAACCCCATCCGAAGGCGTTGCTGCGCCGAATACGTGAGGATGGGACGGGCCGTTCAGGCCGGAGGACGGGCCGTTCAGGCCGGAGAGGGGAAAACGGGTGGAGGCGGACGAACTTCTGGTGCTCGTGGCCGGAGGCGACCAGAAGGCCTTCGAGGAGTTGTACGGACTGGTGTCGGGGCCGGTCTTCGGACTGGTGCGCCGCGTGGTGCGGGACCCCGCCCAGTCGGAAGAGGTCGCCCAGGAGGTGCTTCTCGAACTCTGGCGCTCCGCCGCTCGCTACGACCCTGGCCGCGGCAGCGCCCTCGCCTGGGTCCTCACCCTCGCGCACCGCCGGGCCGTCGACCGGGTCCGCAGCGCCCGTGCGGCCGGCGAGCGCGAACTGCGCGTCGCCCGGCGCGCGAACGGCGGCCCCGCCTTCGACCACGTCGCCGAGGAGGTCGAGGCCGGCCTCGAACGCGAGTGGGTACGCCGCTGCCTGGACACCCTCACCGCACTGCAACGCCAGTCCGTCACCCTCGCCTACTACGACGGCTACACCTACCGTGAAGTCGCCGAACGGCTCTCGTTACCGCTCGGCACCGTCAAGACGCGAATGCGCGACGGACTCACGCGACTGCGCGAATGCCTGGGAGGTGTCGCATGACCACCCGGCGTGAACTGCACTCGCTCGCCGCCCCGTACGCCCTTGACGCCCTGGAGCCCCGTGAGCACAAGCGTTTCGAGAAGCACTTGAGGCGCTGCGACAGCTGCGCCGCCGAGGTGCGCGCCCTGAGAGAGGACGCGGTCCGCCTCGCCTGGAACACGGCCACCCCGGCCCCGGCCGCGATGCGCGACCGGGTCCTCATGGCCGTACGGCAGACCCCGCAGGAGACGGCCTTCGGGGAACAACCGCAGCCACGCGCGCGTGCGCAGCGGCCACCGTCACGCGCGCGTCGCTCGCCCTTCTCGCCGTTCCTCATCCCGCTCGCGTCGACCACGGCCGCCGCGGCCCTCGTCGTCGCCGCCCTCTTCGGCATGCAGGCGTCCCGCACCCAGGACCGGCTCGACCAGGAGCAGGCCCAGGCACGTGAGATCGCACACGTTCTCGCTGCTCCGGACGCCCGCGCGACGGCTGGACGGGACACGAACGGTCAGGGCATCGGCGTCGTCGCGTCCGCCTCGCAGCGCACCGCCGTGGTGACCGCCGCGGGTCTCGGCACACCTTCGAACGGAAGGGTTCACCAACTGTGGCTCATGCGACCAGAGGTGCAACCGCGCTCCCTGGGACTTCTCGACGGCGACACGCCCTTGGTCGCCGCCGAGTTGAACACGGACGCGACCTCACTCGCTGTCACCGTCGAACCACCTGGCGGTTCCACGCAGCCCACTACCGCACCGGTTGTCCAACTCGCCCTGGAATCAGTTGGATTCGGAGAGTAACCGTCAACAGCCCTACGGAGAAGGTGAATCATGCGCCCGGGATACACGAGTGTGATGAGGGAGCGATAGGGTTAACCTGCCCGGGCCGGGTGCCCTCGTATGGGTGGGGAGTGACATGGAACAGATAACAGTGCGTGGCAGGGCGCGAGTCCCTGCGATCACGTGTGGCAGCAGCGCGACCAGTTCGCGCCTCGACCGCCATCTCTCGGTGATGGGTGGCCCCGCCGTCCCTCAGCGCGAGACGGCCGAGGCGACGGACCTGATGCGCGAGCTCACCGCACGTGACACCGCGCACGACCGCACCGGCAGGGGCGCGCGAGTGAGGCGGGTCTCGCTCTTCGCTCCGCTGCGTCGGCTGCGCCGTTCCCTGTTCGGCGGCCGCTGAGCAGGGGACGCGGTCGCTGACAGGCGACCGACACCGAGCAGGATCCCGACCCGCGCTCAGGCGGCCACACCGTCCCGGCGCAGTGCTGCGATCTCATCGTCCGTCATCCCCACGGCACGCAGCAGCGCCCCGGTGTGTTCCCCGAGCGCGGGTACGGGCCCCATCCGCGCCTCGCCCCCGCCCGGCAGCGTGATCGGCGGCAACAACGCCCTGAGCGGCCCGACCGGCGACTCCACTTCCCGCCACCGGCTCCTGGCCGCCAGCTGCGGATGCTCCGCCACCTCCCGTACGTCCCGCAGCAGCGCGCACGCGATCCCGGCCGCCTCCAGCCGCGCCACCGCCTCGTCCGCGGTCAGCGCCGCCAGCGCCGTCCCGACCAACTCGTCCGTCCAGCCCCGGTGCTCGACCCGTGCCGCGTTCGTCGCGAACGCCGGATCGACGGCCAACTCCGGCCGTCCCACGACCTGTTCGGCCAGCCGCCGCCACTCCCGGTCGTTCTGCACCGACAGCAGCACCCGCCCGCCGTCCGCCGTCGGATAGGCGTCGTACGGGGCGATGACGGCGTGCGCGAGACCCGTGCGCGCCGGGGGAGTGCCGCCGTGCATCGCATGGTGCAGCGGATGCCCCATCCACTCCGCCAGCGCGTCCAGCATCGACACCTCCACAGGACCGCCGCGCCCCGTCGTCCCGCGCCGCACCAGCGCCGCGAGGACCCCCGAGAACGCGTACATCGCCGCCGCGATGTCGGCCGCCGGAATCCCCGCCTTCACCGGCTGCCCGGCCGTTCCCGTGACGGACACCAGCCCCGCCTCGCACTGCACGAGCATGTCGTACGCCCGCTTGTCGGCGTACGGCCCCGAGGCCCCGTAACCCGAGATGTCCACGGCGATCAGCCGAGGGTGCGACGCGCACAGGGTGGCCGCGTCCAGGCCGAGCCGGGCGGCCGCGCCCTGGGCGAGGTTCTGCACGAAGACGTCGGCGTCGGCGACGAGACGGCGTACGACGCCGAGGCCGCGCGGGTCCTTCAGGTCCAGGGCGATGGACTCCTTGCCGCGGTTGCACCACACGAAGTGCGAGGCGAGACCGGCGGCCGCGGTGTCGTAGCCGCGCGCGAAGTCACCGCCGTCGACACGCTCGACCTTGATCACCCGGGCCCCGAGGTCGGCGAGCTGCCGGGTGGCGAAGGGCGCCGCGACGGCCTGTTCCACGGTGACGACGGTGATGCCTTCCAGAGGCAGGGGGAGTGGTTCCATGCGAGGGATCATGTCCCGTGCGTAACAGCTTTGTCATACACGGATGTTGACGGGGCAATGTTCCGGGGCCAGGGTTGCTGATCGTTTGCACGTTTCCTGTGGCTGATACACCGATCCTCGCCCCCCGGAGGTGCGCGTGTGTGACCTGCACGATCAGCATGAACACGAGTCGATGACCCCGAACGGCCAGACCCTGAGCCGCCGCCGCATCATGCAGCTGCTGGGCGCGGCGGGCGTGACGACGGCCGTGCTGACGGCCGAGGCGGATCCCGTGATGGCGGCCTCGGCCGACCCCACCGAGGCCGCGTACGAAGCCCCCGAAGGCCTCGCCGAGGACAGCCCCGCCAAGACGGCGGCACTGGACTGGATCGAGTCCCACACCGACCGGATCACCGGCCTCAACGCCGAGATCTGGGAGAACGCCGAGCTCAGCCTGCGCGAGTGGAAGTCGTCGATCGCCGAGGCACGCTTCCTCGAACAGGCCGGATTCGACGTGAAGTTCGGCACCGCCGGCTTCCCGACGGCCTTCACCGCGACCTTCTCGTACGGCATGGGCGGGCCGGTCCTCGGCTTCAGCGGCGAGTACGACGCGCTGCCCGGCCTCTCGCAGCACAAGGGCGTCGGCCATCACGACCCGCGCGAGTACATCCACGACCCGTTCGCGCCCGGCTACGGGCCCGGCCACGGCTGCGGACACAGCGCGCTCGGCACGGCGGCGGCGTCAGCGGCCGCGGCCGTCGCCCAGGCCGCGAAGCAGCACAAGCTCCCCGTCACGGTGAAGTTCTTCGGCTCGACCGCGGAGGAGACCCTGATCGGCAAGACGTACGCGGTCAGCGAAGGCGTGTACGAGGGCCTCGACGCGTTCCTCGACTGGCACCCCTCGACCTCGAACGCCACCGGCTGGGGTTCCACCACCGCGATGACCGCCGTCACCTTCACCTTCCTCGGCGTCGCCGGACACGGTGGCACCCCGCTCGGCAACAAGAGCGCGCTGGACGCCGCGGTGATGATGGCAACGATGTCCGAGTTCCTGCGCGAGGAGAACCTGGCGCCGTCGGGCCGCCTCCACTGGGTGATCAACAACGGCGGCGAAATCCCGAACGTGACCCCTGAGATAGCCGAGATCTCCTACTACGTACGCGAGGGCAGTCCGGCCCGCGTCCAGGTGCTCCTCGACAAGGTGATCGCCGTCTCGGAGGCCGCCGCCAAGGCCTCGCAGACGACGGTGCGGCACCGCGTCACCTCCGCCTGCTGGAACCAGCTGCCGTCCAAGTCCTTCGCCGAGCTGCTGCACGCCAACATGAAGCAGCTCGGGCCGCCCGAATTCACCGACGAGGCACACCAGTTGGCGAAGGAGCTCCAGGAGTCCCTGGGGCTGCCGCAGAAGGGCATGCACGCCGAGATCGCCGAACTCACCGCGCCCAACCCGGTGTTCATGGGCGGCGGCTCCACGGACGTCGCGGACATCAGCTGGAACGTGCCGACCGTCTCCATGGGCGCCGCGCTGGCCCCCATCGGCACCAAGATGCATACCTGGTCCACGGCCGCCTGCGCGGCCGCGGCTCCCGGTCAGGCGGCCGTCGTCGCCGCCGCGAAGTACCTCGCCGCGACCGCCGTCGACCTGCTCACCCAGCCCGCCCGGCTCAAGGCGATCAAGGACGAGTTCGCGGAGCGCACCAGGGACGTCGAGTGGAAGACGGCACTGCCCGACGGCTATGAGCCGCCCATGTACGAGCCGCCGGAGTGGTTCCTCAAGAAGACCGGCCAGCAGTGGCCGCCGGAGAACATCACCTGGCCGCCGAAGCGCGTGGTGTCCCAGGAGAAGCTCTCTTCGCTGGGGCCCGAACTGGCCCCCCAGAAGTAGCCGTCACCCGTGATCGCTCACCGTCCGCCGCGCGCGTACCGGCGGACGGCGAGCGGCAGGAACACCGCGATGAGGACAGCGCACCAGACCAGCGAACCGGCGATGGGGTGCGTCACCGGCCAGGCGCCTTCCGTCGGCACCGGCGCGTTCCCGAACAGCTCCCGCATCGCCGTCGTCACCGCGCTGATCGGATTCCACTCGGCCAGGGTGCGCAGCCAGCCCGGCAGATTGTCCGTCGGGATGTACGCGTTCGACAGCAGCGGCAGAATGAACGTCGCCCCGCCCAGCTGACCGGCCGCCTCCTCGCTCCCCGAGGCGAGCCCCAGCAGGATCCCGATCCACGTCGTGGCGAACCGGAAGAGCAGCAACAGCCCGACGGCGCCCACGGCTTCGAGCGCCGACCCCTCGATCCGCCAGCCGACCGCGAGCCCGACCAGCATCAGCGGCACCATGCCCCCGAGCGTGACGACCAGGTCCGCGGCCGCCTGCCCGAACGGCACGACGGTCCGGCTCATCGGCAGGGTGCGGAAGCGGTCCATCACGCCGCGGTGCGAGTCCTGGGCGGCCTGGAACATCCCGGTCATGATGCCGTTGGCGGCCGTCGCCACCATCAGCCCCGGCACGAGGAAGGTGCGGTACTCCTGTCCTGGTGTCGCGAGAGCGCTGCCGAAGACATAGCCGAAGAACAGCAGCATCGTGATCGGCATGGTCTGGGTCAGGATCAGCAGTCCGGGGTTGTGCCGGAGCCGCCGCAGATGGCGGCCCAGCATCGCGGTGCCGTCGTACGCCAACGCACTCATGCGACAAGCTCCTCGCGGTCGGTCGGACCCTCGGCACGGTTTTCGGCCCGGTTTTCGGTCCGATCTTCGGTCAGGCGGAGGAAGACGTCGTCGAGCGTCGGCGGACGCAGGCTCACGTCGAGCAACGGCACACCGGCGGCGTCGAGTTCACGCACCAGACGCGGGAGGGTGAGCGTCGGGTCGGTGGTGACCACGCCGACCGTGCCCCGCTCCTCGTCGAAGTCCGGCTCGGCGCCGGTCAGTTGGTCGAGGACGGCCGCCGCGCCGGCCATCGCGTCGACGTGAGCGACGACCGCTTCCGCGTACGAGCCGATGAGCGCCTTGAGTTCGGCCGGCGAGCCCGTGTGCGCGACCCTGCCCCGGTCCACGAGCGCGATGTCGTCGGCGAGTTGGTCGGCCTCCTCCAGGTACTGCGTGGTGAGCAGGACGGTCGTGCCCTCCGCCTTCAGCACGCGCACGGTCTCCCAGATCTGGTTGCGGCTGTGGGGGTCGAGGCCCGTCGTCGGCTCGTCGAGGAACAGCACGGCGGGGCGGGTGAGCAGGCTCGCCGCCAGGTCGAGGCGGCGCCGCATACCGCCGGAGTAGGTGGACGCGGGGCGGTTGGCGGCTTCGGTGAGCTCGAAGCGGTCGAGGAGTTCGTCGGCGCGCTTCCGGCCCGTCGGGCCCCGCATCCGGTGCAGCTTCGCGAACAGCCGGAGGTTCTCACGGCCCGTGAGGTCACCGTCGACCGAGGCGTACTGCCCGGTGACGCCGATCGCGCGGCGCACGGCGTCCGGCTCCCGTACGAGATCGTGCCCGGCGACGCGCGCGGACCCGGCGTCGGGCCGCAGCAGTGTGGCGAGCAGCCGGACCGCCGTGGTCTTGCCCGCGCCGTTCGGCCCGAGCACCCCGCAGACGGTGCCCTCGGCGACCGCCAGATCGAGCCCCCGCAGGGCATGGACGACATTTCCCCGGGACCCGAAACTCTTCTCCAGCCCCTCACTCAGTACAGCGTACGTAGTAGTCATGGGTTGACCATAGCGCACTACGTACGCCGTACGTAACTAGGATGGTGGCGAGAAGATCCACCTATGGCAGGCTGGCGGCACCGATGGCAGGACGTGCGGACGTACCCGAAGTGATCTGGAGCCGCCCCGAGCGCACGGGGCGGGGCCCCCGGCCCGCGTACACCCGCGCCGACATCGCGGCCGCCGCCGTACGGATCGCGGACGCGCAGGGGCTGGACGCGGTGTCCATGCGGCATGTGGCGGCCGAGCTGGGCTGCGGCACGATGTCGCTCTACAACTACGTGCCGCGCAAGGAGGACCTGTACGAGCTGATGGTCGACGCCATCAGCGGTGAGCACGAGCTGTGGGAACCCTCGGGGGACTGGCGCGCCGACATGCTCCGGGTCGCCCGGCAGACCCGCGCCCTCATGCACCGCCACCCATGGATGCCGGCGTTGATGTCCCCGGTGTACGGCTTCAGCCCCAACGCCCTGCGCTATCTGGAGCACTGCCTGGCGTGCCTGGACTCGTTCGAGGGGACGTACGGCACGAAGTTCCAGCTGATCGCGATGGTCAACGGCGTCGTGACGACGTACGTCGGGAACGAGCTGGCCACCGCCGAGCGCACCCGCTCCCTGCCCTGGTCGGAGGAGCAGGAGAACGCGGTCCGCATCGCCTATCTGGGCAGTCAGGTGGCGAGCGGCGCGTATCCGCGCATGGCCGCGGCGTTCATGGAGGACTCCGGGCCGATCGATCTGGAGGCGGTGTTCGAGCAGGCCCTGGAGCGGGTGCTGGACGGCTTCGCCCCCAGAGGCACTGACCCAAGCGGCTAGAGCAGCGCGAACTGGCCTTCCGGGCCCTCCTCGTGGTGGTCGAGCACCGAGGCGGGCCGGCGTGCCGCGTCCGGCACCGGGAGAACGCCCGCCTTGCGCAGCTCGCCCGCGGTGATCGGCGTCTCCACGGTCAACTCGGTCTGCTGCGGCCTGAGTTCGGCCAGTAGCGCGAGGACCGTGACGACTTCCAGCAGCTCGGACGTCCAGGTCTGGGGCCAGGCGGTGGGCCGGATCACTTCCAGTGTGCCGGGCTCGGGCTGAGCGGTCCGGGCGGTGAACCACTGGTCCAGTACCCGTACGCCGCCCACCTCGAAGTCCCAGGCCGTGGGCGGTACGGGGGAGATCCGGCCCTCGTCCACGTGGAGGGTCTCCTCGTCGCGGTCGTAGCGGAGCTCGAGAGGGCGGGACGGCAGCGGGGCGCGCACGTAGGGTCGGCGGCCGCCCGGGAGCTTGGGGCGCTCGCCGTCGCGGCGCATCAGCCACAGCATGCGGTGGCCCAACTCCGTGCCGTGTGCCCAGAGTTCGGGGTCGGCGGTGAGTGGGACGGCGCATCCGCCGGCTCCCGGGCGCGCGACCGCGACGGCCCAGGCGAGGACGTCGAGCGGGGCGGGGGAGTGGCCCAGGCGCTCGGCCAGGTGAGCCGTGAGACCGGGGGCGAGGTTCGGTTCGCCGCCGTCGGGGCGCCGGTACAGGGGGTGGACGCGGCCGGGGCGGGCGGCGGGGACGGTCTTCGACTGTGGCGCGACCACCGGCAGTACCGGAGTGACGAGAAGCGCGGGCCCTTCGGGTGCCGTCCCCGAGCCCGTCGCCTGCTCGACCGCGAACACCTGCCGTTCGTCCGCCACCCGCCACAACTCCGGCCGAGCCGCGTCGATCAACCGGTGGTCGGGTATCAGCCACTGTTCGTCGAACGGCCCGTGCAGGACCCGCACCGGCTCCGCACAGGGACCCGACGCGCGGGCAAGCCGGCCCGTTCCGGAGGACTGGCCCGGCAGTTGCGCCACCGCCGAATGCAGGGTCCGCGCACGCGTGACGCCGAACAACGCCTCGCGGTCGGGCCCTTCGGCCTTCACGAAGGCGTCCCACCGTGCTTTCAGGGACGCCGAGTCGGGAGCCGTCGGCCACCCTCGGCCCAGCCGGGGCGGTGCGACGGACCACGGCATGAGGTCCGCGAGCAGCGGAGCGTCGTCGTGCGTCACGCTCGGCATCGTACGACGTGGCCAGGGCCCGTGTCGGGGGTGGCGCCCCCCGGCGTGATGCTGTACCGCGCCCCGTCAAAGGTGCGGGGCGGCGTCGACTTGCGGCTCCGCCGCGATGGGGGTCCCCGCTCATGGGGGAGAAGCCGAGAGTGGAGGAGCGACCCGCCACGGACGGCCCGCACCTGCTCGTACCGCATTTCCCGCGGAGCGCTCAGTGGGCGTCGAGGGTGACGGTGAAGGAGAAGCGGTCGCCGCGGTACTGGATACGGGCCACGTCGAGCGCCCGGCCGTCCTCGCCGTGCACGATGCCCGTGTAGTGCAGGATCGGGCTCAGCAGCGGGACCTGGAGCAGCCGCGCGGTCTCCGGGTCCGCGAGCCGCGCCTCGACGGTGTCGGTGATCTGGCTGATCCGCGCCCCCACGACATCGCGCAGCACCTTGGTCATGGGCCAGCGGACCAGGTCCTCGGGGTCGATCAGGGCCGCCAGCTCGGGACGGACGTAGTTGCGGGCGTGGTTGGTCGGCTCGCCCGTCTCCTCGTCACTGCGCAGCCGGTGGTACGTGGCCACCTCTGCCAAGTCGGGGAAATACTCGGCGAGTTCGGCGGACACGGGCTCCTTGCCGCGGTCGAGGAGCCGCGTGGTCATGCCCGACTGCTGGGCCACGATCGCGTCCACCGAGCCGAGCAGCCGGACCGGCGTGCCCCGCGTGGCGCCCGGTTCGATGAACGTGCCACGTCTGCGATGCCGGCTGATCAGCCCCTCGTCCTCCAACTCCTTGAGCGCCTGCCGCATGGTCAGCACGCTCACCCCGTAGTGCCCGGCCAGCTGTTCCTCGGTGGGCAGCCGCAGTGGGTCCTGAGGCGCCCGCCCGAGTATCGAGGCGCGCAGCGACTGCGACACCTGATACCAGAGCGGCAGTTTGCGGTTCAGGGCGATCGAGTCCGGAGCGAAGGAGGTCACGAGGGTATCCGTACCGGTCGCGGGCGTTCAGTGCAACGGGCGGTCACCAGCGGTCACGGCCCGTCGACCGGACGGAAGTGCCGCTGTAGGCCCTGCCAGACGTCGTCGTACGCCTGCTGCAGATGCTCGGCACGGGCCGCCTGCGCGGTGGCGGTGACCGGCCAGCGCGTCTCGAACATGAAGGCCAGACCGTCGTCGACCTTCTGCGGCCGCAGCTCCGCGGCGCTCGCCCGGTCGAACGTCTCCCGGTCCGGCCCGTGCGCGGACATCATGTTGTGCAGCGAACCACCGCCGGGCACGAAGCCCCCCTCTCCGGCCGTCTTCGCGTCGTACGCGCCCTCGATGAGCCCCATGTACTCGCTCATCACGTTCCGGTGGAAGTACGGCGGCCGGAACGTGTCCTCACCCACCAGCCAGCGCGGCGCGAACACGACGAAGTCGACCCCCGCAAGGCCCGGGGTGTCGCTCGGCGAGGTCAGCACCGTGAAGATCGACGGATCCGGGTGGTCGTAGCTGATGGTGCCGATCACATTGAAACGGCGCAGATCATAGACGTACGGCACATGGTTGCCGTGCCAGGCGACCACATCCAGCGGCGAGTGGTCGTACGTCGCCGTCCAGAGGTTGCCGCAGAACTTGTTCACCACCTCGACCCGGCCCTCGACGTCCTCGTACGCGGCGACCGGCGCCTGGAAGTCCCGTGCGTTCGCGAGCCCGTTGGCACCGATCGGGCCGAGCTCGGGGAGCTGGAAGGGCGCCCCGTAGTTCTCGCACACATAACCGCGGGCCGTCGGGCTCTGGCCGACCATCGACGCGGTGTCGAGGAGCTCCACACGGAAGCGCACCCCACGAGGAATCAGTGCCACATGTCCTGGCTCCACATGCAGCAGCCCGAACTCGGTGCGCAGCAGCAGCCCGCCCCGCTCCGGCACGATCAGCAGTTCGCCGTCCGCGTCGCTGAACACCCGCTCCATCGAGGAGTTGGCGTGATACAGGTGCACGGCCATGCCGGTGCGCTGCGTCGCGTCACCGTTGCCGCCCAGCGTCCAGAGGCCCGAGACGAAGTCCGTGCCGGCCGGCGGCTCCGGCAGCGGGTCCCAGCGCAGCCGGTTCGGGTCGGACTCCGTCTCCGTGAAGGGGGCCGTACGGAGGGCGCCGTTGTCGGTGCGGCTGAACGCGGGGTGCGCGGCCGACGGGCGGATCCGGTACAGCCACGAGCGGCGGTTGTGGGCCCTCGGCTCGGTGAACGCCGTACCGCTCAGCTGCTCCGCGTACAGCCCCAGCGGGGCGCGTTGCGGAGAGTTGCGGCCGTGCGGCAGCGCGCCGGGGACCGCCTCCGAGCTGTGCTCGTTGCCGAAACCGGAGAGATACGTAAGTGCCTCGGGGGTCTTCCGCGATGCCTCGGCGGTCTTCCGCGATGCCCCGGCGGTCGTCGGCGATGTCTCGGCCGTCGTCCGCTTTTCCCCGCTCATGATCGCTCCCTCGTTCCTGATTCCTATGTATCACCGTAGGATTCAGCTTTTCCGCGCGCAAGACATACGCACGAGGAGAACCGCGGACATGCGCACGAAGGGAACCGCACGATCGCGCCAAGACGGCTGTACTGCCCAAGAACCCGACTCCTGGGGGATCCGACTGTCAGAGCGGTGCTCTAATCTCCCCGGCATGTCGTGGATGCGCGTGTTCCTCACCGCGCTCGCGGTCTGTGCTCTGCTCGCCGCTCTGCTCGTCGGAGCGGCGGGCTGCGGCTCCAACGGCGCGCAGGAGGAGGGCGACGGTGCGAAGCCGTCGCCCGTGGGCAAGGTGCTGGAGGACACGGACGAGGAGGGGCGGCACTACCGTGAGATCGACAAGAAGCACGCACCGGAGGTCGCGATCGAGATACAGCCCGACGCCCGCGACAAGGGCTGGGACGTACGGCTGACCGTCCGCGACTTCCGCTTCTCGTCGCCCGGTACCAAGAAGACGGCCGAGCCCGGCCGCGGCTATGCCTTCCTCAGGCTGGACGACCGCCCCCTCGTACAGCTCCGCGACCGGACGCACCACATCTCCGGCAAACTCGTCCCGCGCGGCACGCACCAGGTCACCGTGCGTCTGCACGCCGACGACGACACGGTGTGGGCCGTCGACGGCGAACCCGTCGGGAGCAGCGCGGACATCACCGTGTCCAAGCCCGGGCCGTCACCCACGGAGTCGATGACGACCGGGTCGACGCCCACGGTGTCCGCGATGACCGGGTCGACGCCCACTGTGTCCGCGATGACCGGGTCGACGCCCACTGTGTCCGCGATGACCGGGCCACACCCACTGTGTCCGCGATGACCGGGCCACACCCACCATGAGTGGTATGGGCACCGACACTCGTACTGGTGGGCGAGGTACACCGGACCCCGGCGGAAAGGCATCATGAAGCCCGTGCCCCAAGCGACATCGCTGCGCCGTGCGCCCGTTCAGCGCCGTAGCGCGGAACGACTGACCCGTATCCTCGACGCCTGCGCCGACCTCCTCGACGAGGTCGGCTACGACGACCTGAGCACCCGCGCGGTCGCCCTGCGCGCCGGCGTGCCCATAGGCTCCGTCTACCGCTTCTTCGGCAACAAGCGCGCCATGGCCGACGCGCTCGCCCAGCGCAACCTCGACCGCTACGCCGAGCGCGTCACCCGCCGCCTCCAGGAGACCGGCGGGGGGAGCTGGCGGGCGGCCATGGACGCCGTCCTCGACGAGTACCTCGCCATGAAGCGCACCGCGCCCGGCTTCTCCCTCGTCGACTTCGGCAACCAGATCCCCGTAGGCACCCGCAATCGCGACGCCGAACCCAACACCCGCGTCGCCGACCGCCTCACCGACATGCTCTCCGCCTTCCTGGACCGCGAACCCGACGCCGAACTCCGCCGCACGTTCCTCATCGCCGTCGAAGCCGCCGACGCCCTTGTCCAGCTGGCCTTCCGCCTCGATCCGTCGGGCGACGAGCAGGTCGTCGAGGAGACGCGGCAGCTGCTTCGCGCGTATCTGGCACGGTCGCTCGACTGACCCCATGGCCGAACCGACCCGTGACTGAACGAACCGCCCCATGGCCGAACCGGCCCGCGACTGAACGAACCGCCCCATGGCCGAACCGACCCACGGCTGACGGACCGGCGAATTTCCGACGTGACCCCCCGCGCACCCTCCCCTCCGTCCATACCGGTCGGTATGCTCGGCCTCAGTCCGCGCGTCACCGTCGCCGCCACCCTCCGGAGGGCCCGTGTCCACCACCACCGACTCCCGCACGGCCCTGCGCATCTGCCCCCTCTGCGAGGCCACCTGCGGGCTGACCCTGACCATCGAGGGCACGCGGGTCACCAGCGCCCGCGGGGACCGCGACGACGTGTTCAGCCATGGATTCATCTGCCCCAAGGGCGCCTCCTTCGGGGCGGCCGACTCCGACCCCGACCGGCTGCGTACGCCCCTGGTCCGCAAGGACGGCGAACTGCGCGAGGCCACCTGGGAAGAAGCCTTCGACGCGATCGCCGCCGGACTGCGGCCGATCGTCGAGCGGTACGGGCCGCACGCCGTCGGAGCCGTCCTCGGCAACCCGAACGTGCACACCATGGCCGGTGCCCTCTACCCGCCCGTCCTGCTCGCCGGACTCGGCACCCACAGCATCTTCACCGCGTCCACCGTCGACCAGATGCCCAAGCACGTTTCCAGCGGCCTGCTCTACGGCGACGCGCTCGCCATCCCCGTGCCCGACCTCGACCGCACCGACCACCTTCTGCTGATCGGCGCCAACCCCCTCGAATCCAACGGCAGCCTGTGCACGGCACCCGACTTCCCCGGCAAGCTCAAGGCCCTCAAGGCACGCGGCGGCACCCTCACGGTCATCGACCCGCGCCGCACCCGCACCGCCAAGCTCGCCGACCGGCACGTCGCCATCCGCCCCGGCACCGACGCACTGCTGCTCGCGGCGATGGCGTACGTGCTCTTCGAGGAGAAGCTCACCGACCTCGGCGAACTCGCCGAGCTGGTGCAGGGACTCGACGAACTCGCGGAGGCAGTACGGGACTTCACCCCCGAGGCCGCCGCCGAGGCATGCGACGTCGACGCCGCCACGATCCGGGCGCTCGCCCGTGAACTGGCCGCCGCGCCCACCGCCGCCGTCTACGGTCGCATCGGCAGCTGCACGGTCGAGCACGGCACCCTGGCCAGCTGGCTCGTCGACATCCTGAACATCCTCACCGGCAACCTCGACCGGCCCGGCGGCGCCCTCTTCCCGCAGGCCGCCACCGACAAGACGCCCCGCCCGGCCGGACCCGGCCGCGGCTTCGCGCTCGGCCGCTGGCACAGCCGCGTGAGCCGCCACCCGGAGGCCAAGGGCGAGCTGCCGATCGCCGCACTGGCGGAGGAGATCGACACCGCGACCGCCGAGGGCGAACCCGTCCGTGCCCTCATCGCCGTCGCCGCCAACCCCGTCCTCTCCACACCCGACGGCGACCGCCTCGACAAGGCCCTCGACTCGCTCGACTTCATGGTCAGTGTCGACCCGTACCTGAACGAGACCTCGCGCCACGCCCACGTCGTACTGCCGCCGCCCCCGCCCTCGCAGAGCCCGCACCACGACTTCGCCTTCAACACCCTCGCCGTACGCAACCAGGTCCGCTACACCCGCGCCGCCGTCCCGCTGGAGCCCGGCCGCATGGCGGAGACCGAGATCCTCGCCCGGCTCGTCCTCGCCGTGACCGGCATGCACGGCGCCGACCCCTCAGCGGTCGACGACATGGTCATCGGCCAGACCCTCGGCAAGGCCGTCAAGGAACCGCACTCCCCGGTCCACGGCCGCGACGCGCGCGAACTCGCCGCACAGCTCACCGGCGAGAGCGGCCCCGAGCGGCGCCTCGACCTGATGCTGCGCCTGGGCCCGTACGGCGACGGATTCGGCGTACGACGCGAAGGCCTGACCCTGGAGAAGCTGCTCGACCAGCCGCACGGCATCGACCTCGGGCCGCTCCAGCCGCGCCTGCCGCAGCCGCTCAAGACCCGCAGCGGACGTGTCGAACTGCTGCCGCAGCCGCTCGCCGACGACCTCCCGCGCCTCAGGGACGCGCTGCGCCGTCGCCCGGAGGGCCTCGTCCTCGTCGGCCGCCGACACCTCCGCTCCAACAACAGTTGGATGCACAACATCCCCGCCCTCACCGGCGGCACCAATCGCTGCACCCTGCACATCCACCCCGACGACGCCGAACGCCTCGGCGTCACCGACGGGGCACCGGTGCGTGTGAAGGGCGCCGGGGGTCAGGTCGTCGCCCCCGCGGAGGTCACCGACGCCGTACGACGCGGGGTCGTGAGCCTGCCGCACGGCTGGGGACACGACCGTCCAGGCACCTGGCTGACCCACGCCGCCGCGGACCCCGGAGTCAACGTCAACCAGCTCCTCGACGGCTCTCTGCTCGACCCGCTGTCGGGCACGGCGGTCCTCAATGGCGTACCGATCGAAATCGCGCCAACAGGCACAACGCTGTGACCAGGAGTTTTGCGCTTATTGCTCGCGCGTCAACATCTTGTTAAGACTTGCGTGGCCGCCCTAACGTCACTCGAACCGCCGGCCCTGGTGGCTGTTCAAAGGCGAACGTTAGGTATCCACTCATGCTGACCATCCTCGGCTTCGCCATGATCGCGACCTTCCTGGTCCTGATCATGATGAAGAAGATGTCGCCGATCGCGGCGCTCGTACTGATTCCGGCACTCTTCTGTGTGTTCGTCGGAAAGGGTGCGAATCTCGGCGACTACGTCATCGAGGGGGTGGGCAACCTCGCGCCCACCGCCGCGATGCTGATGTTCGCCATCGTCTACTTCGGCGTCATGATCGACGTCGGCCTCTTCGACCCGATCGTCCGGGGCATCCTGAAGTTCTGCAAGGCCGACCCGCTGCGCATCGTCGTCGGCACGGCCGTGCTCGCCGCGATCGTCTCGCTCGACGGCGACGGCTCGACCACCTTCATGATCACGGTCTCGGCGATGTACCCGCTCTACAAGCGCCTGAAGATGAGCCTCGTGGTGATGACCGGTGTCGCCGCCACCGCCAACGGCGTCATGAACACCCTCCCCTGGGGCGGCCCCACCGCCCGCGCCGCCACCGCGCTCAAGCTCGACGCCGGTGACATCTTCGTCCCGATGATCCCGGCACTCGCCGTCGGGCTGCTCTTCGTCTTCATCCTCGCCTACGTCCTCGGCCGCCGTGAGCGCAAGCGGCTCGGCGTGCTGAGCCTGGCCGAGGTGCTGGAGGAGGAGAAGAAGCAGGAGACCACCGAGAAGATCGCGGCCGAGACCGAGACCGAGACGGTGACCGAGACGGTGCTGGTCGGCGCCGGTGCCGGTGCCTCCGGCGGCTTCGGTGACGCGAAGGGCCGTACCACCAGGGCCACCGGCGGCGCGGGCTCCGGCGCGGACGCCTCCGACGACGCGGCGGACGAGGACGAGGACGACGTACGCCTCCAGGGCCTGGACCCCAACCGTCCGACGCTGCGCCCCAAGCTGTACTGGTTCAACGCGCTGCTCACGGTGACCCTCCTGACCTCCATGATCATGGAGTGGCTGCCGATCCCGGTCCTGTTCATCCTCGGCGCCGCGCTCGCGCTCACCGTCAACTTCCCGCACATGCCCGACCAGCGGGCCCGCCTCGGCGCCCACGCCGAGAACGTCCTCAACGTCTCCGGCATGGTCTTCGCCGCCGCCGTCTTCACCGGCGTCCTCCAGGGCACCGGCATGGTCGACTCGATGGCGAAATGGCTCGTCGACGGCATTCCGGAGGGGATGGGCCCGCACATGGCCATCGTCACCGGCTTCCTGAGCCTCCCGCTCACGTACTTCATGTCGAACGACGGCTTCTACTTCGGCGTCGTGCCGGTACTCGCGGAGGCGGGGGCCGCACACGGAGTCTCGCCGCTGGAGATCGCCCGCGCCTCGCTCGTCGGCCAGCCGCTGCACATGTCGAGCCCGCTGGTCCCGGCCGTATACGTCCTGGTCGGCATGGCGAAGGTGGAATTCGGCGACCACACGAAGTTCGTGGTCAAGTGGGCTGCGCTCACCTCGCTCGTGGTACTCGGCGCGGGAATTCTGTTCGGCATCATCTGAGCCTCCGCTCCTGGGAGTTCGGGTTCATCCGATGAAGGGTGTCACTGTGAGGCCCGGTGGGAACCGCGGCTGGCTGCTCCGCCTCGTCATCGCCTTCAGCTTCGCGCAGGGGGCGGTGTCGATGGCACGGCCCGCCGTCTCCTACCGGGCCCTCGCGCTGGGTGCCGACGAACGCGCGGTCGGCGTGATCGCGGGCGTGTACGCGCTGCTGCCGCTGTTCGCCGCCGTGCCGCTCGGCCGCCGGACCGACCACGGCCGGTGCGCTCCGCTGCTCCCGGCCGGCGTCGTCCTCATAGCCGGGGGCTGCGCCCTCAGCGGCACAGCGAACTCCCTCGCCGCGATGGCGGCCTGGAGCGGTGTGATGGGTCTCGGCCACCTTTCCTTCGTGATCGGCGCCCAGTCGCTCGTGGCCCGGCAGTCCGCACCGCACGAACAAGACCGCAACTTCGGCCACTTCACGATCGGCGCCTCGCTCGGCCAGCTGGTCGGACCGATCGCCGCGGGCGCTCTGATCGGCGGCCCCGACATGGCGGGCAGCAGCGCCCTCGCCCTGCTGGTCGCGGGCGCGGTCGCCGCCTTCTCGTTCGTCTCCCTGTGGCGCATCGAGCACCGTACGCCGCCCAAGTCCCGTACCGGACAGGGCGAACGCGTTCCCGTGCACCGCATCCTGCGCACCCGGGGCGTACCCGCGGGCATCTTCATCAGCCTCGCCGTGCTGTCCGCGACGGACATCCTCACCGCGTACCTGCCGGTGGTCGGCGAGCACCGGGGCATCTCGCCGGCCGTGATCGG
Source organism: Streptomyces sp. 2A115 (assembly GCF_052245575.1). Classification (NCBI taxonomy): domain Bacteria; kingdom Bacillati; phylum Actinomycetota; class Actinomycetes; order Kitasatosporales; family Streptomycetaceae; genus Streptomyces; species Streptomyces sp. 2A115. The sequence continues at coordinate 70,339 of NZ_JBQQCG010000015.1, read as the reverse complement.
CCTGCTGCTCAGCCTGCGCGCGGCGGCGACCATCGCGTGCCGCCTGGTGATGACGCCCATGCTGCGGGTGCTCGGCCGGGCCGCGCTGCTCACCACGACCTGTCTGCTGGCGGCCCTCCTGTGCGCCGGAATCGCGCTGCCCGTGCCGGTCTGGGCGCTCGCCGTGATACTCGCCCTGCTGGGCTTCTGCCTGGGCGTCGGCCAGCCGCTGTCCATGACCACGGTCGTCCAGGCGGCACCGGACGACGCCCGTTCCACGGCCCTCGCCCTGCGTCTGACCGGCAACCGGCTCGGCCAGGTCGCGGCGCCCGCCGCCGCGGGCCTGATCGCCGGCGTCGCGGGCGTGGCCGCGCCGTTCGTGATGCTCGGGGCGCTGCTGCTGGTCGCTTCCGGGCTCGGGCTGCGGCAGGGGCGTACGGGAGCCGCGGGGTCCGAGTCGGCGGAGCGTAAGGGGCGTACGTCATCCGCGGTGGGGCGTGAGAGACGCTGAACTGTCCGCTCTCGCACGGAGTTGGCGCGGAAGCGCGTTTGACGAGGGGAAACTCGCCGACGGTCCGGCCGATCCCGCTGGGACTCTTCCCCGGGATGTGCGCGGTCCGTTAGCTTCCGTGACTCATAGGTCTCGTACGGCCCCGCACGAGACATCCGAACGCGGAGCACCAGCGCCCAGTGAGCCCCCGGGGGTCACGTCTCATGACACGCGCCATCTCCCTGCACCAGGTCAGCAAGTCCTACACGCGTGGCGTCCGCGTGGTGGAGCGGCTGTCCCTCGACATCGCGCCCGGCGAGTTCCTGGTGCTGCTCGGGCCGTCCGGCTGCGGCAAGTCGACCGTACTGAGGATGATCGCCGGGCTGGAGGAGACCACCGAGGGAGACGTGCTGCTCGACGGCGAGTACGCCAACCATCTGCAGCCCGCCCAGCGGGACATGGCGATGGTCTTCCAGAACTTCGCGCTCTACCCGACCATGAGCAGCCGCGAGAACATCGGCTTTCCGTTGCGTATCGAGACGCCCGGTGAGGATCACAGCCCGCGCGTGGACGCCACGGCCCGGATGCTCGGCATCGAGGACCTCCTCGACCGGTTTCCCTACGAGCTCTCCGGCGGCGAACGCCAGCGTGTGGCCATGGGCAGGGCGATCGCACGGCATCCCTCCGCGTTCCTGATGGACGAGCCGCTGGCCAACCTCGACGCCAAGCTCCGCAACCATCTGCGGGCCGAAATCGCCCACCTCACCAGGGACTTGGGCGTCACCACGGTGTACGTCACCCACGACCAGACGGAGGCGATGTCACTCGGCGACCGGGTCGCCGTACTGCGCGGTGGAGTCCTTCAGCAGCTCGGCACCCCGCGCGAGGTCTACGCACTGCCGAAGAACATCTTCGTCGCCGCCTTCATCGGCACCCCGCGGATCAACCTGCTGCGCGGAGTCGTCCGCGCCCCGCTCGACGGGGCCATGTCGATCGGCCTCGGCCGCCAGGCCCTCGTTCTGCCCGAACCCCTCTGCCTGGACCACCAGTTGCTCCGGGTGCAGCAGGGTCGCGAGGTCATCGTCGGACTGCGCTCCGAGGCGATCCGCCTCGCCCGGCGGAGCGAGGCCCGACCCGGCGAGGTGGCGATCAGCGGGCTCGTCGAGCACGTGGAGTTCCAGGGGCACGAGGCCCTCGTCCACTTCAACACCGGTTCGCGGCCCGCGGTCGTACCGGACCTGGAGGCGCCGCGCCCTACGGCCCGGCCGCCCCGGCGCCGCCGTCGGGAGGGCGGTGTCCTGGATCGCCTGCGGGACCGGGCGGGCGCGCTGCGGGCCGGCCCGGTCGTGGTCCTGGAGCACCCCGGCGACGCCGAGCCGGACCGGGACGAACTGCCGCCGCCGGACGGCCGGTTGCCGGGTGACCTCATCGTCCGCACGACACCCGACCACGAACTCCGCCACGGTATGCAGATCCCTCTCCTGGTGGATCTCGCCCACCTGTTCGTCTTCGACCAGGACGGTGAACGCATCTGCCCGACCCCGGCGCGCCTGCCGGACCTGGGGGAGTGAGGCGCCAAGAGCTCCGCTGGAAGAGCGGTGATGCTGTTTCGACGTGCGGCTCCGCCGCGGGCGCGGGCCGGTGGGGGCTGGTCGCTTCCCCACTCTCGGCTGCGCTCGAGCGGGGGGACCCCCATCGCGGCGGAGCCGCAAATGTCACAGCCCCGCGCCCCTCAAAGGGTGCGGTATCGCATTAAAGGGCGCGGTATCGCACCGAACTCAACCAAGGCCGCTTAGCATCCGGTCATGATCACGCATCCCTCGCGTACCCGCCTCGCCGTCGCCACGGCTTCCGCCCTGCTGTTCGCCGGAGCTCCCGTCGCGTACGCCACTCTGACCGGTGAGAAGTCCCAGGACGCGGTCCGCGGCGCGGCGTACGTCGAGACGCGTCTCTTCTTCGGCACCGAGCGCCCCGGCGGTGGCCCGGCCGTCACCGACCGGCAGTTCATGGACTTCGTCGACCGGAAGGTCACGCCGGCCTTCCCGGACGGGCTCACCGTGCAGGACGGGCGCGGCCAGTGGCGGGACGCGTACGGCACGATCGAGCGCGAGCGGTCGTACGAGCTGATCCTGCTGTATCCCGCCGGACGGGCGGGGGCGGCCGATCCCGGGATCGAGCGGATCCGGGACGCGTACGAGAAGGAATTCGGGCAGGAGTCCGTGGCGAGGCTGGACGAGCGGATGCGCGCGGACTTCTGAGAGACCCCTGTTCCTCCTGGGTGACTGTGGCATCCCAAAACTAACACCGCTAGTTTGGGGAGTGGACGACGACGCCCCTCGGAGGAACGCATGAAGGCACACGACGGCATGTACATCGACGGCGAGTGGCGCCCCGCGGCCACTGCGGACACGATCGCCGTCGTGAACCCCGCCGACGAGCAGGTGATCGCCCACGTCCCGGCCGGCACCGCCGAGGACGTCGACGCCGCGGTACGGGCCGCCCGTACCGCCTTCCCGGGGTGGGCCGCCACGCCGCCCGCCGAGCGTGCCGCGCACCTCGCCGCGCTCCGGGACGTCCTCACGGCCCGCGCGGACGAGATCGCCGAGACCGTCACCGCCGAACTCGGCTCCCCGCTGTCGTTCTCGCAGAAGGTGCAGGTGGGGCTGCCGATCGCGGTCGCCGGCTCGTACGCCGAGCTGGCGGCGACGTACGCCTTCGAGGAGAAGGTCGGCAATTCGACCGTCTACCAGGAACCGGTCGGCGTGGTCGGCGCGATCACGCCCTGGAACTACCCGCTCCACCAGATCGTCGCCAAGGTCGCCCCGGCCCTCGCGGCCGGCTGCACGGTCGTCCTCAAGCCCGCCGAGGACACCCCGCTGACCGCACAGTCCTTCGCGGAGGCCGTGGACGAGGCGGGCATCCCGGCCGGCGTCTTCAACCTCGTCACCGGTCTCGGTCCGGTCGCGGGCCAGGCCCTCGCCTCCCACGAGGGCGTGGACCTGGTCTCCTTCACCGGCTCGACGGCCGTCGGCAGGCAGATCGGCGCGACGGCGGGCGCGGCCGTCAAGCGGGTGGCCCTCGAGCTCGGCGGCAAGTCCGCGAACGTCATCCTGCCGAGCGCCGACCTCGCCAAGGCGGTCAACGTCGGCGTGGCCAACGTGATGTCCAACTCCGGCCAGACGTGCAGCGCGTGGACCCGCATGCTGGTGCACGCGTCGCAGTACGAGGAGGCGGTCGAGCTGGCCGCGGACGCCGCCGCCAAGTACGGCGAGCGCATCGGGCCCGTCGTGAACGCCAAGCAGCAGCAGCGCGTGCGGAGTTACATCGAGACGGGTGTGGCCGAGGGGGCGCGGCTGGTCACGGGCGGGCCCGAAGTCCCCCGCGAGCAGGGGTACTTCGTCAGCCCCACCGTCCTCGCCGACGTCACCCCGGAGATGACCGTCGCGCAGGAGGAGATCTTCGGTCCGGTGCTCGCGATCCTCCGGTACGAGGACGAGGAGGACGCCCTGCGGATCGCGAACGGCACGGTGTACGGGCTCGCGGGCGCGGTCTGGGCCGGGGAGGAGTCGGAGGCCGTCGCCTTCGCGCGGCGCCTCGACACCGGGCAGGTGAACATCAACGGCGGACGCTTCAACCCCCTTGCCCCCTTCGGCGGTTACAAGCAGTCGGGTGTCGGCCGGGAGCTGGGCTCGCACGGGCTGTCGGAGTACCTCCAGACCAAGTCCCTCCAGTTCTAGGTCCCTCCAGTTCTAGGAGCGTTGTACGCCATGGCAAGTATTCGTGCCGCTGTCCTGCCCGCCGTAGGGGCTCCGCTGGAGATCACCGGGGTCGAGCTGCCGGAGCCCGGTCCTGGTCAGGTGCGGGTGCGTCTCGCCGCGGCCGGGGTCTGCCACTCCGACCTCTCCTTGTCGAACGGGACCATGCGGGTGCCGGTGCCCGCGGTGCTCGGTCACGAGGGTGCGGGGACGGTCGTCTCCGTCGGAGCGGGAGTCACGCACGTCGCGCCGGGTGACGATGTGGTCCTCAACTGGGCTCCGTCCTGCGGGAGTTGTCACGCCTGCTCGCTGGGGGAGGTGTGGTTGTGCGCCAACGCGCTGGTGGGGGCGGGGCAGGTGTACGCGCGGCGTTCCTCCGACGGGACGGAGCTGTATCCCGGGCTGAACGTGGCCGCGTTCGCGGAGGAAACAGTGGTGGCCGCCGGGTGCGTGCTTCCGGCGCCGGCCGGGATTCCGCTGACGGACGCCGCCCTGCTCGGCTGCGCGGTGCTCACCGGGTACGGGGCCGTCCACCACTCCGCTCGGGTCCGGCCCGGTGAATCCGTCGCGGTGTTCGGGGTCGGTGGGGTGGGGCTCGCCGCGATTCAGGCCGCCCGTATCGCGGGTGCCTCGACGGTCGTCGCGGTCGACGTCTCCCTTGAGAAGGAGTCACTGGCGAGGGAGGTCGGGGCGACCGAGTATGTCGTCTCGTCCGAGCACACGGCCAGGGAGATCCGGGGTCTCACCGGTAAGCAGGGCGTCGACGTGGCGGTCGAGTGCGTGGGCCGTGCCGTCACGATCCGTACCGCCTGGGAGTCCACGCGCCGTGGCGGCCGTACGACTGTCGTCGGCATCGGCGGCAAGGACCAGCAGGTCTCCTTCAACGCGCTGGAAATCTTCCACTGGGGCCGCACGCTGGCCGGCTGCGTCTACGGCAACTCCGACCCGTCGCGGGATCTGCCGGTCCTGGCCGAGCATGTGCGGGCGGGGCGGCTGGACCTGGGGGCGCTGGTGACGGAGCGGATCGCTCTGGAGGGGATCCCGGCGGCGTTCGAGAACATGGTGGCGGGGAAGGGTGGGCGGGCGGTGGTGGTCTTCTAGAAAACGTGCAGCCAGTCCAAGTTGGGACATGCGCCGAGGGGACCTGCGGATCACGGGCAACGTGACGACAGGTGCGTGAAACGGGGTTTGATGTCCATCCCGGTAACTTGTGCCATGTGCGGTAAAGCCGCCACTCCGAGTGCAGTCGACGTGGAGAAACGGCAGTTCGGGCACTGTGAGGACTGGCGCTGGCGCCTGCCGAGAGGGCCAGGGCTGATGAGTAGGCGCATGCTGCCCGCACCGTGTGGAACCTCCTCCGCACGTGGTGGCAGACGATGGCCAAGGACAACCGGACCCTCGCCGACTCAGCGCAGCGTCTCCGCCGGGATCCCCAGCAGTTCCGAAAACACCCGCTCGCCCTTGTCCGTGACCTTCACGGCCCGCTCCGAGCCGATGCGTACGCACCAGCCCGCGTCCAGGGCGTGCCGGCACAGCGCGGCGCCCGCGACACCGGCGAGATGGGGACGCCGTTCGGTCCAGTCCAGGCAGGCCCGGGCGAGCGGCCGCCGTCCGGTGCGTACGAGAGGGGCGCCCAGGTCGTCGAACCAGCGGACCCCGCCGTCCGTGAGCGCGAACCCGGTGGCCCCTTCTTCGCGCGTTCGCGCGCGCAGCAGCCCCAGCCCGGTGAGCGCGTCGGTGACGGTGATGCCGAGGCGGCCCGCCAGGTGGTCGTAACAGGTGCGGCCGCGAGCCATCGCGCTGCCCGCACTTGCCTCGCGCAGCGTCCGCGGCCGTTCGGCGGCAGCCGTCGGCGCGACCTGGGCGACGAGATCCTCGACGAGCTGGGCGACCCGTGAGTCGGCCAGCCGTACGTACCGGTGCCGCCCCTGCCGCTCCTCGGCGAGCAGCCCGCCCGCGACGAGCTTGCCCAGGTGCTCGCTCGCCGTCGACGCGGCGACCCCGGCGTACCGTGCCAGCTCCCCGGCGGTCCACGCCCGCCCGTCGAGCAGCGCCAGCAGAAACCCGGCCCGCGTCTCGTCGGCGACCAAGGAAGCGAGCCCGGCGAGGCCCGAGGCCTCGGCCCGCGCACTGGAGGACATCATGCGCCCAGCATGCGTCACGAACACTTCGGCGGGCACCGAACGATGGGGGGCCACCCGTCCCATCGGGCGGTCCGCCCGGCGAAAGGCCCGTTAAGCGCCTCTCAGCCCCTCGTACTGCTGCGCCAGCCCGTCCAGCAGCGCCGTGAGCCCTGTCTCGAAGGCCCGTTCGTCGATCTTCTCCTGTTGCTCGGCGAGGAGATGGGCCTGCCCGAGGTGCGGATAGTCGGCGGGATCGTACGCCGCCTCGTCGTCCACGAACCCTCCGGCGAACGACCCCAGCGCGGACCCCATCACGAAGTACCGCATCAGCGCGCCGATGGACGTGGCCTGGGCCGCCGGCCAACCCGCGTCGACCATCGCGCCGAAGACGGCGTCGGCGAGCCGCAGTCCCGCGGGCCGGCGGCCGGGGCCGCGGGCGAGGACCGGGACGATGTTCGGGTGGTCGCGGAGGGCGGCCCGGTAGGAGACGGCCCAGTCGTGCAGCGCGGTGCGCCAGTCCCGGCCGTCCTCGAACATCGACAGATCGACCTGGGCGCTCACGGAGTCCGCGACCGCCTCCAGAATCTGGTCCTTCGTACTGAAGTGGTTGTAGAGGGACGGACCGCTCACTCCCAGTTCGGCGGCGAGCCTGCGCGTCGAGACCGCGGCCAGACCCTCGGTGTCCACCAGAATCCGTGCCGTTTCGACGATGCGGCCGGTGCTGAGGAGGGGCTTGCGCGGTCGGGCCATGGCGCACATAGTAGGGCTGCGGCTGTAAACTAGCAGTGCTAATTTAAGTGTGCGGTTTCCGGGAGACGGCCTTCCCCGGACGGCTTTCGACGTGAGATGTGGGGGTTTCGTGTCATGAACCTGGGGCTGAGCGAGGAGCAGGCCGCCGTGCGGCAGCTCGCCGAGGACTTCGTCGCACGCGAGATCACCCCGCACGTCGTCGAGTGGGACCGAGCCGAAGAAGTCGACCGCTCCCTCGTCAAGAAACTCGGCGACGTCGGCTTCCTCGGACTGACCGTCGACGAGGAGTACGGCGGAAGCGGCGGCGACCACCTCGCCTACTGCCTGGTGACCGAGGAACTGGGCAGGGGTGACTCCTCGGTCCGGGGCATCGTCTCCGTCTCCTTGGGGCTCGTCGCCAAGACCATCGCGTCCTGGGGGAGCGAGGAGCAGAAGCGGCGCTGGCTGCCGGGGCTCACCTCCGGCGCGTACGTCGGCTGCTTCGGCCTCACCGAACCGGGCACCGGGTCGGACGCGGGCAACCTGTCGACAAAGGCCCTGCGCGACGCTGACGGCGACGACTACGTCATCAACGGCACCAAGACCTTCATCACGAACGGCACCTGGGCCGACGTCGTGCTGCTCTTCGCCCGCTCGACCGACGCCCCCGGTCACAAGGGCGTCTCCGCCTTCCTCGTGCCGACCGACACCCCGGGCCTGACCCGCCGCACCATCCACGGCAAGCTCGGCCTGCGCGGCCAGGCCACCGCCGAACTGGTCCTGGAGGACGTCCGCGTGCCCGCCTCGGCGATGCTCGGCCCCGAGGGCAAGGGCTTCGCCGTCGCCATGTCCGCGCTCGCCAAGGGCCGGATGTCCGTGGCCGCGGGCTGCGTCGGCATCGCCCAGGCCGCGCTGGACGCCGCCGTGAAGTACGCGACCGAGCGCGAGCAGTTCGGGAAGACCATCGCCCACCATCAGCTCGTACAGGAACTGATCAGCGACATCGCCGTGGACGTCGACGCCGCCCGGCTGCTCACCTGGCGCGTCGCCGACCTCATCGACCGTGGCGAACCCTTCGCAACCGAGTCCTCCAAGGCCAAGCTCTTCGCCTCGGAGGCCGCCGTGCGTGCCGCGAACAACGCCCTGCAGGTCTTCGGCGGCTACGGCTACATCGACGAGTACCCGGCCGGAAAGCTGCTGCGCGACGCCCGCGTCATGACCCTCTACGAGGGCACCAGCCAGATACAGAAGCTGGTCATCGGGCGTGCGGTGACGGGGGTTTCGGCTTTCTGAACGGTGATGGAGTCCCGCCTGCTGAGTACGCGGCTGAGTATCCGTGCGGATGTGGCTTCGGCCAACTCCGCCGATCCTGGTCCGCATGAGTGAGACACAGGTCAAGCAGCAGTCCACCGCGGCCTTCTACGGTCAGGCCGTCGCGTCGTTCGCCGTCGCCATCGTCGCCACCGCCATCGGCATTCTCAAGCTGGAGGCCGACACCTGGGTGCGCGCCTTCCTGGGGATCGCCGTCCTCTACCTCGTCACCTCGGCGTTCACCCTCGCCAAGGTGATCCGGGACCGGCAGGAGGCGGGCCAGATCGTGAGCCGTGTCGACCAGGCCCGGCTGGAGAAGCTCCTTGCCGAGCACGACCCCTTCGAGAAGCTCTGAGCCGGGTTTCGCACGGCTCTGAGCGGGCACTCTAAGCGCTCGCTCAGTATCGGAGGTATGGTGTTCGTCCCACCAGTGGAAGGGCGAACGTAGCGATGAGTACGGCGGAGGAGACGGCCGGCGGCGAGACGCAGCCGTGGGCCCAGGTCACCCCGGACGCGGCCCGGCGACTGCTCGTCGCCGCCGTGGAGGCCTTCGCCGAGCGCGGATACCACGCGACGACGACCCGCGACATCGCGGGGCGCGCGGGGATGAGCCCGGCCGCGCTCTACATCCACTACAAGACCAAGGAAGAACTGCTCCACCGGATCAGCAGGATCGGCCACGACAAGGCCCTGGACATCCTGCGCACGGCGGCCGCGGGCGACGGCAGCGCCGCCGAGCGGCTCACCGACGCCGTACGCTCGTTCGTCCGCTGGCACGCCGCGCAGCACACCACCGCACGCGTCGTCCAGTACGAACTGGAGGCGCTCGGCGCCGACGCGCGCGCCGAGATCGTCGCGCTGCGCCGCCAGACCGACGCGGCGGTGCGCGGCATCATCGAGGACGGAGTGGCGGCCGGCGACTTCGACGTACCCGACGTTCCGGGCACCACCCTCGCCGTCGTCTCCCTCTGTGTGGACGTCGCCCGCTGGTTCAACGTGAACGGTCCCCGCACACCGGACGAGGTGGGCACCCTGTACGCCGACTTGGTGCTGCGAATGGTCGGCGCAAAGGAGTAGGCGCCCCGGTGTCGCGCCCCTTTTCAGGGGCGCGGGGAACCGCGCGACCAGTTATTTTGAGGGGCGCGGGGAACCGTGCGACCAGCCACACACGACCCGCGGTCAATGAACCACCGCAGTCTCCCGGCTCAACCCGCGGAGCGACCCGTCAGAAGTAGTAGCGAGACACCGACTCCGCCACACACACCGGCTTCTCGCCGCCCTCGCGCTCCACGGTGAAGGCGACGGACACCTGCACGCCGCCCGGCACATCGTCGACGCCGGTGATCTTCGCGGTGGCACGCAGTCGCGAGCCGACCGGGACGGGCGCGGGGAAGCGGACCTTGTTCGTCCCGTAGTTGACGCCCATCTTGACGTCCTCGACCTTGATCAGCTGAGGTCCGAAGAGCGGCAGCAACGACAGCGTCAGATACCCGTGCGCGATGGTCGTCCCGAAGGGACCCGCCGCCGCCTTCTCCGGGTCCACGTGGATCCACTGGTGGTCGCCCGTCGCGTCGGCGAAGAGGTCGATCCGCTTCTGGTCGATCTCCAGCCAGTCGCTGTGCCCCAACTGCTCGCCCACCGCCGTCTTCAGTTCGTCGGCGGACGTGAAGATCCTCGGCTCTGCCATGTCTCTGGCCTCCTGCGTGACTGTTGATCTAAGCGACTGCTTAGCATGGTCCGGCGCGGAGCGCATGTCAACGGACCGGGAGTGCGCCGAGGCGCGGGGGGCAGGTAGGTAGGCTTCGAGGGGTGCCCCAGATTCCCGAGAAGATCCATGAACTCACGGTCGGCCAGCTGTCGGCCCGCAGCGGCGCCGCCGTCTCGGCCCTGCACTTCTACGAGTCCAAGGGCCTGATCAGCAGCCGCCGCACCGCGGGCAATCAGCGCCGCTACCACCGTGACGCACTGCGCCGGGTCGCCTTCGTACGGGCCGCCCAGCGCGTCGGCATCCCGCTGGCCACGATCCGCGACGCCCTGGCCGAGCTACCCGAGGAACGTACCCCGACGCGCGATGACTGGGCCCGGCTCTCGGAGGCCTGGCGGTCCGAACTAGACGAACGCATCAAGCAGTTGGGCCGCCTGCGCGATCACCTCACGGACTGCATCGGCTGTGGCTGTCTGTCCCTGGAGACGTGTGTCCTGTCCAACCCGGACGACGCCTTCGGCGAGCGGATGAGCGGCTCCCGCCTTCTGGTGGAGCGCGGCGGACGGCGGCGGCAGGAGCGACAGGTGAAGGAGGAGGCGAAGGCGTCCGAGGACTGCCGCTGAGTGTTATGTGCGGGTGTGTGGGGGTTGGGTCGCGCTCATGGGTCCAGTGGGCGGCCCGACCCGAACACAGGTCAGGTCCCGGGCTCAGGCGCAGGCTCACCTCTCATGCCTTCGTCCCGCACCCGTACCGAACCAGCCCCTCCGCCACCAACTCACCGTTCGACGCGGCGCGTTGACCGTCCGGCAGGACCAGCGTGTCCTCCAGGCCGATCCGGGTCGCGAGGCCCAGCCGCCCGGCGAGCCGCAGAACGGGCCAGGCGCCGCCCTCCGCGCCGTGGAGCAGGACAGGGCGGCCGTGGGCGGTGCCGAGCCGGGCCACGAGCTCCTGGGCCGTGGACTGCGCGGAGTCGGGATCCGGGTCCGTCACCTCCGCCAGCACCCGCAGCACCCGCGGTCCGAGCGGAGACGCCGTGAAGCGAGCGGCCCCGTCCGTGGCGGACCAGACGCCCGCCTCCACGGCCACGCCCCGCTCCAGCAGGGCCGCCGCGACCTCCTCCGCCCCCGGCTCATGCCAGTTGACCGACGCGTGGTCGGGCAGCACGGTCCACTCGTGGATCCGCGCGACGCGGGCCGCGGGGTCGGGCTCCGCCCAGGCGCCGGTGGTGACCCCCACGGGGACGCGAACCCGTGATCGAATTGCTTCCAGCGTCGCTGCAACCGCTTTCGCCGACAACGTGTCTTTTCCGCAAGGGGACTTGGGATGCACGTGGATGTCCGACGCCCCCGCCGCGACGGCCTCCGCCGCGGAGTCGGCCATCGCCCCCGGAGACATGGGCACTACCGCGCCATCGCCCGACCCGCGGGCCCCGTTCAAACAGACCTGCACCATGCTCCCGATGGTGCCAGGCCGCACTGACACCAGACCCCGGTCCGAAGAGGCCGGGGAGCAAAAGGAGTACGGATGAGCGTCGTTGTCTGCTCGCTGAAGTGGGAAGCCGCGCAATCGGGGTCCCAGAAGATCACGTACGACAAGGACGGCTACCACCTGGTGCGCTTCCCGTACGAGAAGGGGGAGGAGTCCTACGACCCCTGGAAGATGCACGACCCGGCGCACGGCGGGACCGCCGCGTCGACGTTCCCGGACACCCGCTCGGGGCTGATATGGCCCAGTCACGACGGCTGGGCCGTGCTGTCCGCGATGGTCTTCTGGGAGGCGGACGCCCGTGCCCTGGAATACCGGGCCCGGTTCGTGCGGAACCCCCTGAGCCCCACGGAGTACGACTCGACCGCGACGACCGACTCGACGCTCACCCGGGGTGGGCAGTACCGCACCTATGTCTGGCAGATGTTCGTCAGACGGGGGACCCCTGTGGGTCTGAAGATATCGGCGCGCGGCCTGAAGGACGCGAAGATCACCACGCCGATCACCCTCGCCGAGTTCAAGCTCGCCATCCACACGGACGTCAAGACGCCTTAGGCGCTCGCGGCACTCGCACGGGGGTGCGGCCTTCGCCGGCGCACCCCCGGCACGCCTCAGCCGCCCACCGAGACCAGCAACCGCCCGCGTCTGGCATCAGCCAGGGCCTCGGGCGTCAGAACGGGCCGCGGCACCACGATCCCGCAGCCCGTGCAGACCGGGCCCGAGGAGGGTTCATGGGCCAGGTCGTACTTCCATGTGAGGCGCTCGCCCGAGCACACCGGGCAGACCGCGCCCGGTTCCCGCTCAAGGGCGGCGATCAGCCGGCGCAGCACCTCGGCCAGCGGCTCATGCGGGTGGACCCGTGGGTCGTCGCACCAGGCCACCCCGCAACCGCCCCAGGTGAGACGGTGCCAGTCGTCCACACTGCCGGGACTGCGGAGTCCGTCGTGCTTCTCCTTCTTGCGGCGCTCCGCGAACTTGCCTTCGTAGGCGAGCCAGACGGACCGGGCCTCTTCCAGCTCGTCCAGTGCGGCCACGAGCCGCGCTGGATCGGGGGAACGGTCCTCCGGGCCGAACCCGGCCCGGGAGCTCAGATGGTCCCAGGTGGCCCGGTGACCGTAAGGAGCGAACCTCTCAAGGCACTTGCGCAGTGAATAGCGCCGCAGTGCCAGATCGCTCCTCGGGTCGCGCACCTGTCTCGCCAGACTCCGGAAACCGGCCATCGCCCTGCACCTCCGTCACACCTGCACCTGTACTTCGGTCACTTCGGCGTCGTCGAAAGGACGTCGCCGAATAGACGTATCGACACCCGATTCGGCTCCATCTGTTTTTCCTGTGACCGCCACCAGCCACTTCCCGGGCTGGTTCTCGGCCACCTGACGGGCGGCTCCCGGTCGTCCACCGAGCGGTTCTCGGCGGACACCGGCGGCGGTCGGCTGCCCGTCGGGCTCCACCGGCCTTGCCTACGTCAAAAAGTGACGCATGTTCATCTTCAAACGCGGGGATACCGCCGGTAACATCCGGCGCACCCCCGTCGCGAGGAGTAGCCATGCCACGGCGTACCCCCCACACCATCCTCGACAGACTGAGAACTCCCCGCACGTTCCCCAAGTTCCTCAAGGGCGCATCCATATGCGTCCTGATTGCCGGACTTTTGTCCCCGCTCTCCCAGGCGGCCGCCGACACGAAGGCCACCGCCGCCGCAGCCGACCCGAAGGTCACCGCGGCCGCCGACGACCACTGCGGGGGGCAGTGTTCCGACATCCTTCCGCCCGGTCAGAACGGCAACGCCAGCCTCGCCGAGATCCTCCTCAACCAGGCCTTCGGAAGTCAGCCCGGCCACGCCGGCGACCAGTTGGCCCCCTACAACAACCTGGCGTCGGGATATCCCGCCCTCACCGACACCAAGATCAACGACTTCTTCAACGACGCGTCGTTCGGCGTCCCCGCCGACCAGGTCCAGTCGACCACCAAGCCCGCCGGCCGCGCCGACGTGACGATCGTCCGCGACAAGAAGACCGGTGTGCCGCACATCACAGGCACCACCCGCTACGGCACCGAGTTCGGCGCCGGGTACGCGGCCGCCCAGGACCGGCTGTGGCTGATGGACGTCTTCCGGCACGTCGGACGCGGCCAGCTGACCCCCTTCGCGGGCGGGGACCCCTCCAACCAGGGCCTGGAGCAGGAGTTCTGGCGCCACGCCCCGTACACGGAAGCCGATCTGCAGGCCCAGATCGACAACACGATCTCGACGAACGGCGAGCGCGGCAAGCAGGCCCTCGCCGATGTGAAGGCCTACGTAGACGGCATCAACGCCTACATCGACGCCTCCGACAGCGGCCGCTACTTCCCCGGCGAGTACGTCCTGACCGGTCACAAGGACTCCGTCACCAACGCCGGGACCATCCAGCACTTCAAGCTCACCGACCTGGTCGCGCTGGCCTCCGTGATCGGCGCGCTGTTCGGCTCCGGAGGCGGCGGTGAGGTCAACAACGCCATCTCACTGCTCGCCGCCCAGTCCAAGTACGGGGTCGCCGAGGGCACCAAGGTCTGGGAGTCCTTCCGCGAGCGCAACGACCCCGAGGCGGTGATGACCCTCCACGACGGCGAGAGCTTCCCGTACGCCTCCAAGCCCGACGACGCACAGGGCGAGGCCCTGCCCGACGCAGGCTCGGTGACCGAGGAGCCGCTGGTCCACGACCGCACCGGCAGCGCGGCCGGCTCCACCGCCACCGGCACCTCCGCCACGGCGACGGCCACCGCCCTCAGCTCCGCCAAGCGCGGCATGTCCAACGCCCTTGTGGTGAGCGGCGACCACACCGCGAGCGGCAACCCGATCGCCGTCTTCGGCCCGCAGACCGGCTACTTCGCGCCCCAGCTCCTCATGCTCCAGGAGATCCAGGGCCCGGGCCTCAGCGCCCGCGGTGCCTCCTTCGCCGGCCTGAGCATGTATGTCGAACTCGGCCGCGGCCAGGACTACGCCTGGAGCGCGACGACCTCGGGTCAGGACATCATCGACACGTACGCGGTCGAGCTGTGCCAGGACGACACCCACTACCTCTACCGCGGCGCCTGCACGCCCATGGAGAAGATCGAGCAGACCAACTCCTGGAAGCCCACCACCGCCGACGGCACCGCCGCGGGCTCGTACCGCATGCAGGTCTGGCGCACCAAGTACGGACCGGTGACGCACCGCGCGACGGTCGACGGCAAGAAGGTCGCGTACACCACCCTGCGCTCCTCCTACATGCACGAGCCCGACTCGATCATCGGCTTCCAGATGCTCAACGACCCGGACTACGTGCAGAGCCCAGGGACCTTCCAGGCCGCGGTGCAGCACATCAACTACACGTTCAACTGGTTCTACGCGGACTCGGAGCACACCGCGTACTACAACAGCGGCGACAACCCGGTGCGCGCCACCGGCGTCGACGCCGAGTTCCCGGTCTGGGCGCGGCCCGCGTACGAGTGGCGGAACTGGACCCCGACGACGAACACCGCCGACTACACCCCGGCGTCCGCCCACCCCAACTCCATCGACCAGGACTACTACATCTCCTGGAACAACAAGCAGGCCAAGGACTACACCACGGCCCCGTGGGGCAACGGCTCCGTCCACCGCGGCAACCTCCTGGAGGACCGCGTGAAGAAGCTGGTGACCGCGGGCGGGGTGACCAGGGCGTCGCTCACCAAGGCGATGGCCGACGCCGCGCTGGCCGATCTGCGCGCCGAGGACGTGCTGCCCAAGCTGCTGAAGGTCATCAACAGTGCGACGGTCACGGACCCGGCGGCCGCGGCGGCGGTGACGAAGCTGTCCGACTGGGTCACGGCGGGCGCCAAGCGCAAGGAGACCTCCAACGGCTCGCACGCGTACGCCAACGCCGACGCGATCCGCATCCTGGACGCCTGGTGGCCGCTGCTGGTGAAGGCCGAGTTCGAACCCGGCCTCGGCAGCGATCTGTACACCGCCATGACGAACAACCTGCCGGTGGACGAGGCGCCCTCGGCCGGCCACGGGCCGACCGGCTCGCACGCCGGCAGCTCCTTCCAGTACGGCTGGTGGAGCTATGTCCACAAGGACATCCGGGCGGTGCTCGGCGAGTCGGTGCAGGGCGGCCTGGCGAAGCCGTACTGCGGCGCCGGCAGCCTCAGCGCCTGCCGGGACACCCTGATCAGCACGCTCAAGGAGGCGGCCGGCAAGACCGCGGCCCAGGTCTACCCCGGCGACGACAGCTGCTCGGCGGGCGACCAGTGGTGTGCCGACTCGGTCGTCCAGCGGGCGCTCGGCGGCATCAACCACAACAAGATCACCTGGCAGAACCGGCCGACCTACCAGCAGGTGGTGGAGTTCACGTCGCACCGGTGACGCCCCTGGGCGCAGCGCCGGTGACGCCGCAGGACAGCTCCAGGGACAGCCTCAGGAGCGGGTCCTGGCCGGCGGCGGGTCAGCGAATGCGGCCCGCCGCCAGCACCACCTGGGCCAGCTGCCGGTGGCAGATGTCGCTGTGGGCCCCCGACGGAGGCCCGCCGCGTTTCACCACCGCGGACGTGTCGACGTTCACGCACCCCGACACGGGTAACTTCGTGCGCAGGACGTCGGCGAGCGTGAACGTCCTGGTGCCGGTCACCGCCTGCACCCCGTCGTGGCCCAGCGCGCCCCACTTGGCGCCGAGGAGGCGGGGGAGGGCGAGGCCGGCGGCCGACCGGTCGTCGCCCGCCATACGGGAGGCCAGCGGGTAGATCGTGCCGAGGGCCGAGTCGAACCGGGAGAAGCAGCAGACCAAAGGGCCGTCGACACGGTCCTGTTGGCCGCGGAGTACGCCGCCGCTCCGCGTGTCGTGCGGCAGCCGGGGCGCGAACGCGTAGTGCGAGAAGGCGGCTTGGAGGAGGGTCACGGACTTCACGGTCCGTACGCCCTTGGGCAGTCCGCGCAGCGCGAACGACACCAGGCGTCCGCCGAAGCTGTGCCCCACGAGGTGCACCCGCAGACCGGGCGCCGCCTGCGCGAGCCGCCCGATCACCCGTCCGAGCCCTCGTTCACCGACCGTGCCCGCGCGCCGCTTCATGGCGAAGTACGTTGCCTGACGCAGGAGTTCATGAGCTCCGTCCCAGACCGGGGGCAGCCCGAACGCGGCCTGGACGCCTTCACCGTCGGCCCCGGCACCGGCACCGGCCCCTGCGCCCGTCCCGGCCTCGACCTCGGTCAGCGCCCGCGCGAACTCGCGGCACACGTCCGCGGTGCCCCCGAGGAGCATCCCCGGCTCGTGCTGCGGGCCACCGCCGTCCGCCAGCGTGTCGGCGGCGAACGCGGCCTGCGGCGCCTCCGGGCGCAGCTCCACGAGAAGTCGGACCAGCCGCCCGTACTCCTCCAACGCGACGTTCCCGTCCGGCTGTTGGTCGAGCATCCGGGCGATCTGGTCGATCAGGGTGGCCCGCCCCGGGAAGACCCTGAGCAGAGCGTTCAGCGTGTCCTTGGCCAGTCCTGGTTCAGCGTTCGCTGTCGCGGATCGCGCGAAGTCGGGGATCGGCTCGTCCGTGAACCGCATCGACGGCCACACCACTCCCACGTATCCGATGCGGGCCTTCGGCACGAGCCCGGGTATCGGCTCGAAGAACCGGTCGTTGAGCCGCGTAGCCAAGGACCGGGTGTTGTTCCAGCCGTGCGCGAACACGATCAGGTCCTTGACACCCCGCTCCGCCACCTGCTGGAGCAGCCGGTCGCGCTGCTTTCCGTTCACGTCCCCGTCCGCGTCGAACGTCAGCTCCCAGTAAGGCGTCACGCCCACGTTCGGATCCGTCATGACGAGCCCCCTTCGCCCCCGTAGCCCGATGCGATCTGCCCGCATCGTCCCGCCGACGGGGACGGTTGGCCATACGTCACGTCTCCCCCGACCAGCCCGAACCTACGTCTCAGCCGGAGATCTCAGCGGTAGGTCTGAGCGATAGATCTCAGCGGTAGAGGAGGTACTTCCCGCGCAGCCGCCGGAACGCCGCCAGCTCGCTCTGCCAGGCCGCCACGACCTCTTCGGCGGTGGCGCCCGCGTCGATCATCGTTCGTACCCGGGTGGAGCCCGTCAGCTTGTCGATCCAGTTGTCGGAGCGCCAGGTGAAGCCGCTCCAGACCTGCTTGGCGGTCACGAGGAGCGCGATCCCGGTACGTACGGGGTCGTACGCGGCCCGGTCGTGGACATGGATCTGTACGCCCCCGATGGTCTTGCCCTGGAACTTCGAGAAGGTTGGCGCGAAGTAAGCCTCCCTGAAGTGCACACCGGGCAGCCCGAGTCGACCGGCCTCGGCGGCCCACCGCCGGTCGATCCCCTCGGCGCCGAGCAGCTCGAAGGGGCGGGTCGTGCCGCGTCCCTCCGACAGGTTCGTTCCCTCGAAGAGACACGTTCCGGAGTACACGAGGGCGGTGTCGGGCGTGGGCATGTTCGGGCTCGGAGGCACCCAGGGCAGCCCGTGGGCGTCGTAGAACTCCGAGCGCTTCCACCCCGACATCAGCACCGTGTCCAGCGGGACCGGCGCGGTCAGGAACTCGCCGTTGAACAGCCGCGCCAGCTCCGCCACCGTCATCCCGTGCGCCTGCGCGATCGGCTGTCGCCCGACGAAGGTCGCGAACTCCTTGTGAAGTACGGGCCCTTGGGCCGCCCGCCCCGTCACCGGGTTCGGCCGGTCGAGCACCATGAAGCGCTTGCCCGCGAGTCGGGCCGCCTCCATGCAGTCGTACAGCGTCCAGATGTACGTGTAGAAGCGCGCGCCCACGTCCTGGATGTCGAAGACGATCGTGTCCACGCCGGAGGCGGTGAAGATGTCGGCCAGCGCCTGACCGCTCTTCAAGTACGTGTCGTAGACCGGGAGTCCGGTCGCCGGGTCGTCGTGGCGGCCCTCGGAGCCACCCGCCTGCGCGGTCCCTCGGAAGCCGTGCTCGGGGCCGAAGACGGCGACCAGGTTCACCCGGTCGTCGGCGTGCATGACGTCGACGATGTGGCGTGCGTCTCGGGTGATGCCTGTCGGGTTGGTGACGATGCCGGTGCGCTCGCCGCTGAGCTGCGCGTAGCCGTCCTGGGCCAGGCGCTCGAAGCCGGTCCGAAGGCGCCGGGCCGCCTCCGGCGGTGTGGCCGCGGTGGACGGGCCCGCCGAGAACGCGGCCGCGGTGGTGGTGCCGGCGAGTAGTGCCCGTCTGGAGAGGTGCATGGTGTGACCTCCGTGATTTCGGAAGGCTGGTGGAAGCACGCTAAGCGCTCCCGCCGGTTGTTCGTAGGCTGCGGGTCGTTCTGTGGCCGGTCGCGCCCACGCGGCGGAGCCGCACAGTGACACAGCCCCGCGCCCCTTACGGGGCGCCATACCGACTGGTTAGTCTGGCGGTGTAGCTGAGCCGATTCGCGTCGCGTCGAAGGAGACCGATGGTGGAAGCCGTGCAGGATGCCGGAGTGGTCGTGACCGGGGCGGGAGGGGGGATCGGGGCCGCGCTGGCCCGGCGTTTCGCCGACGCGGGGGCCCGGGTCGTGGTCAACGACCTGGACGCCGCGAAGGCCAAGGTCGTCGCCGACGAGATCGGCGGAATCGCGGTCCCGGGTGACGCCTCCACCATCGTGGCCGAGGCGCGGGACGCCCTCGGCGGCACGGTCGACGTGTACTGCGCCAACGCGGGCCTCGCCTCCGGCGGTACGGAAGCGGCGCCCGAGCAGGTCTGGGCGCTCGCCTGGGACGTGAACGTGATGGCGCACGTGCGCGCGGCCCACGAGCTGCTCCCCGGCTGGCTGGAGCGCGGCAGCGGCCGTTTCGTCTCCACGGTGTCGGCGGCCGGTCTGCTCACCATGATCGGCGCGGCTCCGTACAGCGTCACCAAGCACGGCGCGTACGCCTTCGCCGAGTGGCTCTCGCTCACGTACCGACACCGTGGCGTGAAGGTCCACGCGATCTGTCCGCAGGGAGTTCGCACCGACATGCTCGCGGGCACCGGCAGCGCGGGCGACCTCGTGCTCAAGCCCACCGCCATCGAGCCCGAGGGCGTCGTGGACGCGCTCTTCGCCGGGATCGAGGAGGACCGCTTCCTGATCCTGCCGCACCCCGAGGTCGCCGAGTACTACCGGGCGCGGGCCACCGACCCCGACCGCTGGCTGACGGGCATGAGCCACATCCAGCAGAAGTGGGAGGCGGAGGGCAGGTGACCACCTCGCTCTACGAGGCCAAGCCGTGGCTGGCCCTCCTCAACGATGCCCAGCGCGCGGCGGTCAGCCCCGCGGACTCGGCGGTGCACGCCCTGCGCCGGGCCGTCTCGGAAACCCCGGACCGTGCCCTCCTCGCCTACTTCGACGGGCGCCTCACCTACCGCGAGGCCGACGAGCTGACCGACTCCGTCGCCGGGCATCTCGCCGCCCGGGGCCTGGAGCGGGGCGACCGCGTCGCCGTTCTCCTCCAGAACTCGCCGCACTTCGTGCTCGCCGTGCTGGGCGCCTGGAAGGCGGGCGCGACCGTCGTCCCCGTCAACCCGATGTACAAGTCCGGGGAGGTCGCCCACGTCCTGCGGGACGGTGAGGTGGCCGCGCTGATCTGCTCCGACCGGGCCTGGGAGTCGTATCTGCGAGAGACGGCCGCCGACTCGTCCGTGCATATCGTGCTGACGGGCTGCGAGCTGGATTTCCAGACGCGCGACGACGCGCGCGTGCTGGCCTTCGAGCGGCTGCCGCAGGCCCCGGACGCAGACGACCTGGTGGCCGTCGCCCGGCAGGGCCACAAGCCCCCGGAGGACCGCGACCCGGTCCCGGCCGACGTGGCGCTCATCAGCTACACCTCGGGAACCAGCGGTGCCCCCAAGGGGGCCACCAACACGCACGGCAACATCATGTACAACGCCGAGCGGCAGCGGACGGGCCTGGGACTGCCCGAGGCGCCCGTCTACTTCGCGATGGCGCCGCTGTTCCACATCACGGGGATGGTCTGCGAGTTCGCCGCCTGCCTCAACAGCGCGGGCCTGCTCGTCCTCGCGTACCGCTTCGAGGCGGGCGTCGTCCTCGACGCGTTCGCCGAGCACCGGCCGCACTACACGGTCGGCCCGTCGACCGCCTTCATGGCGCTGGCCGCCCACCCCGCCGTCACCCGCGACCACTTCTCGTCCTTCCGGAACATCTCATCCGGCGGCGCACCACTGCCGCCCGCCCTCGTGGAGAAGTTCCGGGCCGGCTTCGGGCCGTACATCCGCAACGGCTACGGACTCACCGAGTGCTCCGCGCCCTGCGCGTCCGTGCCGCCCGCCCTGGAGGCTCCCGTCGACCCGGCGTCCGGCACCCTGGCCGTCGGCGTGCCGGGCCCCGAGACGGTCGTACGCATCGTCGACGACCAGGGCCAGGAGGTGCCGTTCGGGGAGCAGGGCGAGATCCTCGTACGTGGCCCGCAGGTCGTGCCCGGCTACTGGAGGCGCCCCGACGCCACCGCGGAGAGCTTCCCGGACGGCGAGCTGCGCACCGGCGACATCGGCTTCATGGACCCCCAGGGCTGGCTCTACGTCGTCGACCGCAAGAAGGACATGATCAACGCGTCCGGCTTCAAGGTGTGGCCGCGAGAGGTCGAGGACGTGCTCTACACGCACCCCGCGGTCCGCGAGGCGGCGGTTGTCGGGGTGCCCGACGGCTACCGCGGCGAGACCGTCAAGGCGTACATCAGTCTGCGGCCGGGGTGTGACGAAGACCCGGATGCGCTCGCTTCTTACTGCAAGGAGAGACTGGCCGCCTACAAGTACCCGCGGCAGGTCGAGATCCTGCCCGACTTGCCGAAAACGGCAAGTGGGAAGATCCTCCGTCGGGAGCTGCGTTACCGCTCGCAGGACGGTAAGTAGCGCACGGAAGAAAACTGGAAGGCAGGTGGCAGCAGTGGCCAGGACGACGGACGGCGACGGTACGCCCGTCCCGCGGCGGCTGCTGGCCGCCGCCACTCGGCTCTTCGCCGAGCGCGGCTACGACCGCACCTCGGTCCAAGAGATCGTCGAGGCGGCGGGCGTCACCAAAGGCGCGCTGTACCACTACTTCGGCTCCAAGGACGATCTGCTGCACGAGGTGTACGCGCGCGTGCTGCGCCTGCAGCAGGAGCGTCTGGACGCCTTCGCGGACGCCGACGCACCCGTCGAGGAGCGGCTGCGGGGTGCCGCGGCGGACGTGGTCGTCACGACGATCGACAACCTCGACGACGCGTCGATCTTCTGGCGCTCCATGCACCACCTCAGCCCCGAGAAGAACAAGCAGGTACGTGCCGAGCGGCGCCGCTACCACGAGCGTTTCCGGGCTCTGATCGAGGAGGGCCAGGAGGCGGGCGTCTTCTCCAAGGCGACGCCGGCGGACCTGGTCGTGGACTACCACTTCGGCTCGGTCCACCACCTGTCGACGTGGTACAGCCCCGACGGCCCGCTCACCCCGCAGCAGGTCGCGGACCACCTGGCCGATCTGCTGCTGCGGGCGCTGCGACCGTGAGGTGAGTGGTGAGGGCGGCTACCGGGCGTCCCGCAGGAGCGCCTCGACCGTGCGGTCGGTGAAGGCGTGCAGGGCCTCAGGGTCGTCCTCGCCCAGCGCGCCGGCCCACAGGGCGACGCGGCCGAGGAGCGCGGACCACAGGTGCGTGGCGGTGTGCCGGGCGCCGTCCGGCCAGCGCGCCCCCGCCTCCTCGCAGGCGACGACCGCGGCCAGCCACTGCTCCCACAGGACACGGGCGGGGTGGCCGTGCCCGGCCGGGCCGAACCGGGCCGCGTCGTGCCCGAACATCAGGCGGAAGACCCCGCGGTTGGTGCGGGCGAAGTCGCAGAAGGCGTCGCTCTGGGCCCGCAGCCGGACGTCCGCACCGGCACCCGCCGCCGCGGCCCCGGCGTCGGCCTCGCGCATGGCGGTCACGACGCGCTGGTAGCCGTCCTCGGCGACCGCGAGGGCGAGCTGGTCCTTGTCCGAGAAGTGCAGGTACATGCTCTGGGCGGCGATGCCGACCTCGCGCGCGACCTCGCGCAGCGAGACCGGGAGGGCGTTGTCGCCGAGTTTCTCGTCGAGGAGGCGTCCGACAGCGGCCAGGATCTCGTGCCGCAGTTTCTCGCCCTGGCCCCGCGGGTTGCGTCTGCGCCCGCCGGCCGCGGCGGCGGTGGTGCTCGTTGTCGCCTCGTTCACCTGCGCCATTGTGCAGCACCTCCGCGGGTACGGGACGTCCCCGGCCGCCGCGGGGGCGGTCCGGACGCCTCTCGGTGACCTGTTCACCGGCCCGCCGTCGGTCGAGGGCGGGCGGGTGCGGGTCACCGGCGCCGCCGGCCCCGGTGACCAGCGCGGCCCGGCCGCTCAGCCGGGTGCCGTGACCGTGGGCGGGCCCGCCCACCCCCGTCGGGTCGTCGGCTGTCACCAGGTCACTGGTAGGGACTTGAGCCCGTAGACGATGGCGTTCGTCTTGAACGGCAGTTCTTCGGGCGCCACGGCCAGGCGCAGACGGGGGACGCGTTCGAAGAGGCGGGGCCAGGCGATCTGCAGCTCGACTCGGGCGAGGTTCTGGCCCAGGCACTGGTGGGTGCCGAAGCCGAACGCCATGTGTGAGCGGGCGTTGCGCGTGATGTCGACCCGGTCGGCGTCGGCGCCGAAGGCGCGGGGATCGCGATTGCCCGCCACGAGCGAGACGATGACCGCCTCGCCCTTGCGGATCGGCTGCCCGCCGACCTCCGCGTCCTCGACGGCGACACGGCGCGGGTCGGTGGAGACGATGCCCCAGTAGCGCAGCATCTCCTCGGCGGCGCTCGGCGCCAACTCCGGCCGGTTGCAGAGGAGTTCGCGCTGATCGGGGTCGAGGAGCAGGGCCAGGGTGCCCAGGCTCAGCATGTTGGCGGTGGTCTCATGGCCGGCCCCGACCAGGATGGCCACCAGGACCGGCAGCTGTTCGGGCGCGAAGCCATCGGGGCCGGTGTGGTCGGCGAGCAGCCGGCTCACCATGTCGTCGCCCGGCTCGCGTCGCTTCCGCTCCACCAACTCGCTGTAGTAGGCGAACGCTTCGGCGTTGGCGCGGGCGCGTTCCTCGTGCGACATGTCGAGGTCGGTGGCGGCGTCGGCGTGCCGCTGGAACAGCTCGTGGTCCTCGTACGGCACACCGAGGATCACGCATATCGCCCGCGAGGGCAGGGGCAGCGCGAAGTCCCTGACGAAGTCGGCGGGTCCGCCCGCGGCGAGCATCGCGTCGATCAACTCGTCGGTGATGGCGAGGAGTCGGTCGCTCATCGCGCGGGTCCACCGCACGCTGAACTCGCGGGTGAGCATCCCCCGCAGCCGGGCGTGCTCGGGGTCGTCCAGGCGCAGGAACAGTCCGCCCTCGTGCTCGCGCTGGTTGGAGTGGACCAGCGGGAAGTCCGGGTGGCGTACGTCGGCGGAGAAGCGCGGATCGGTGAGCACGGCACGGATGTCCTCGTACCGGGTGGCCAGCCAGTGCTGGGTGCCGTCCCAGATGGTGACCCTGTGCAGGCCGCCGGCCTCGCGGAACTCGGTGTACTGCTCGGGAACGCCGAAGGGGCAGGTGCGCGGTGCGGGGAAGAAGGGCGGCTGCTGATCGGCCGACGGCTGTGCGGTGGTCGTGGTGCCCGCGGGGGGTGTCATACGAACTCCTTGATTCAGCGGGGGTTCAGACGGGTGAGCGTGCGAGACCCGGCTCACCTGACACGCATCACCTTATGAGTGTGAGGTTGGAGGATGGGTGAAGAAATACGGCCAGGTGTGGAGCTGATGGCCTGAAAGGGTCCAGGAACACCCGTGGGGCCCACCGCCCCGAGACGGTGGGCCCCACGGGCCAGGACGAAGAAGACCGTTTTTCGCCTACGAGACGTACTTCTTCAGCTCCCGCCGTGCCAGCGACCGCTGATGCACCTCGTCCGGACCGTCAGCGAGTTTCAACGTCCGGGCGGTCGCCCACAGCTCGGCCAGCGGGAAGTCCTGGCTCACTCCAGCCGCCCCATGCAGCTGAATCGCTTTGTCGATGATGTCGACGACCGTGCGAGGCGTGGCGATCTTGATGGCTTGGATCTCCGCGTGGGCACCCTGGTTGCCGACGGTGTCCATCATCCAGGCCGTCTTCAGCACCAGCAGCCGCAGCTGCTCGACGGCGACCCGCGCGTCCGCGATCCAGTTGTGGACGACACCCTGCTGGGCGAGCGCCTTGCCGAAGGCGTTCCGGGACACCGCACGCCGGCACATCAGCTCGATGGCCCGCTCGGCCATGCCGATCAGCCGCATGCAGTGGTGGATACGTCCCGGCCCGAGCCGCGCCTGGGCGATGGCGAACCCGCCGCCCTCCTCGCCGATCAGATGCGAGACCGGCACGCGCGCGTGGTCGAAGACGACCTCCGCGTGCCCGCCGTGGGAGTGGTCCTCGTAGCCGTACACCTGCATGGCGCGGCGGATCTCGACACCCGGTGTGTCGCGGGGCACGAGCACCATGGACTGCTGTCGCCGGATGTCGGCGCCGTCCGGATCCGTCTTGCCCATCACGATGAAGATCTTGCAGTCCGGGTTCATGGCCCCGGAGATGTACCACTTGCGACCGCTGACGACGTACTCGTCCGTGCCGTCGGAGGCTCGCTCGATCAGCGTGGTGATGTTCGTGGCGTCGGACGAGGCCACCTCCGGCTCGGTCATCGCGAACGCCGAGCGGATCTCACCGGCCAGCAGCGGCTCCAGCCACTGCTTCTTCTGCTGCTCGTCGCCGAACTGGGCGAGCACCTCCATGTTGCCGGTGTCGGGCGCCGCGCAGTTCAGCGCGGTCGGCGCCAACTGCGGGGAGCGACCGGCGATTTCGGCGAGGGGCGCGTACTGGAGGTTCGTCAGCCCGGCCCCGTACTCGGAGTCCGGCAGGAAGAGGTTCCACAGGCCCTGACGGCGGGCCTCGGCCTTCAACTCCCCGACCACGGCCGGGGTGTCCCACGGTGACGCGAGACGGCCTCGCTGCTCCTCGGCGACGGCCTCGGCCGGATAGACGTACTCGTCCATGAAGGCGAGCAGCTTGGCCCGCAGCTCCTCGGTGCGCGCGTCGAAAGCGAAGTCCATAGTCCTGTCAGCCTTCCTGGAGAGTGGTCAGGCCGTGCGCGATGAAGACGGGGACCAGTTCGCCGATGCGGTCGAAGCCCGCGCCGACCGTCTGGCCGAGCGTGTAGCGGTAGTGGATGCCCTCCAGGATCACGGCGAGCTTGAACCAGGCGAACGCGGTGTACCAGGCCACGGCGGACACGTCGCGCCCCGAGCGCGCGGCGTACCGCTCGATCAGCTCGGCGGGCTCAGGGTGCCCGGCGGCCTCGGCGGTCGTGGAGACGGGGGAGTCGGGGGCGCCGAGCGGGATGCTGTACATCACCAGCAGCCCCAGGTCGGTGAGCGGATCACCGAGCGTGGACATCTCCCAGTCGAGGATGGCCGTGATCCGGTCCCCCTCACCGATGAGCACGTTGTCGAGCCGGTAGTCGCCGTGCACGACGGTGGCCGTGGGGGAGTGTGGCAGCTCGCGCCCGAGCGCGGCGTGCAACTCCTCGATGCCGGCCAGCTCACGGTTGCGGGAGGCGGCCAACTGCTTGCCCCAGCGCCGCAGTTGCCGGTCCAGGAAACCCTCGGGCCGCCCGAAGTCGGCGAGCCCGACCTCGGCGGGGTCCACCGCGTGCAGCTCGACCAGCGTGTCGACGAGCCCGAGCACCGCCGCCCGGGTGCGCTCAGGGCCGAGCGGCACGAGCTGCTGGGCGGTCCGGTAGGGCGTGCCCTCCACGAAGTCCATGACGTAGAACGGGGCGCCCAGCACCTCCTCGTCCTCGCACAACAAGTGCGGACGCGGCACCGGCACGGCTGTCGGATACAGCGCGCTGATCACCCGGTACTCGCGCCTCATGTCGTGGGCGGTGGCCAGTACATGGCCCAGCGGAGGCCGCCGTACGACCCACTTGTTCGCGCCGTCCGACACCGCGTACGTCAGGTTCGACCGCCCGCCCTCGATCAGTCGGCCGGTAAGGGCGTCCTGGACCAGTCCCGGCCGCTCGCTGTCGAGCAGGCCGCGCAGCCGGCCGAGATCGAGACCTGGCGGGTGGTCTGAGCTCATCGTGTATTCCTCCGTACGCCGGAATCGGATCCCTCACATGATGCCGACCGGTCGGTATGCAGTCCAGTGTGGGGGCAAAACGTGATCGTCGTCTCGGTCGCGAAGAAACCCCCGCGTCGTCGCCGACGACTCGGGGGTCCCTGGGTTCCGTGCCCGGCGGTCGTCCAGGGGGCGTTTCGACAGTCCCGTGGGTGCCGCGCGGGACTTTCGAAGCACCCCCTAGTGGTCGTCCCAGTGCCCGTCGTGCGGTGCGTGGCGGTGACCGTCATGAACGTAGTCCACGTGGTCGCCGTGCGTCACGGCCGGGTGCCCGCAGCCTTCGCCGTGTTCGTGGCCGTGCCCCTCGTGGGCGACGTGTCCGCTCGGCTCGCACTCGTCCCAGTGTCCGGAGTGCGGCCGGTGCAGATGCCCGTCGTGCGCGTAGTCGACGTGGTCGCCGTGCGTCACGGCCGGGTGCCCGCAGTCCGGGCCGTGCGTGTGGTCGTGGGCGGTGTGTTCCTGGTGGAGCGTGGTCATGGTGCTCACCTTCGGAGGCGCGGTGGGGGTGACGACGGTCAGGTTAGCGACCCAAATGCCAACATATCCGCCTAATCGGTCACGAGTGGTGTCCGAGTACCCCAGAGGGTCGATGGAGCAATGGGCGGACCGTATGTGCCCCAGACGCTCCGACCCTTCAGAAGAGGAGGGCTGCCGCACAGACCGCCAGAGCGACCGTGCAGAGGACGGCGGCACTCGCGTGCTTCGGCGTGAGCGCCGCCGGGCGGCCGCCCTCGGCCAGGGCCAGCGCGCGGATCCGGCGATGGGCGACGGTGAGAAAACCCAGCCAGAGCACACAGCACACGGCGCCCACCACGAACCCCGCCGCACTCGGCCCGCCCTGCAGAGCCGACTTCCCGGCGAGCACGGCGACCACGGTGCTCGCCAGCGTCGTACGCCGCCACGCCAGCCGCGTACGCTCCGGCTGCAGGCCGGGATCCCGGGTGGGGCCGGAGTTCTCGGCGGGCAGCGTCACCCGTCCCCCCTGACGAGCACGACCACCACCATCGCGATGGCCACGATGGCCACACCGATGCTCAGCAGCGCCGGAAAGCGGGACACCGGCAGGTCCTCACCCCTGCGCATCGCCCGCTCGCAGCGAACCCAGTGATTCACCGCTCGCAACGCGCACAGTGCGCCTGCCGCCAGTAGTCCGAGTGCCAGCCCCACGCGCCACGCCCAGCGCAGATCCGGCAGGAACTGATCCACGGCGAAGCCGCCGCCGATCAGGGCGAGTGACGTCCGTAGCCATGCCAGAAACGTGCGCTCGTTCGCCAGCGAGAACCGGTAGTCGGGGGTGCCCCCCTCTTCCTTGATCCGCTCGGGCGCGAACCACAACCGGACGTTCCGCGCGAATTCGATCACGCCGAGACCTTACCGGGGTGCCTTGGGCCGGTTCGTATGGTGCAGGTCGTAAGCGGCTGGTCGCGCAGTTCCCGCGCCCCTGAAAGAGCACCCTCAGGCCGGTTCGTACATGCGGGCCATCAGTGGCTGGTCGCGCATTTCCCCGCGGCCTAAAGGGGCGTCA
This sequence comes from Streptomyces sp. 2A115, assembly GCF_052245575.1. Classification (NCBI taxonomy): domain Bacteria; kingdom Bacillati; phylum Actinomycetota; class Actinomycetes; order Kitasatosporales; family Streptomycetaceae; genus Streptomyces; species Streptomyces sp. 2A115. The sequence continues at coordinate 42,129 of NZ_JBQQCG010000015.1, read as the reverse complement.
GCCCCCACCGGCCGGCACCCGGCCTCCGGCGTGAGGGGACGTGCCGGGGCGTCCGAGCGCCGCGCTTCCCGGCCAACCCGACTACCTCAGAGTGGCGCTCGGATGTCCCGGCACGTCCCCGACCCCCCACACACCCCAGGGGCGCGGGGAACTGCGCGCCCAGCCCCCACCACCCCGCACCCAAAAGACCGCCCCACCGCCGGAGGCACCCGCACCCGAACAACCACCCAACCGCCGGAGGCACCCGCACCCGAACAACCACCCAACCGCCCCACCGCCGGAGGCATCCGTCCGCAACGTGAAAAATGATCGATCAAATGAGTCGTAAAGGTCACACAGCCCTTTCGGAACCAGGGCGAAGAGGGGCAGGATGAACAGATTGGCGGCACTGAGTGCCGCCAATAGGCCCAATGGTCGACCCCGAGTGCACTCTCCTGCGCCAAATGGGGGATGGTAGAGACAGTCAGGGCACCTCGAAGAAGAGGCACAACGTCGGTGAGGGATGACGTGAGCGACAACTCTGTAGTACTGCGGTACGGCGACGGCGAGTACACCTACCCGGTGATCGACAGCACCGTCGGCGACAAGGGCTTCGACATCGGGAAGCTCCGCGCCCATACCGGTCTGGTGACGCTGGACAGCGGTTACGGGAACACCGCCGCCTATAAATCCGCCGTCACCTACCTCGACGGTGAGCAGGGCATCCTCCGCTACCGCGGCTACCCGATCGAGCAGCTGGCCGAGCGCTCCACCTTCCTTGAGGTGGCCTCCCTGCTGATCAACGGCGAGCTGCCCACGGTCGACGAGCTCTCCACCTTCAAGAACGAGATCACGCAGCACACCCTGCTGCACGAGGACGTCAAGCGGTTCTACCAGGGCTTCCCGCGTGACGCCCACCCGATGGCCATGCTGTCGTCGGTGGTTTCCGCGCTGTCGACGTTCTACCAGGACAGCCACAACCCGTTCGACGAGAAGCAGCGCCACCTTTCGACGATCCGCCTCCTCGCCAAGCTTCCGACGATCGCCGCGTACGCGTACAAGAAGTCGATCGGCCACCCCTTCGTCTACCCGCGCAACGACCTCGGGTACGTCGAGAACTTCCTGCGCATGACCTTCTCGGTCCCGGCGCAGGAGTACGACCTCGACCCGGTCGTCGTCTCCGCGCTCGACAAGCTGCTCATCCTGCACGCGGACCACGAGCAGAACTGTTCGACCTCCACCGTGCGTCTGGTCGGCTCGTCGCAGGCGAACATGTTCGCCTCGATCTCCGCCGGCATCAGCGCACTCTGGGGCCCGCTGCACGGCGGCGCCAACCAGTCGGTCCTGGAGATGCTCGAGGGCATCAAGACCAACGGTGGCGACGTCGACTCCTTCATCCGCAAGGTGAAGAACAAGGAGGACGGCGTCCGCCTGATGGGCTTCGGCCACCGGGTGTACAAGTCCTTCGACCCGCGCGCGAAGATCATCAAGGCCGCCGCGCACGACGTCCTCTCGGCTCTCGGCAAGTCCGACGAGTTGCTGGACATCGCGCTCAAGCTGGAGGAGCACGCGCTCTCCGACGACTACTTCGTCTCGCGCAACCTCTATCCGAACGTGGACTTCTACACCGGCTTGATCTACCGGGCCATGGGCTTCCCGACCGAGATGTTCACGGTCCTGTTCGCCCTCGGCCGCCTGCCGGGCTGGATCGCCCAGTGGCACGAGATGATCAAGGAGCCGGGTTCGCGTATCGGCCGCCCGCGCCAGATCTACACGGGCGAGGTCCTCCGAGACTTCGTCCCGGTCGAGCAGCGCTAGCACCGCTCCCGCGACCTACGGCGCCCTACAGCCAGTGCGCCGAAGGGGCGCCCCAGAGGCGAACCGAGCTCAAAAATAAAGCGAGAAGGCGCCCCGCTGCCGGTCCCCCCACGGGCCGGAGTCGGGGCGCCTTCCCATGTCCCGGTGCGGATTCCCCCCACGGGATCCGGCCGGGCGCCTGAAGGCAGCGCCTGAATCGCTGCGAGCAAAACGAGCGTAACGAGCAAAAGCCCGTGTACCGCGGTGCGGTCTGCCGGGACGCGTACGTACGGGAGGGCCGCTCAAAGCTCCCCGGTGTACGTGCCCCGGCAACGCAATTCCGAGAACGTCCCCCAAGACGTCCTCAGATGTCGGAAACGCCCCCCAAGACGTTTCCAGCATCGTCAATCTAGACTCACGAACCCCTTCGATGGTTACGTTCACATCACTGTGATCTGCGTCTCTTGCATATGCCCTGAAGATACGCAAGAGCCCCGATATGCCGGGGGGAGCCCAAGCGTAAGGATGATGCGCGAGCCTTGTGAAGAGCTTATGTGAAGGGACGCGTCGGACTCTAGGGGGACTCTTACGTCTTCGTCACGAAAATGCCCTCAGGCGAAGGCTGTTCGTAACCACGAACACGGAGGAGAAGGCCATGGCGGCCCCGGCGATCATCGGGTTCAGCAGTCCCGCCGCGGCGAGCGGCAGTGCCGCCACGTTGTAGCCGAAGGCCCAGACGAGGTTGCCCTTGATCGTGGAGAGGGTTTTGCGCGACAGGCGGATCGCGTCCGCGGCCACCCGCAGATCCCCCCGTACGAGCGTCAGGTCGCTCGCCTCGATCGCCGCGTCCGTGCCCGTGCCCATGGCCAGGCCCAGATCGGCGGTGGCGAGTGCGGCCGCGTCGTTGACGCCGTCGCCGACCATCGCCACGGCCCGGCCCTCGGCCTGCAACCTTTTGACGACATCGACCTTGTCCTTGGGCAGCACCTCGGCGATCACGTGGGCCGTGTCGATGCCGACGGAGCGGGCCACGGACTCGGCCACCGTCCGGTTGTCGCCGGTCAGCAGGACGGGCGTGAGCCCCAGGGCGCGCAGCGCGCGGACCGCCTCCGCGCTGGTCTCCTTGACCGCGTCGGCGACGGTCACGACACCGCGTGCCACCCCGTCCCAGGCGACGGCCACGGCGGTACGTCCCTCCTCCTCGGCCCGCGTCTTCAGCGCGACCAGATCGTCGGGCAGCGCGATCCCGGCCTCTTCGAGGAGGCGGGCGCGTCCGACCAGTACCTCGTGGCCCTCGACCGTGCCGCGGACGCCGAGGCCGGCCACGTTCTCGAAGCCGTTCACCGGGGGCAGGGTCCCGGCCCTCCCCCAGCCTTCGGCCGGGGGGACCCCCATCTCGCCTCGCTCCTCCGCGCCCGCCGCCACCGCCTGGGCGATCGGGTGCTCGGAGGCGTGCTCCAGGGCGCCCGCGAGCCGCAGTACCTGCTTCTCGTCGGTGCCGTCGGCCGCGTACACCTCCTGGAGGGTCATGCGACCGGTGGTGACCGTTCCGGTCTTGTCCAGGACCACCGTGTCGACGCGGCGCGTGGACTCCAGGACCTCGGGGCCCTTGATGAGGATGCCGAGCTGGGCGCCGCGGCCCGTGCCGACCATGAGCGCGGTCGGGGTGGCGAGGCCCAGGGCGCACGGGCAGGCGATGATCAGCACGGCGACGGCCGCGGTGAACGCGGAGGCCGTTTCGCCGGTGGCGCCGAGCCAGCCGGCGAACGTAGCGACCGCGATCAGCAGCACGACGGGGACGAAGATCCCGGATATCCGGTCGGCGAGGCGCTGCACCTCGGCCTTGCCGTTCTGCGCGTCCTCCACGAGCCGTGCCATGCGCGCGAGTCGGGTGTCCGCGCCGATCCGGGTCGCCTCGACGAGGAGGCGCCCGCCGGCGTTCACGGTCGCCCCTGTGACGGAGTCCCCGACGGTCACGTCCACCGGCACCGACTCGCCGGTCAGCATGGACGCGTCGACCGCCGAGGAGCCCTCCACGACGGTGCCGTCGGTGGCGACCTTCTCGCCGGGGCGTACGACGAAGCGGTCGCCCACGGAAAGCCGGTCCACCGGAATGCGTACCTCACGGCCGGCTCGTACGACGGAGACGTCCTTGGCGCCCAGTTCCATCAGCGCACGCAGCGCCGCTCCCGCGCGCCGCTTGGAGCGGGCCTCCAGGTAGCGGCCGAGGAGGATGAACGTGACGACGCCCGCGGCGACTTCGAGGTAGATCGCCGACGCGCCTTCCGTGCGCGAGACGGTGAACTCGAAGCTGTGCCGCATGCCCGTCATTCCGGCGTGCCCGAAGAAGAGCGCCCACAGGGACCAGCCGAACGCGGCGAGCGTGCCGATGGAGATGAGCGTGTCCATGGTGGCCGCGCCGTGCCGGGCGTTCGTGAAGGCCGCCCGGTGGAAGGGCAGCCCGCCCCAGACGACTACGGGCGCGGCGAGTGTCAGGGTGAGCCACTGCCAGTTGTCGAACTGGAGCGCCGGGATCATCGACAGCAGGACGACGGGGACGGCGAGGAGCGCGGAGACGGTGAGACGCTCGCGCAGGGAGGTCAGTTCGGGGTCTTCAGTCGCCTCGGCGGCGGCTTCGGCTCCGGTTGTGGCTTCCGGCGTCTCCGTCCGCGGGGGCGGGGGCTCCTCGGCCGTGTAGCCCGTCTTCACCACCGTGGCGATCAGGTCGGTGATCTGTACGCCTTCGGGGTAGGCGACCTTCGCCTTCTCCGTCGCGTAGTTCACCGTGGCGGTCACGCCGTCCATGCGGTTGAGCTTCTTCTCGACGCGGGCCGCGCAGGAGGCGCAGGTCATCCCGCCGATGGTCAGCTCGACTTCCGAGACCGTGCCTATCGGTGACTCTGCGGGCTCGGCGGACTCCGCCGACTCCGCGGTGGTGCTGGTCATGTGTCCGTGCTCCAGAGGAAGACGTGCCCGCGCGCTGCTCAGGCCTTGCCGGCGAGCTCGAAACCGGCCTCGTCCACGGCGGCGCGTACGGCCTCCTCGTCGAGCGGAGCGGTGGAGACCACGGTGACCCGGCCGGTGGAGGCGACGGCCTTCACCGAGGTGACACCGGCGATCCCGGAGATCTCACCGGAGACCGAGCCTTCGCAGTGCCCGCAGCTCATGCCACTCACCTGGTAGACGGTGGTGAGGGTGCCCGGGGTGTCGATCTGGGCGGTCATGTCGTTGCTCCTCTGTGGTGGCGTGTGGGGCTTGCGTGGCCCAGGAGAGGCTCACAGAACCTCACGCTATACCCCCTCGGGGTACTTCTCCAAGAGGGGTCCGGATGAGTCAGGTCACGGCACGCGGCTAGCGTTCGGTCCGGAAGGGCGATCTTCGGACTGAGGGGCGAGGCGCATGCGGGCAGTCGTGTTCGAGCGGTACGGGGAGCCTGCCGAGGTGCGGGACGTGCCGGATCCGGTGCCGGCGCCGCATGGCGTGGTGGTGCGGGTGGAGGCCACCGGGTTGTGCCGCAGCGACTGGCACGGTTGGCAGGGGCACGACCCGGACATCACGCTGCCGCACGTACCCGGACACGAACTCGCCGGGACCGTCGAGGCGGTCGGCGGCCTGGTGACCGGCTGGCGGCCCGGAGATCGTGTCACCGTGCCCTTCGTGTGCGCCTGCGGAAGCTGTGCCTCGTGTGCGGCGGGCGATCAGCAGGTGTGTGAGCGGCAGACCCAGCCCGGGTTCACGCACTGGGGGTCCTTCGCGGAGTACGTCGCCCTGGATCACGCCGACGTGAACCTCGTCGCCGTGGCGGACGAGCTGTCCTTCGGGACGGCGGCCTCGCTGGGATGCCGTTTCGCCACGGCCTTCCGCGCGGTGGTCGCTCAGGGGCGGGTGGCGCCGGGGGAGTGGGTGGCCGTGCACGGGTGCGGGGGCGTCGGGCTGTCCGCCGTGATGATCGCGGCGGCTGCCGGGGCGCGGGTCGTCGCGGTCGATCTCTCGCCGCGGGCGCTGGACCTGGCGCGGAAGTTCGGGGCGGCGGAGTGCGTGGACGCGTCGGCGGGCGGGGGCGCGGCGGAGGCTGTTCGGGAGTTGACCGGCGGCGGAGCCCATCTCTCGCTCGACGCCCTCGGTTCCCCGGTCACCTGCGCGGCCTCGGTGAACGGCCTGCGCCGCCGGGGCCGGCACGTACAGGTCGGTCTGCTCCCTCAGGACCCCGTGCTGCCGATGGCCCGCGTCATCGGCCTCGAACTCGAACTCCTCGGCAGTCACGGCATGCCCGCCCACGCGTATCCGCCGATGCTGGAGTCGGTACGGGCCGGGGTGCTGCGGCCCGACCTGCTGGTGACGTCCACCATCCCCCTGGACGAGGCCCCCGCCGCGCTGGCGGCGATGGGGACGGCACCGGGGGCGGGAGTGACCGTCATCGAGCCGTGGCGGTGATCTGCCGATGCGAGGGTCCCGCATGGACGCCGTGTGAGGGTCCCCGCACGTCCGCCGTGTGAGGACCCGCTGGTGTGCCGTGCGCGGGGCTCAGCCGTCCCTGCGGCGCCTGCGACCCCTGTTGCCGGGGCGGGAGGCGACCCAGGTGCGGACGGTGTCGGCGTACCAGTAGGGCTTGCCGCTCTCCACGTGGTCGGGCGGGGGCAGCAGCCCGTGTTTGCGGTAGGACCGCACGGTGTCCGGCTGCACTTTGATGTGCGCCGCGATCTCCTTGTAGGACCAGAGCCTTCGGTCGGTCATCCGTAGCACCTCCCCGCGCGCGCCACGGCGTCGGCCGAGGGGCGGCCGTCGGGGGAGCCGGGCGCTGCGCTGGCGATCACAAGCCTGTGTACCGGTGAACGACACAGCGTGACGGTGAGGTAGTGGCTGTCGCCCGGGTGTGACGCGGTGTCCGCGTACACGCGACATGTGTGACAGAAAGAGGTTCTTTGTGACACGAGTGACGCATTACTCACCGGAGGGGGCGCACAACCTTGGCGGCCGGGGGCGCCCCTCTAGGGGCGCGGGGAACTGCGCGCCCAGCCCCCACCAACCCGCACACACCAACCGTCCCCAGACACCCCGCATCCACACGGCTCAACCCAGCGGAGCGCTCACGCCCCGCAAGACCTCAAGAAGGACCGCGTCCGCCGCGCGATAGGCAGCGGCTTGTCCGGCTCGCACGGATACATGTCCTGCTCGACGATGGCGAACAACTCCACGCCCAGGCCCTGCGCGGCAGCGAGCACGGGCTCCAACGCCGGCACGCCGGACGGCGGTTCGCACATCACACCGCGGGCCACCGCCGGGCCGAAGGGGATCTCGTTCGCGCGGACCTCGGCGAGGATCGCGGGGTCCACCTGCTTGAGGTGGAGGTATCCGATCCGCTCCCCGTACGTCTCGATGAGCTTGACGTTGTCACCGCCGCAGTAGGCGTAGTGACCGGTGTCCAGGCACAGCGAAACCAACGACGAGTCCGTGCCGTCGAGGAAACGGGTCACGTTCTCCTCGCTGTCGATGTGGGTGTCCGCGTGCGGGTGGACGACGATTTTCAGCCCGTAGCGCTCGCGCACCTCGCGCCCGAGCCGCTCGGTCTGCGTGGTGAGCTGACGCCACTGCTCGGCGGTGAGCGTGTCCGGCTCCAGTACCTCGCCCGTCTTGTCGTCGCGCCAGAACGACGGGATGACCACGAGGTGCTCGGCGCCCATCGCCTGCGTGAGGGCGGCGATGTCGGAGACGTGCGCCCACGTGGCGTCCCACACGTCCGGGCCGCGGTGCAGGCCGGTGAAGACCGTGCCCGCCGAGACCTTCAGGTTCCGGCGCGCGGTCTCGTCCGCGAGGACGGCCGGATCGCTCGGCAGATAGCCGTACGGGCCCAGCTCGATCCACTCGTATCCGGACTCGGCGACCTCGTCGAGGAAGCGCTGCCAGGGGACCTGCTGAGGGTCGTCCGGGAACCACACGCCCCAGGAGTCGGGAGCCGAACCGATCCGGATGCGCGACAGTGAGGACGGAGCCGATGACTGAGGCGATGACTGAGGTGACAACGACGACATGAGCGCCAGCTTCGGGGCCGCCCGGGAAGGGTGTCAAGGCCTGGTCCGAATGTCCGGACAACCAATTGACAGGGCTCTGGAAACGCGACTAGACCTGGGGGCAGCCGATACGAAGGGAAGTCGATGGCCGAGTCCGCGGAGTCCAGCGCGTACGACCTCATCACCATGGGGCGGATCGGCGTGGACCTCTACCCGCTGCAGACCGGGGTCCCGCTCCCGCAGGTGACGTCCTTCGGGAAGTTCCTGGGTGGCTCGGCGACCAACGTGGCGGTCGCGGCGGCTCGGCTCGGGCGGCGTACGGCCGTGGTGACGCGTACCGGCGACGACCCCTTCGGGACGTATCTGCACGAGGCGCTGCGGGACTTCGGGGTCGACGACCGCTGGGTGACGCCGGTGGCCGGGCTGCCGACGCCGGTCACGTTCTGCGAGGTGTTCCCACCGGACGACTTCCCGCTGTACTTCTACCGGCAGCCGAAGGCCCCGGACCTGGAGATCGACGCGCACGAACTGGACCTGGACGCCATCCGCGAGGCTCGTGTCTTCTGGGTCACGGGCACCGGCCTGAGCGAGGAGCCCAGCCGCACGGCGACGCTCGCGGCGCTGGCCCACCGGGCCAAGTCCGGTACGACGATCTTCGACCTGGACTGGCGTCCCGCTTTTTGGAAAGACACGGCCTGGCAGGAGCCTGCGGCCGCCCGGTCCTTCTACGCCGAGGCCCTCCGCCACACCACGGTCGCCGTCGGCAACCTCGACGAGGTGGAGGTCGCGACGGGGGAGCGGGAGCCGTACGCCGCCGCCCGCGCCCTCCTCGACGCGGGCGTGGAGCTCGCCGTGGTCAAGCAGGGCCCCAAGGGCGTCCTGGCCGTGCACAGGAACGGCGACTCGGCGGAGGTCCCCCCGCTCCCGGTGAAGGTCCTCAACGGCCTCGGCGCCGGCGACGCCTTCGGCGGCTCCCTCTGCCACGGCCTCCTCGCCGGCTGGGACCTGGAGCGCACCATGCGCCACGCCAACGCCGCGGGCGCCATCGTCGCGTCCCGCCTGGAGTGCTCCTCCGCGATGCCGACTTCTCCCGAGGTCGAGCAGGCTCTGAAGGCGGGAGCGGTGCTGTGAGGGCGAAGAGGGCAAAGTTCCTGAAATCCTGGGTGGGAAGAGCGTATTCGGCGGAGCCGGAATCACCGGCTTCGCGTACACGCCCCGCGACGCCCGGGTACAGATCGCCTCCGGCGCGGGAGACCGCTTCGCCCTGGCAGGAGCGAAGTGCGAGCGACGACTCCCCGCCCGCTACGGCCCCGCGCCGGAGGTTCCCACCAAGTGACCGGGCGGGCCACAGAGACGAACGGGTCGCGGAGACGTATGAGAGTGGCGGATCCGCTTCCACCCGGGACACGTAGAAAGCCCCGGAACACGCAGAAAGCACAGAGGGCCATCGATGACAGAGCCGAAGACGTCAACGGCGACGACAAGGCTGACGGTCGCGCAGGCGCTGGTGCGGTTCCTCGCCGCCCAGTACACGGAACGCGACGGCGTACGACGCCGCCTGATCGGCGCCACCTGGGGCATCTTCGGACACGGCAACGTCGCCGGGCTGGGGCAGGCGCTCGTCGAGTACGGCGACGAGATGCCGTACCACCAGGGCCGCAACGAGCAGTCCATGGTGCACGCGGCGGTCGGCTACGCCCGCCAGTCCGACCGCCTCTCCGCGCACGCCGTCACGACCTCCATCGGACCGGGCGCGACGAACCTGGTCACGGGCGCCGCCCTCGCGACCATCAACCACCTCCCGGTCCTCCTCCTGCCCGGTGACGTCTTCGCGACCCGTCCCGCCGACCCGGTCCTCCAGCAGCTCGAAGTCCCGTACGCGGGCGACGTGTCGGTCAACGACTGTCTGCGCCCGGTGTCGAAGTACTTCGACCGGGTCACCCGCCCCGAGGCCCTGATCCCGGCCGCCCTCCAGGCGATGCGCGTGCTCACCGACCCGGTCGAGACCGGCGCCGTCACGCTCGCGCTGCCGCAGGACGTGCAGGCGGAGGCGTACGACTGGCCGGAGGAGTTCTTCGCCGAGCGCGTCTGGGTGGTCCGCCGTCCCGGCGCCGACCCGGAGGAGCTGGCCGCCGCCGTCAGGGCCGTACGGGACGCCCGGCGCCCTCTGGTCGTCGCGGGCGGCGGAGTCCACCACAGCGAGGCCGAGGGCGCGCTGAAGGAGTTCGCCGACCTCACCCGCATCCCGGTCGCCTCGACGCAGGCCGGCAAGGGCTCCCTCGCCTGGGACCACCCGGCCGACGTCGGCGGCATCGGGCACACCGGCACCGCGACCGCCTGCGAACTCGCCCGCACGGCCGACCTGGTGATCGGCGTCGGCACCCGCTACACCGACTTCACCACCGCCTCCGGCACCCTCTTCGCCGCCCAGGGCGTGCGCTTCCTGAACCTCAACATCGCGCCCTTCGACGGCCACAAGCTCTCCGGGCAGCCGCTGGTCGCCGATGCCCGCACGGGACTCGAGGCGCTCACCCAGGCCCTCTCGATGCACGGCCACCGCGCCGAACCCGCGTACGTCACCGAGTACACGGACGACAAGGAGCGCTGGGAGTACCGCGTCGACGCCGCCTACGAGGCGGAGGACCTGGACATCCGGCCCACCCAGCCCCAGGTCCTCGGCCTGCTCGACGAGCTGGTCACCGGCGACGACATCCTGATCAACGCGGCCGGTTCCCTCCCCGGCGACCTGCACAAACTCTGGCGCACCCGGTCCCGGGACCAGTACCACGTCGAGTACGGCTACTCCTGCATGGGCTACGAGATCCCGGCCGCGATCGGCGTACGGCTCGCCGCGCCCGAACGTCCCGTCTGGGCGCTGGTCGGCGACGGCACGTACCTGATGATGCCGACCGAGATCGTCACCGCCGTCCAGGAGGGGATCGCGATCAAGGTCGTGATCCTGCAGAACCACGGATACGCGTCCATCGGCGGCCTCTCCGAGACGGTGGGCGCCGAGCGGTTCGGCACCGCGTACCGCCACCGGTCCGAGGACGGTACGTACACGGGGCGGCCGCTGCCCGTCGACCTCGCCGCCAACGCGGCCAGCCTGGGCATGCGGGTCCTGCGCGCGAAGACGGTCCGCGATCTGCGGGCGGCGCTGGCCGAGGCGCGGGCGGCCGACACTCCCACATGTGTCTACGTGGAGACCGAAACGGCAGACAGAGTGTCGGGCGCGCCCCCGGCCCAGGCCTGGTGGGATGTTCCTGTGGCCGAGACCGCGACCCGACCGTCGGCGGTCAAGGCGCGCGACGAGTACGACCGGCGCGTTGCCACCCGACGCCGCCATCTGTGAGGGAGTTTCAGGCATGACGAAGATCGTCAACCACTGGATCGGCGGCAAGCTCGTCGAAGGCGCCGCGGGCGCGTCGGGTATGTACGGTCCGGTCACCGACCCGGCGACCGGCGCCGTCACCACGAAGGTCCCCTTCGCGACCGTGGAGGAGGTCGACGCCGCCGTCGCCGCCGCGAAGGACGCCTACGCGACCTGGGGCACCTCGTCGCTGGCCAAGCGATCCACGATCCTCTTCAAGTTCCGCGCGCTCCTCGACGCCCACCGCGACGAGATCGCCGAGCTGATCACCGCCGAGCACGGCAAGGTCCACTCGGACGCGCTCGGCGAGGTCGCGCGCGGCCTGGAGATCGTCGACCTGGCGTGCGGGATCACCGTGCAGCTGAAGGGCGAGCTGTCGACCGAGGTGGCGTCGAGGGTCGACGTGGCCTCGATCCGCCAGCCGCTCGGGGTCGTCGCGGGCATCACGCCGTTCAACTTCCCTGCCATGGTGCCGATGTGGATGTTCCCGCTGGCCATCGCCTGCGGCAACACCTTCGTGCTGAAGCCGAGCGAGAAGGACCCGTCGGCGTCCGTCAGGCTCGCGGAGCTGTTCGCGGAGGCCGGACTGCCGGACGGCGTGCTGAACGTCGTCCACGGCGACAAGGTGGCCGTCGACCGGCTGCTCGCGCACCCGGATGTGAAGGCCGTGTCCTTCGTGGGCTCCACGCCGATCGCCCGCTACATCCACACCACGGCCTCCGCGAACGGCAAGCGAGTACAGGCCCTCGGCGGCGCCAAGAACCACATGCTGGTCCTGCCGGACGCCGACCTGGACGCGGCGGCGGACGCGGCCGTGTCCGCGGCCTACGGCTCGGCGGGCGAGCGCTGCATGGCCATCTCGGCCGTCGTCGCGGTGGGCGCCATCGGCGATGAGCTGGTCGAGAAGATCCGCGAGCGCGCCGAGAAGATCAAGATCGGTCCGGGCAACGACCCGACGTCCGAGATGGGCCCGCTCATCACGGCCGCCCACCGCGACAAGGTGGCGTCCTACGTGACGGGCGCGGCGGCGCAGGGCTCGGAGGTCGTCCTCGACGGCACCGGCTACACGGTCGAGGGCTACGAGGACGGCCACTGGATCGGGCTCTCGCTGCTCGACAAGGTGCCGACCGACTCGGACGCGTACAAGGACGAGATCTTCGGCCCGGTGCTGTGCGTGCTGCGCGTCGACACGTACGACGAGGGCGTGGCGCTGATCAACGGGTCGCCCTTCGGCAACGGCACCGCGATCTTCACCCGGGACGGCGGCGCCGCCCGCCGCTTCCAGTTGGAGATCGAGGCGGGCATGGTCGGCGTGAACGTGCCGATCCCGGTGCCGGTGGGCTACCACTCCTTCGGCGGCTGGAAGGACTCCCTCTTCGGAGACCACCACATCTACGGCAACGACGGCACGCACTTCTACACCCGCGGCAAGGTCGTCACGACCCGCTGGCCGGACCCGTCCGAGGCACCGACGGGCGTGGACCTGGGCTTCCCGCGCAACCACTGAGACGCGACCACAGACTTCACTACGTGAAGTCCCACGTCACCACCGCGCACGTCCCGTCGTCCTTGCCGCCCGCACTGCGGTACGCGGCAAGGGCGACGTCGTTTCCGGTGTCCACCAGCACCCACATTCCGTAACAGCCGAGTTCACGGCCCAGCGCGGCCAGGGCCTGGACGAGCGCGCGGCCGGTGCCGCGCCGCCGGTAGGGCTCGGCGACCCCCAGTTCGTACAGGAACATCTCGGTGCCCTTGTCGGGGTGGACCGTCTCGACGCCGCTGACGAAGCCGACAGGGCTCTCGACGGAGCCGTCCCCTTCGTATTCGTAGGCGAGGAAGAGATGGTGGCCCTGGGCGGCCAGGAAGCGCCGGGCCCATTCGGGGCGTATGGGGTGGTCGAAGAGGTACTCGGCGGCGGCCAGTTCGTCGGCGGTGGTGGCGCGGCGAATCTCCATGGGGCGTTCGTACCACGGACGCGGTATGCCGGAGGGGGCCCGTACGCCTCTGGGATGTCCACCACTTCCGACCGGTGGCTGCATCGGTTGTCGGTGGCGGCCCGTACCGTTGAGGCATGGATCTTCGAATGCCCGTACTGCGAGGGCCGCGACGGTGGATTGCCGCCGCGGCCGCCGTCGTGGTGCTCGCCGGCGCCGGGACGTGGACGGCCGCCGCCTCCGACGAGGCGCCCGCGGTACGCCGCGCCGATCAAGTCATCGGTACGGGCGCCGGGGTGAGAATCGACACCTCGTACTTCACCGCCGGTTCGGGACGCCGGCCCGCCGTCCTGCTCGGGCACGGCTTCGGCGGCAGCAAGGACGACGTACGGTCCCAGGCGGAGGACCTCGCGCGGGACGGGTACGCGGTGCTGACGTGGTCGGCACGCGGCTTCGGCGAGTCCAACGGGAAGATCGGTCTGAACGACCCCAAGGGCGAGGTCGCCGACGTCTCCAAGCTGATCGACTGGCTCGCCAAGCGGCCGGAGGTCCGGCTCGACAAGAGCGGCGACCCGCGCCTGGGCGTCGCCGGCGCCTCCTACGGGGGCGCCGTTTCACTGCTCGCGGCCGGTTACGACCAGCGGGTGGACGTGATCGCCCCGGCGATCACGTACTGGAACCTGGCGGACGCGCTGTTCCCGAACGGCGTCTTCAAGAAGCTGTGGGCCGGGATCTTCATCAACACCGGTGGCGGCTGCGAGAAGTTCGAGACCCAGCTCTGCGAGATGTACGAGCGGGTCGCGGAGTCCGGTGTGCCCGACGCGAAGGCCGTCGACCTGCTGGAGGAGCGCAGCCCCTCCGCCGTCGGCGACCGCATCAAGGTGCCCACGCTCATCATGCAGGGCCAGTCCGACTCCCTCTTCCCGCTCGACCACGCCGACGCGATGGCGAAGGCGATCCGGGCCAACGGGGCGCCGGTGGACGTCGACTGGATCTCGGGCGGTCACGACGGCGGCGACATGGAGACGGACCGGGTCCACGCGCGCGTGGACTCATGGTTCGACCGCTATCTGAAGGACGACGAGAACGCCGACACGGGACCCGCGTTCCGGGTCACGCGCACCGGGGGCATCGACTCGACGGACGGCGCCGCCCAGTTGAGGGGCGCGAGCGGGGACACGTATCCCGGACTGGCCGACGGAGAGCGCCAAGTGGCGTTGAGGGGGCGCGAGCAGGAGTTCGCCAACCCCGCGGGCGCCAGCCCGCCCGGCATCTCGGCCCTCCCCGGGCTCGGCGGTGCCGGCGGCCTCTCCCAGCTGTCGTCCCTCGGAGTCGGCATCTCACTCGACTTCCCCGGGCAGTTCGCGCGCTTCGAGTCCGAGGCGCTGCGCGAGGACCTGCGGATCACCGGGTCGCCGACGGTCACGGTGCACGTGAAGTCGACGAGCGACGAGGCCGTGCTCTTCGGGAAGGTGTACGACGTCGGTCCCGGCGGCGAGCAGCAGGTCCTGCCGTCTCAGCTCGTCGCGCCGATCCGGGTGCAGACCGGCGGCGAGGTCGGCAAGGACGTGCGGCTCACCCTGCCCGCCATCGACCACGAGGTGCAGGAGGGGCACCGGCTCCGCCTGGTCCTCGCCTCGACCGACCTGGGTTACGCGTCTCCGACGGCCCCGGCGACGTACACGGTCTCCCTCAAGGGCGACCTCGCGGTGCCGACCGCGACCGGCGTGGAGACCGCGGCCGCGCCGCTGCCCGCCTGGGTGTGGTGGCTGCCGCTCGCCGGAGCGGTGATCGCGCTGGCGCTGCTGCTGACGGGCCGGCGCCGCACGACCGTGGCTCCCGCCCCCGACCCCGGACTCGCCGAAGTCCCGCTCCAGATCACGGACTTGAGCAAGCGGTACGCGAAGTCGGCGGACCAGTACGCGGTACGGGACCTGTCCTTCCGCGTGGAGAAGGGCCAGGTGCTCGGCCTGCTCGGTCCGAACGGCGCGGGCAAGACGACGACCCTGCGCATGCTCATGGGCCTCATCAAGCCCGACGACGGCGAGATCCGGGTCTTCGGGCACGCCATCCGCCCGGGCTCGCCGGTCCTCTCCCGCGTCGGGGCCTTCGTCGAGGGCGCGGGCTTCCTCCCGCACCTCTCGGGCCGCGACAACCTGGAGCTGTACTGGCAGGCCACCGGGCGCCCGTCCGAGGACGCCCACCTGGACGAGGCACTGGAGATCGCGGGCCTCGGTGACGCGCTGGCCCGCGCCGTCCGCACCTACTCCCAGGGCATGCGCCAACGCCTCGCCATCGCCCAGGCCATGCTCGGCCTCCCGGACCTCCTGATCCTCGACGAACCGACGAACGGCCTCGACCCGCCCCAGATCCGCGAGATGCGCGAGGTCATGATCCGTTACGCCGCGGCCGGCCGCACGGTCATCGTGTCCAGTCACCTCCTCGCCGAGGTCGAGCAGACCTGCACGCACCTGGTGGTCATGGACCGGGGCCGCCTCGTCCAGGCCGGCCAGGTGAGCGAGATCATCGGCTCGGGCGACACCCTCCTCGTCGGCCTCGCCGGAGACATCGCGGAGCCGCTGGTGGAGAAGGTGGCGGCCCTGCCGGGCGTGGAGTCGGCGGTACGGACGGACGACGGGCTGCTGGTGCGGCTGGTCGCGCCGAGCGGGCGGACGCCGGGCAGCGAGCCGGCCGCGGCCGTGGCCGCAGCCGCAGGAGCGGCCTCGGGCGTCGGCGAAGCCGAGTCCACCGCCCCTGGCGTCGGCCCTGGAATCGCCGGCAGCCTCGCCGCCGGAGGCGAGGGCGCAGATGGCTCCGACAGCTCCACGGCCGCCGCCCGGCTGCTCGTCGAGCTCGTCCGGCTGGAAGTCCCGGTTGCCGCACTCGGCCCCCACCGCCGTCTCGAGGACGCGTTCCTGACCCTGATCGGAGGCTCCGAGTGAGCACCCTTGTAGAGCGTGCCGAGGTGGCGGACGGCTACCGGGCCGGGCGGACGCTGCCGCTGCGCGTCGAGCTGATGCGGCAGCTGAAGCGGCGCCGCACGCTGGTGATGGGAGCGATCCTCGCCGCCCTGCCCCTCGTGCTGGTCGTGGCCTTCGCGATCGGCGGCACGCCGGGCCCGGACAACGGCCGGGTCACCCTCATGGACACGGCCACCGCGTCGGGCGCGAACTTCGCCGCGACGAACCTCTTCGTCTCCGCGGGCTTCCTGCTGGTCATCCCCGTGGCCCTGTTCTGCGGAGACACCATCGCCTCGGAGGCGAGCTGGTCCTCCCTGCGCTACCTCCTCGCCGCACCCGTGCCCAGGGCACGCCTGCTGTGGTCCAAGCTCGTCGTCGCCCTCGGCCTGAGCCTCGCCGCGATGGTGCTGCTGCCGGTCGTCGCGCTGGCGGTGGGCACGGCGGCGTACGGCTGGGGCCCGCTGGAGATCCCCACCGGCGGCACCCTCTCCTCGGGCACGGCGGCCGGGCGCCTGGTGGCCGTGATCGCGTACATCTTCGTGTCCCAACTGGTCACCGCGGGGCTCGCGTTCTGGCTGTCGACGAAGACCGACGCCCCGCTGGGCGCGGTGGGCGGCGCGGTGGGCCTGACGATCGTGGGGAACGTACTGGACGCGGTCACCGCCCTCGGCGACTGGCGCGACTTCCTCCCCGCGCACTGGCAGTTCGCGTGGGCCGACGCCGTACAGCCGCGACCGGAGTGGGGCGGCATGATCCAGGGCGCGGCGATCTCCATAACGTACGCCCTGGTGCTGTTCGCCCTGGCGTTCCGCGGGTTCGCCCGGAAGGACGTGGTGTCGTGAGGGACGCGGTGTCGTAGTCCTGCCCCGAGGGTCCTCCGGATACCGCCAGGTCTCCGGAGGATCACCCCCCGGTCTCAACAGCCGCCCACCGTGGCCGCATCGAGACTCTTCCGCAACGCCTTGGACCGCTCCTTTCGGCCTCCTCCCACGTCACAGTCACAGACGTCGGCTCACAGAGGTCACCTAGGGGGCACACATGAGGCGCAACGAACGGCATCACGGCAGGCAAGGACGGCGGCACCGCGGACGAGGCACCCTGCTCGCCGCGACCGTCGCCGCAGGCCTCCTCCTCACCGCGTGCGGCGGAGGCAGCGGAGAGGACAGTTCGTACAGGGGCGGCGAGAAGGCCCAGGACAGCGACGGCTTCCCGGCGCCCGCCCCCGCTCCCGGACAGCCGACGGGCCCGGCGGCTCCCGAGGACGGCACCGCCCAGGGCGACCAGAAGGGCGAGCTCCGCGACACCGCCCCACCTCCCGCCGACTACCTGTCCACCTTCGCCCTGGACGTCGACACCGCCTCGTACGGGTACGCGCGCCGCGCCCTCGCCGACGGCCGCAGGCCCGACCCGTCGACGATCCGCCCCGAGGAGTTCATCAACAGCTTCCCCCAGCACTACGAACGTCCGGACGGCAACGGCTTCAGGGTGACGGTGGACGGCGCCCGCACGGACGGTGATAGCGGCGAGGACTGGCGACTGGTGAGGGTCGGCCTCGCCACCCGCGCCGCCACGCCGTACGAGGAGGGCGAACGCCCGCCCGCCGCCCTCACCTTCGTCATCGACGTCTCCGGCTCGATGGCCGAACCGGGCCGTCTGGACCTGGCCAAGGAATCCCTCGGCGTGATGACGGACCGGCTGCGCGACGACGACTCGGTAGCGATCGTCACCTTCAGCGACGAGGCCGAGACCGTCCTGCCGATGACCCGCCTCGGCGACCACCGCGGCCGCGTCCACGAGGCGATCGACACCCTCGAGCCCACCGCCTCGACCAACCTCGGCGCGGGCGTCGCCACTGGCTACCGCACGGCAGTGGAGGGCCTGCGCGAGGGCGCCACCAACCGGGTCGTACTGCTCTCCGACGCCCTCGCCAACACCGGCGAGACCGACGCCGACGCCATCCTGGACCGCATCGCGGACGCCCGCCGCGAGCACGGCATCACGCTCTTCGGGGTCGGCGTGGGCAGCGACTACGGCGACGCCCTGATGGAGCGCCTCGCCGACAAGGGCGACGGCCACACCACGTACGTGTCGAACGCCGAGGACGCCCGGAAGGTCTTCAGCGAGCAGCTCCCGCGGAACATCGACCTCACGGCCCGCGACGCCAAGGCACAGGTCGCCTTCGACCCGGAGACGGTGGACCAGTTCCGGCTCATCGGCTACGACAACCGCCGGGTCGCCGACGAGGACTTCCGCAACGACCGCGTGGACGGCGGCGAGATCGGCCCCGGCCACACGGTCACGGCCCTCTACGCCGTACGCACCAAGCCGGGCGCCTCCGGCCACCTCGCCACGGCGAGCGTCCGCTGGCTCGACCCGAAGACCCGCGCTCCGCACGAGGAGTCGGGCCAGTTGGAGGCCGACTCGCTCGACCAGCCCCTTTGGGACGCGGACGACGGTCTCCAAGTGACGGCCACCGCCGCCTACTTCGCGAACGCCCTACGTTCCGGCGGCAGCGAAACCTACGGCGAGAGCGATACTTACAGCTACACCGACAGCCGTTGGAGCCCTCTCCCCGCCGCCCCTACCCTCACCGAACTGGCCGAACGCGCCGACAAGTTGGCGTTCACCACCGAGAACAAGGCGATCCGCCAACTCGCCGAGGCGATCCGCCAGGCAAACCGGCTCATGGGCTGAGCGCCCTCGCGGGAAGTGCGGAAGCCGCGGGCCCGCTGTGGCTGGTCGCGGTGATGAGGCCGGACCAGAGGCGGTGCAGGCGCACAGGGTTCCCTGCGGAGGAGGTCGGGCGGCGCCGGACCGTCGCCCCGCGCCATGCGACGACGTATCGACGACCAGCGTGGCCAACGGGAACGGGTCGGCGTCTGAGGCCCGTGCGACAGACCGGACATTCCCGAACCAGGTTGAAAATCCCCTACGCCTGAGTAAGTTGACTCGCAAGTAAGTACGGGCCACCGCAACGCGAGCCGCGACCGGGGAGCCGTCATGGGCGTACGCAAGGACCTGAAACAGGCGAAGAAACGCACCGACCTGGCGGACCGCACCAGGGTCGAGCTCACCAAGGACGACCAGGGCGTGGTCCGCGAGGCACGCATGCCGTCCCTCGCCCCGGAGGTCACCACCGGCAGCATCGCCGACCTCCCCTTCACCAACGCGGCGGAGGCCCCCGACGCCGTGGTCCTCCGCCGCGGGGAACACGGCACCTGGCACCCGGTGACCGCGGCCGCCTTCGCCCGTGAAGTCACCGCCGTCGCCAAGGGGTTGATCGCGGCGGGGCTCGAACCGGGCGGCCGCGTCGCGGTCATGTCCCGTACCCGCTACGAGTGGACGGTCCTCGACTTCGCGATCTGGGCCGCGGGCGGCCGGAGCGTCCCGGTCTACGCCACCTCCTCACCCGAGCAGATCGAGTGGATCGTCCACGACTCGGGCACCCGTTTCGTCGTCGTCGAGACCCCCGAGAACGCGCAGGCGGTCGAGACCGGCACGGCCCACCACCCGGAACGCCCGCGCGTATGGCAGCTGGACGCAGGCGCGATCGCCGAACTGACCGCCCTGGGCCGCGACATCCCCGACGAGGAGGTCACCAAGCGCCGCACCGCCCTGACCCCCGACGCCGTCGCGACGATCTGCTACACCTCCGGCACCACCGGCCGTCCCAAGGGCTGCGTCCTCACCCACGCCAACCTGCACGCCGAGGCCGCGAACACGGTGGAGCTCCTGCACCCCATCTTCAAAGAGATCACGGGCCAGATCGCCTCGACCCTCCTCTTCCTGCCCCTCGCCCACATCCTGGGCCGCACCATCCAGATCGCCTGCCTGGCGGCCCGCATCGAACTGGGCCACTTCCCGAGCATCAAACCGGACGAACTGCGGCCCGCCCTGCGGGAGTTCCGCCCCACGTTCCTGGTCGGCGTCCCGTATCTCTTCGAGAAGATCCACGGCACGGGCCGTGCCACCGCCGAGCGGATCGGCCGCGCCGCCTCCTTCGACCGCGCCGACCGCATCGGCGTCCGCTTCGGAGCGGCGCACCTCGACAAGCTCCTCGACCGGGGCAAGGGGCCGGGCCCCGGCCTGTACGCCGCCTGGGCCCTGTACGACCTGCTGGTCTATCGCCGCATCCGCAGGGAACTCGGCGGCCGCACGCGCTACGCCATCAGCGGCGGCTCCCCGCTCGACCGCGACCTCAACCTCTTCTTCTACGCCGCCGGAATCATCGTCTACGAGGGCTACGGCCTGACGGAGACCACGGCCGCGGCGACCATCGTGCCGCCCCTGCGCCCCCGCCCCGGCACGGTCGGCCTCCCCGTCCCCGGCACGGCGATCCGCATCGCCGACGACGGCGAGGTCCACATCAAGGGCGGCGTGGTCTTCGGCGCGTACTGGAACGACCCGGCGGCCACCGACGCCGTACTCGCCGACGACTGGTTCGCGACAGGTGACCTGGGCGCCCTCGACGAGGACGGCTACCTCACCATCACCGGCCGCAAGAAGGACATCCTCGTCACCTCCGGCGGCAAGAACGTTTCCCCCGCCGTCCTGGAGGACCGCCTCCGCAGCCGCCCCCCGGTCGGCCAGTGCCTGGTCGTCGGCGACAAGCGTCCCTACGTCGCCGCTCTGATCACCCTGGACCGCGAGGACCTCACCCATTGGCTCTACGTCCGCGGGATGCCCGCGGACACCCCGATGTCCGAGCTCGTCCGCGACCCCCGTCTGCGCGACGACGTCCAGAAGGTCGTGGACTACGCGAACCAGGCCGTCTCCCGGGCCGAGTCCATCCGCGCCTTCACGCTGGTCGAGGGGGAGTTCACCGAGGAGAACGGATTGCTGACCCCGTCCCTCAAGGTCAAACGCCACGCGGTGCTGACGGCGTACGCGAAGGACGTCGAGGCGCTGTACGGCGGCTGAAGACCCGTTTGCGGTCACTCGTGCGGGCGACCCACGCCGAGCCTCCTGACTCTTTTGGTGCAATTAGGCGTATATGTGAGTACGCGTCACTCCGCCGGAGGAGCTGCACCAAGGAGGATGGATGGCCCCTGAGCGCCGCCGGCCCGCCCTCAGGCGACTGGCGATCATCACCGCCGGAGTGGTCGTGTCAGCGGCTGTCTTTCCCGGCCCGGCGCTCCTGGCCGACGCCGAACTCCACCCCGGCCTGCGGCGCTCCGCGCCCGTGACGGACTCGGCGACGCAGGACGGGCGCCCGGCGGCGCCGCCCGCCCGACCCGGCTCGTCCTCCCCGCCCACGGACGCGGCGCACTCGCCCCCGGGAAAGCACGAGCGCAGGCCCGCGTTCGGCGCGTACCTCCACTACGGACCCGCGGGTCTCGAGCGCATGAAGGAGTTCAGCAGATGGCTGGGCGGCGCCGAACTGCGCGTGGGGCACACGTATCTGCCGGGAGACCTGTGGAGCAACATCGAGGGCGCGCACGGCTTCCTCGACAGCTGGGCCGAGTGGCGGCAGGCCAAGGACGACCGGCTGCTCGTGCTCAACGTTCCGATGATGGAACGCAACGAGGAGGGTGTCCCCGACCCGGTCGTCAGACATCTGCTGCGGCAGGCCGCGGACGGCGAGTTCGACCACCACTTCCGGACGCTGGCCCAGCGACTGGTCGACCTGGGCGCGACGGACACGGTCCTCGTGCTCGGCTGGGAGATGAACGGCGAGACGTACACCCATCGCTGCGGCCCCGACCCGGAGAGCTGGAAGCGGTACTGGAGGCGCATCGTCAACGTCATGCGCTCGGTTCCCGGGCAGAAGTTCAAGTTCGACTTCGCCCCGAACCGGGGCAGGGACGCCATTCCGTGGCCGGAGTGCTATCCCGGTGACGACGTCGTCGACATCGTCGGCATGGACTCGTACGACCAGCCGCACGGAATCTCGTTCGACCAGCAGGTGTCCGAGCCCTACGGCCTGCAGCACCACGTGGACTTCGCACGGGCTCACGGCAAGCCGTTCTCGTATCCCGAATGGGGTCTGTTCCGCAACGGCGACAGCCTTGGATACATGCTGCGCATGCTCGCGTGGATGGACGAACACAAGCCGCTCTACAACACGATCACCGACTACTGCCCGCACGGCGTGTGGCTGTGTGCCAACAATGCCCGGGCCTCCGCCCTGTACCGCGTGCTGCTGTCCCACCACCTCACGCCGCAGCCGACACCACCGGGCCTGATCCCCTCTCCGCCCATGCCCCCGGCTCCGGTCCAGCCGCCCACGACACCGGTGCCGGTTCCGGTGCCCTTGCCGACTCCGAACCCGACACCCGTACCGACACCGGTGCCGACGCCCTCCAAGCCGCCCACCTGCACGCCGCTGGACCTCGCCAAATGGCTGGAACACCTGATCGGCGGCAAGCTCGCCGCCTGCCTCCAGTGGGCGGAGCGCTACCGGTGATCCGGGGGCCCGGGCTCCCCGCGCAGGACCTTCTTGGCCCGGCTCCGCGCGGCGGTGTCGCAGACGGCGGCCGCCAGCAGCGGCACGGTACGCCGACGGGCCAGCAGGAAACGCTGGTTGACGACCGTCTCGGGGCACCAGCGGTACTTGTACGGCTCGTCGCCGCGCAGCAGGCTCAGGACCCCCGGCTCGGCGCCGGCCGCGAGGTGCTCGCCGGACGCGTGCAGCAGCATCGTCGCCACATCCACTTTGCGCTCGCGCAACTGAGGGTGGAAGCCGTACAGATACAGGCCCGCCAACCCTCCCGACAGCAGATTCAGACTGGCCGCCACCACCGCGCCCTCGAACACGAACTCGGTCACCGCGGCCCCGCCGGACCGGGCCATCGGGACCACGGAGCGGACCAGATGCTCCAGGAACCGCGGCCGCACGTGCTCCGGCGACACCTTCCTGTCCTGCCACTGGAGCCGGTGCAGTTCGAGGAGCCGACGCAGCGCGGCCTCGGTCTGGTCGTGGCTCACGACGCGCGACTCGACGCCGAGGCGGGCGAGCTGGTTCACCTTGTTGCGGACCCGCCGGGCGCGCGAAGAGGGCAGCCGCCCGACCAGCTCGCCCATGGGTACGGCGGGCAACTCCAGGCACGCGGAGTCGCGCATCCGGTGACGCGGGCCGCGCCAGCAGAGGTAGACCCGCTCCATCGCGCCGCCCGGCCGCACCTCGCGGAAGTCGATCAGGGCGGTGCGGGCCATGCCGGCCAGGGCGTCCGCCAGTGCCTGGGCGCCCTGCGCGGCCACCGCCTCGTCGAGGAGCACATCGCAGAAGTCGGTGATGGCGCCGCCGACCGGCACCACCGCCGGCAGCGGGTGGTGCACGCGCATCAGCGGTGCCGCCGCGACCAGTTCACCGCTCCTGCGCACCAGGACGAGCCGCAGCCTGCCGGGCGTGCCGTACGACAGCCACCACGAGTGCAGCCAGGCATGGCTCTGGAACGGCGTCACCGACGGGCAGGCCCGGTACAGGCGTTCCCATTCTCCGGCCAGCTCCGCGAACGCGCGCTCGTCGGTGCACACCTCCACCGACAGCGCACGGCCGGACGCGGTCATCCGAGCGGCCCGCGGGCGTCGGCGGCGTGGGCCGGGCCGGGCACCGGGGCCCGGCCCGGGTCGTCGTCCGCCGCCCGCCGCGGCCGGGCCAGCAGCGCGAGGCCGCCCAGCAGACCTCCGGCGCTCGCGCCCACGAGCGAGGTCAGCTCCGGGGACGCGGACGACGGCTCGGTGGGCTTCAGGGCACGGGAGAGGCGCTCGAGCCTGATGCCGGTGTTCTTCTTGGTGTGGCCGGCCTGCGTGACGAGCGTGCGGGACACGGCGTCGGCGATGTCGACGGCCTGCCCGGGGCTCGACGAGGTCGCCGAGACCGCGACCATCGGCGCGTCCGGCGAGGTCGCGATCTGCACGCTCTCGCGCAGTGTCGCGGTCGGTACGCCCGCCGCCACCGGCGCGTCCCCGAGAACAGCGAGCTGCGGGGCCACCCGGCCGTACGCCTGAGCGAAGCCGAGCGCATCGGCGCAGTCGACGTCGGACCGGCCGGCCGCCACGGCGACGACGGAGCTCGTCGCCGTGTACTGCGGCGGCTTCGCCAGTCCGTACGCGCCGCCGGCCGCGGCACCGAGCAGCGCGCCGGCCGGCAGCAGCCACCACGAGGGCAGCCGCTTCACACGAGCGCGCGTACGGCGCGGCGCCCGGGCACGCTGAGGGGGGGTGTCGGTCATGGGGAACTCACTTCCAGGGTCGAGCCGGACAGAGCGGCCGTGTACACATCCATCAACTGCCGGGCACTGCACGCGATGTCGTAGCGGTGCACGGCGGCCGGGGCGGTTCGCTCGCCCGGTCCCGCCGCCCGCAGCCGCAGCAGTTCCCGCGCGTACGCCCCGGCGCCGCCGGTGACGCGCCGCGCACCGGGTGCCGCGTCCGACGGCAGGTCCTCGACGGCGGGGCAGCTCGCGTACAGCACGGGGAGCCCGGCCGCCAGCGCCTCCACCACGGCCAGGCCGAAGGCCTCCTCCACCGACGGTGAGGCGAGCACGTCCATCGCGGACAGCAGGGCGACCAGGTCGGGTGCGCCGTCACGGGGGTCCGGCAGATACGGCCGCTCACCCGTCAGCACCACCCGGTCCGCGACCCCCAGCCCCCGGGCGGTGCGCCGCAGCGCCTCCTCCTCGGGCCCGCCGCCGACCAGCAGCAGCCGTACGTCGCCAGGAAGCCGGGGCAGCGCGCGTACGAGCAGGTCGAAGCGTTTGCCCGGGGCGAGGCGCCCCACCCCGCCGACGACGTACGCGTCCTCCGGCAGCCCGTGGAACGCCCGGGCCTCCTTGCGGCGTACCTCGTCGAAGCGGAACAAGGGTGCGTCGATGCCGTTCGGGATGACGCGGATGCGCGGCCCGGGCACGCCCCAGTGACGCAGCCGCTCGGCCACCGTCGGCGAGACGGCGACCGTGGTGCGGCCGAGGCGCTCGCCGGCCAGGTACAGCGCGCGGACGCCCGCGGTCAGCGGCCGGCCCTCCAGCCGGGTGTCCCCGATCGAGTGCTCGGTGGCCACGACGGCCCGTACTCCGGCGAGACGTGCCGCGATCCTGCCGTAGAGGCAGGCCCGGTACAGATGGGTGTGCACGAGGTCGTAGCCGCCGGCGCGGATCAGCCGGGCCAGGCGTGGCAGCGCGCCGAGGTCGCGGTTGCCGCCCATCCCGAGGTGGGTGACGTGGACGCCGTCGGCGGCCAGGCCCGCGGCGACCGGGCCGGGGTTGGTGAGGGTCACCACGTCGCACTGTGCGGGAAGGTGGCGCAGCAGCAGGCGCAGTTGCTGTTCCGCTCCGCCGACGCCGAGGCCGGTGATGACGTGCAGGGCCCTCACTCGGCCTCCACAGCGCGGCCGTAGACCCGGGCCAGGCGTCGCTTCAGTTCCAGACGTGCCGGGGTGTCGGCCTGCCCGATGTGGATGCGGGGCAGCGCGAAGTCGCCGTAGTCGGCCGACCCCGGGGAGATCGCGCAGGCGTAGCGGTAGCCGGCCCGGCGCACGGCGGCGGCGACGCGCTCGTCGAGATACCCGTACGGGTAGCAGAAGCCCTCGATGTCGCCGCCGGTGATCCCGGTGAGCTGGTGACGGCTGTCGCTGACCTCGGTGTGCAACACGTCGTCCGTGGCCTTGGTCAGATCGAGGTGGGTCAGACCGTGCGAGGCGATCTCCATGCCCGCGGCCACGACACGGCGGATGCCGTCCACGTCGAGCAGCGGCTTGCGCGGTCCGAACCGCTCCCACGCGTTCTCGCCGCCGAGCCGCCCGGGCAGCACGAACACGGTCGCTGTGAAACCCCGGCGGTACAGCACGGGCAGCGCGGTGGTGACGAAGTCGGCGTACCCGTCGTCGAAGGTGAGCCCTACCAGGCCGCGCTCCGCGCCGTGGGCGCGCGCCGCGAGCAGTTCCCGGACGCTCACCCCGCGCAGGCCGCGGCCGGAGATCCAAGCGAGCTGGCGGTCGAGGCGCGCGGGGGTGACGGTGACGTTGTACGGGTCGTCCGGGCAGTCCGAGACGGAGTGGTACATGGCCACCCAGACGGCGGGGCCCCGCTTGGCGCGTCTTTTCGAGGGCGGAAGGGGATCGGGCTCGTCCGTGCGCGGTGGGGGGGAGACATCAGCGACCATGGCCCAGCTTTCGTGTGACGGAGTGACGGACAAAGCGCACGACGGGAAGCAGGAGGGACCGGGCGTCCGCCGCGTCGAGGATCCAGGCCAGCAACAGGAAGACAGCGGTCACGCAGGTGCAGCAGACGGCGACGGACGCCGCGGGCGAGGCGAACAGCCCCGCACAGACGAGCCCGGCTCCGGTGGCGCACACGGCCGCGCACACCAGACGGGCCAGTTCGGCGACGACCCGGCGGACGCGTACGGGCACGCTGCGCGGCCCCAGGCCGTGCAGCAGGAGCAGCGCGGTGAGGGTGATGCCGGCCGCGTTGGCGGCGGCGATGCCCTGCGCACCCCAGGGCCGAACGGCCCAGGCGCCGACGACGACGGTGGTGAGCACGCCCATGCCCATCGCGCCCAGCGGGAACCAGGTGGTCCGGCCGGCCGCGAAGTACGACCGCACGAGCGCCCCCACCAGCGTCTGCCCGAGCAGCCCGGCCGCGTACACCCGCATGACCGCGGCGGTCGCGGCGGTGTCCTGCGCCGTGAACGCCCCGCGCTGGAAGAGGAGCTGGACGATCTGCGGCGCGCAGGCCACGATCACCGCGGCGCCGAGCAGGACGAGGCAGGCCATCAGCGCCACGTCCCGCTCGATCTGGTCCCGGGCCCGCCGCAGGTCGCCCTCGGCGATGGCCTGCGCCACCACCGGGAAGGTGACGACGCACACCATCAGAGACAGCGACATCGGCAACTGGGCGACCTTCTGGGCGTAGTTGAGGTGCGAGATGGCGCCGGCGGGCAGCCCGGAGGCGAAGTAACGCTCGATGAGGACCTGCGACTGGCGGCACAGGGCGAAGAGCAGGACCGCGCAGACGAGGCCGAGCGCCAGGGCTTGTGCCGGAAGCGGCGTCGCCCGCCCGACGCGCCGCCCGGTGTGCCGTCCGTCGCCCCCGTCGCCTCCGTCGTCCCCGTCGTACGCGGAGGCGGCCCGGCCGGGCCGCCCGGCGATCCGCCGCCACAGGGACGGTGCCTGTACGGCGACCATGAGGCACCCGCCGAAGGCGACACCGAGAGCGGCGGACCGCACGCCCCAACCGTCGCTGAGGACGAACATCGCGGAGATGATCGCGATGTTGTACGCGATGTAGATCGCGCCCGGGGCGAGATACGAACGGTGCGCCCGCAGCGCCGCACTGCAGTACCCGGCCAGCCCGAAGCTCAGCACGCAGCTCGCGGTCAGCCGGGTGCAGGACACGGCCAGGGACGGGTCGGGCAGGCCGGGCGCGAGGGCGGAGACCAGCAGCGGCGCCCCGGCGGCGAGCGCGGCGGACGCGGCGGCGAGGGCGAGGTACAGCCGCGGCAGCGAGGCGGTGACCAGGGCGTGCACGGGGTCGGGGTCGATCCCGCGCGCCCGCCGCGCCAGTGCCATGCTGAACGCGGGCACGAGTACGAACGCCATGCCGTCCTCGATCAGCAGCGTCGACGCCACTTCGGGCAGGGTCCAGGCCACCAGGAACGCGTCGGTGTCCTCACCGGCGCCGAAGAGGTGCGCGAGCACCTGGTCCCGGCCGAGCCCGAGGAGCGCTCCGGCCATGGACAGCGCGGCGGAGAGCAACGTCGCCCTCGCGAGGAAGCGGCCCGAGGGAGTGCCCGCTCGCCGGGCGCCCGCCGGACCGGGGCCGCCGTCGGCCGGGAGCGGGCGGCCGCCCATGCCGGTCGCATGGCCGGTCGTGTGGTCGGTCGCGCCCTCGGTCGCCGCTGGGCGGGGCCTCATCGTGGGCCTGATTCAGCGGCCGGGCCCGTCGTCGCGTCGGGTGCCAGCGCCCACCAGGCGACGAGGCCGAAGCAGACGGCCGTCAGGACGGTGGAGGGCCCGCCGATGTCGGCGTACAGGAAGTTCACGAGCTGCCACAGCAGCAGCCCGCAGGCCGCGAGCGCGCAGTCCCGGGCGCGTCCGGCCCGACGCAGCCGGGGCAGCGCGCAGGCCAGCAGGGCCAGCCAGCTGCCCGCCACGGTGAGCAGGCCCAGCAGGCCCTGCTCGCTGAGGATCAGGAGGTACATGTTGTGCGGCGAGAGCAGGGGCTGGCGCCGGAAGGCCTGGCCCGCTCCCTCCGTGTCGCTGCCCGACGACAGCGCGAGCGAGGCATGGCCGTCCCGGTGTGCGGGAAAGGCCTTCAGCCCCACGCCCGTCACCGGGTGGCCGCGCCACATGTCGGAGGCCGCCGCCCACATGGTGTACCGGTCGACGACCGACTGGTCCGGTGTGTCGGCGACCTGCGTGATGCTGGTCAGCCGCTCCTGCAGCACCGCCGCGCCCACGCCGAACCCGCCCACCAGCACCACCGAGGCCGCGACCACCGCCGTGAACACCTTCGCCGCCCGCCGTACCCCGGCCAGCAGGAGCTGCGCCCCGCATGCCACGACCGTGGCGATCCAGGCACCCCGGCTGAAGGACAGCGCGAGCGGCACGAGCAGCGCCAGCGCACATCCGACCGCCATGACCCGCTGCCGCCGCGCCGGCGTCCCGAGAGCGAGACCGGTCGCGGCCACCAGTCCGTACGCCACGACGGTCGACATCCCCATCACGTCGGACGGCCCGAACGTCCCCACAGCCCGGATGTAGGCCCCCTGATACGAGGCCCCGGTTCCGGTGAGGAACTGGTGCACTCCGAGCGCCCCCTGCCACAGCGCGAGGCCCGTCAGCGACCAGAGCACCAGCCGGGCGTCGCGCCGGTCGCGCACCAGCAGCACCACCGCGAGCGGGACGAGCACGAAAACCTGCAGGTAGCGGGCCAGCCCCGTGATCCCGTCGCCCGGCGTGGCCGCCCCGGCCGCGGCGACCGCGATGCCCACCACGGGCAGCCCGAACACGACCGCCGCCGTCCGCGTCAGCGGACGCCGCGCCCGCCGGACGGTGCGTACGGCGGCCCAGAGCACGACAAGACCCGAGGCCGCGTCGGCGGGCGTGGCGTCGCTGCCCGCCGCGACCGGCAGTCCCAGCAGGGCGATCACCGCCACGACGGGCAGCACGGGAGCGGCCCGGCGCAGCGCCGGCAGCGGCGACACGAGTGGGGGAGAGAGCGCCGAGGAAGTGCTCACCGGCGCTCAGCTCCCCGTCGGCCGCAGGAACTGGACCGCCGTACGCATCAGGATGCAGATGTCCTGCCACAGCGACCAGTTGTCGATGTAGGCGTTGTCGAAGCGGCACCGGTCCTCGATGGAGGTGTCGCCGCGCAGCCCGTGGATCTGGGCGAGCCCGGTGATGCCGGTCCGCATGCGGTGACGCTCCGGGTAGCGCGGATGTACCTGGCTGAACTTGGCGACGAAGTAAGGCCGTTCGGGTCTCGGGCCGACCAGGCTCATGTCACCGCGGAAGACGTTCCACAGCTGCGGCAGCTCGTCCAGCGAGGTGCGACGCAGCAGTTGGCAGAAGCGGCTCATCTCCTGCTCGTTCGCCACGCTCCAGCGGGTCGCCGCCTCGTGCGCGCTGGCGGGCCGGTGCGTGCGGAACTTCAACATGGTGAACGGGCGCCCGTCCTTGCCGATCCGCTCCTGCCGGAACACCACGCCGGGCCCGTCCAGAACCCGCAGCACGACCGCGCACACCAGCAGCATCGGCGCGGCCAGCGACAGCAGCGCGCCCGCCAGCACCACGTCGAGCGCCCGCTTGCCCGCGCTTCCGCCCCGGTGCCGGCCTCTCGGACACAGCAACCTGCGGGAGAAACCCGCCAGTTGTCCCGCTCCCGCGCGCCGCCCCTCGGGGCCGTACGACGGCGAGGACGTGCCCTCGGACAGTTCCCACAGCACGCATCCGTACGCGGTGAGCTCCCGCAGCAGAGCCGCCTTCTCCACACGAGTGGTGGCCCCCACGACGAGCACTGTCTCCACACCGTTCTGGATGACCGCCCGACGCGCGTCCTGACTTGAGGTGAGCACCGGCACCACGGGCCCGTCGCCGGAATCGGCGAAACCTCCCGGGGCGTCGGCGACGAGGCCCACCGGCCGTACCCCGCAGTCCGGGTGGCGCAGCAACGCGGCCGCGACACGTCGGCCCGCCGAGGCCGGGCCGACCACGAGGGCGGGACAGGGCCGGCGCCGCAGTGCCCGGCGCCGGCGCCCGTGCACCGCTCCGCGGCCCGCGCAGGCCGCCGCGCAGTGCACGGCGAAAGCGGTGAGCAGTACGGTCATCGGGAGCGGCCGCAGCGGGGAGAGCGCCGCGACAGCCGCCCAGCCGACGGCGATCCGTCCGCAGACGGCGGGCAGTTCGTCGAGTACACCGGGGACGACGTGGGTGTCGTACAGCGCGGCCCGTCGGTTCAGACCGATCACGCCGAGGGCCAGCAGGGCGATGACCAACGGGTACCTGTACGCCCAGGGCACTGCCAGGGCACCCAGCAGGGCGGCGCCGCCGTCGACGAGCAACAGGGCTGCCCGGGAGGTCCGCCGCGGACGACGGGATCCCCGTCCGACGGGCAGCCCGCGCCCGGCGGCGAGGCCGCGCGGGTCGAGGACGGAGACGGCGCTCTCCGCCGCCCACGGCTGCCGGCCCGCAGGAGAGGGAACGGTACTTTCCGCAGTCATGTGGTGATGTACTTCCTGCTCTCGGTGGTTACGACGACCGGCGTGGTAACGACGCCGAGCAGTTCGCGGTACACATCGGTTACTGCGTCCGTGGCGTGCCGTAGGCCGTGGGCGGCCAGCACGTGCCTGCGGCCCTGTGCGCCCAGTGCCGCGCGCAGCTGCTCGTCCCGCAACAGCGCCGTCAGCGCCCGCGCCAGCGCGTCGGGGTCCTCAGGCGGAACCAGGCAGTGCGACGGATGGCCGGGCGGAAGGCTCTCGCGTGCCCCGTCCACGTCAGTGACGACGACCGGTCTGGCGCACGCCATGGCCTCCAGCGGGGCGAGCGCCATGCCCTCCCAGCGGGACGGCAGGACCACGACGTCGGCGGCCCGGTACCAGGGGCCGGCATGGGGCGCCGCGCCGGCGAACTCCACCGAGGCGGGCGCGGCAGAGCGCAGCCGGTCCGCGTCCGGCCCGTCGCCGACCAGCACCAACCGCGCGCCGGGCACCCGCCGCGCAACCTCGGGCCACGCTTCAAGGAGCACGTCCTGCCCCTTCTGGCGGCACAACCGGCCCACGCACACGACGAGCGGACCCTCCCCGGACCGGGCGCTGCTGCCCTCCGGCCGGAACCTGCGCGTATCGACACCGTTGGGAACCACGCGCCACAGGGCGGTGATTCCGCACCGCTCACCGGTACGCCGCTCCGCCTCGCTCACGCACAGAACGCGCGCCGCCCACCGCGCCCCGAACCGCTCCCAGCCCAGCGCGAGGCGCGCGACGACTCCGTCCGCGGCGTCGAACGACCAGGCGTGCGGCTGAAATACGGTCGGGACGTGGCCGCGTCCCGCGAGCCGGGCCGCGAGTCCCGCCTTCGCGCTGTGCGCGTGCACCAGGTCCGGCCGCAGGTCGCGCAGGATCCGCGCCAACCGCCGTACCTCGCCCGGAAGTCGACACCCCGGTGAGCGGGTCGCGTCCCAACGGAGCACGGTGCAGTCCAGCGCGCTCAGGGTGTCCGCCAGCGCGCCACCCTCCGGACAGGCCACGGTCACCCGCAGCCCCGTGGCGAGCTGGGTCGCCACCAGGTCCGTCACGACCCGCGCGACACCGCCCTCGACGGGCTGAGTGACATGCAGGATGTGCGCTGCGCGTGCCATAACCGAGGAAGCCCTTCCGAACAAAAGAGTCCGAGCCGACGACAGGATGTGCGGCTCGTGTTCGCAATATAAAATCCACAACCGGCTTCGCCGGACTCAGGCGGTGAGCAACTCTAGCCGCTTATCCGTAATTACCTGCGAACCAGTCAAGTGTGTCGGAATGGTGGCGCTTCAATGGACTATTTCTCGCCTGGATCACCCATTTGGAGTCGCGGCGCGGTGTGATTCCGGGTGGCCATCCGATTGGCGGGGCCATGCCCCATTCGGGGTGACCGACTACGAAACGGCCTCTCATCAGCGCGGACGATGTTCTGACACCGGATGGTTCGTCAGAAGATGCCTGCGATCGGTTGCGGGCATGGTGTGCCGGTTTCACGGTGGTCACACGATCGGAACTCACTCGAAGGAAACCCCATGCGTGTACAGCCCACACGGCGCATCGCCACTTCGGCCCTCTGCGCGGCACTCGTACTCGGGGCGGCAGGGACCGCCCTTGCGAATGCTCCCGACTCGGAGGGCGGTGTCGCTCGCACGGTGTCCCGGGCACCCGTCCCGAAGGCGGACGCGCTCCTGCGTCAGTCCGAGGCGCTGGGCGACCTCGGCACCGTACTGGCCCCGGCGACCAATCTCCTGAACGCCGTGCTCAAGGCCGACAACGGCCAGCTCTCCAAGGAAGAGGCGAAGAAGCTCGGCGACGCCACGAAGGGCGCCATCGCGCAGGCCAAGGACGCGGCACCGGCCCAGCCGCCGGCCACCCCGCCGTCCGCGAGCGCCACCTCCCCGGTGCAGCTGCCCGCGGACCTCAGGGACGACCAACTCGACGCCCTCGGCAAGGCAGTCGACGTCCTGCTGGGTGCGGCGACCTCGGGCAAGGCCGACCAGGTGGGACCGGCGGCCGACAAGGTCGTGACCGCCCTCGTGAACGTTTCCGCCGCCACGCTGCTCGGCAGCGGAATGCGCGCAGAGAATCTGCCCGGCCTGCCGGCCTCCTGATACCGGGACCGTTGCCTGAGGCGAAGCAGTCACCGGTCTCCTCGACCCGTTGTGCCGACCGCGGTCGGCACAACGGGTCTTTTCGTATGAGTTCCTGGAACCTGTTGGCGACAGAGTTTCCAGAAGGCTCCACCCTCGTTAGCCCGGGAGAACTGAGACCGAGTCTCTCGCGACGCCCGAAGAATGAAACCTCGTCTGGCGACCGCGGGTTACGGAAGACGAGTTTCGAAAGAAAGGCACACGATGAAGACTCTCAAGGCTGCCGCCGTCGTTGTCGGCTCCATTGCCATTGCCGGCGTCACGGTGCCGGCCGTCGCGGGGGAGATGCCGGCGCAGGGCCTCGTGGACAACGGAAAGATGGTCGCGGGCAGCCTCCCCTCGGCAGCCAAGGTGCCGACGGGGTTCGTGGCCGAGAATGTCACGGGTACGGCGCACGGTGTGAAGGACGGCGTGAAGGGCAGCGTGAAGGAGTCGGGAGTCGTGAAGACCCCCGTCTTCGGCGGTACCCTGCCGAACCCCGTCGACGGCAAGCTGCTCGGCGGGCTGCCGCTCGGCAAGTAGGTAATCAGGCAGGCGATTCATCACCGCCTCCACCGACGACCGACGCCATCTCGTCCATGGCCTCGTCGCTCCTCGGCTCCACGATTCGGGTCGGCTCCGCACTCCTCGGAGCCGACCCTTCGGCATATACGGGGAGTGCAATCGGCTTTCGTCCGTTGGGCCAAACGGACGATTCAGGATGACCTGGGCGGCAAAGCATCGTTGATCCCATTGGAAACGGCCCCACTGAGTGCATCGGGGTCTTCCACTGAGAAACCGGCCATCTCTTGAGGTGGTACATCCGTCGGCGTCGGCCGATTTGCGGCGTGCCGGCGGGGATGTCATAGGCGGAAAGGGTGCTATTCCCTCCTAGTTGGCGCACCTTCCTGAACCGGTGACATGCCCGTCGGCCTTCGCCGGTCGACTCCTGACCGCGGGGCCTGTCTGCGTCTGACGCGGGCAGGCCCCGCGGGCTTCCTTCCGTGGAACTCGGCGGAATTCACTGAGCAGTCGGCTTCGGCATCTCCACCGGCACGGCACACGCCTGCAACCTGCTCGCCGCCCGAGCTACCGGGCTATTGCGCGCCCTGCGAAGCCGACCCCGACCACGCCTTGCTCGACGGCCCCTTCGCGGAATGCGACCGGGCCGGCGACAGCCGGACCGACCAAACCGCACCCACCGGATCATCCGGATCTGCATCGCTGGAACGAGGGCACGGAAAAGCCGATGGCGGCCCGCCGGAACTCCGGCGGGCCGCCATCAGGTGAAGCACTGCTCAGAAGAGGAAGCCACCCACGTACGGGGCGTTCTGCGACTGGTCGATCTTCCCAGTGTTGCAGGCGGCGTAGTGCGAGTTCGGCGCGACGACGCCGCCGAGGACGGCACCGTTGGACCACGGCGCGATGCAGCGGCCGTCGACGAGCGTGCCGTTGCTGATGACGAGACCCTGCTGGGGTTCGTTCACGACGACCGGGGACGACGAGAAGCCGCCACCGCCGGTGACGGTGGTGGTGTTGTCGTCGGCCGCGGCGGTGCCGCCGGCCGCGAGGACGATGCCCGCGGCGAGGGCGGAAATGGCCGTAACCTTGTTACGCATGAGATGCGCCTTTCGGTAGGGCGGTTGGGGGGATTCACCTGGTCCGAAATGCTCGGGACAGGAGTCAGAAGAGAATGCCGCCCTTGTAAACGGCGTTCTGCGACTGGTCGACATGCGCCGTGTTGCAGGCGGCGTAGTGCGAGTTCGGGGCGGCCACGCCGCCGAGGACGGCGCCGTTGGACCACGGCGCGACGCAACGGAGGTCGACGGCCGAGCCGTTGACGACAGCAACGCCCTGCTGGGGGGCGTTCACGACGACCGGGGATGACGAGAAGCCGTCACCGCCCTTGACGGTGGTGCAGTTATCGGCCGCGGCAGTGCCGCTCACCGCGAGGACGATGCCTGCGGCGAGGGCAGAAATGGCCGTAACCTTGTTACGCATGAGTTGCGCCTTTCCGGGCTACGTTTGGGGGATTCACCTGCTCCGAATTGCTCGGGACAGGAGTCAGAAGAGCAGGCCGCCCTTGTACGGAGCGTTCTGCGACTGGTCGACCTTCGCCGTGTTGCACGCGGCGTAGTGCGAGTTCGGCGGGACGACGCCGCCGAGAACTGCGCCGTTGGACCACGGTGCGATGCAACGACCGTCGATGAGCGTGCCGTTGATGATGACAACGCCCTGCTGGGGGGCGTTCACGACGACCGGGGACGACGAAAAGCCGCCACCTCCCGCGACCTTGGTTTCGTTGTCGCCGGCCGAGGCAGCGCCGATGCTGCTCACGACAGCGCCGAGGGTAAGGGCAGTGATGACCGCGAACTTCCTGGGCAACTCGGTTCCTTCCTGAATTCACCGTTGCGCACGCTTGCATACCAGGAAACCTTGATATGCAGGCATAAGTCACGGGAAGAGCGTCTAAACAGGTCTGATTCCATCGGATGGCGCAATATCGCGCGTCCCGGCTGGCCGTGCGGGAATGGATGTGGATGTGGAATCCGTGCGACTCATCAGCGTGCCCAGCAATCCGAAAGGCCGCGGTCGACGGTCGCTTGGAGAAATGCCCCGTCCGCCGGGCCGCACAGGGTCGTACGGAACGAGCGCCGACGTGTGTGCGGCCCACCGGAAGGGAGAGGGCCGGTGGGCCGCACAGATGGTTCGCGGGTCCCGGGCGGTGTTCGGGTCCGCCGAGTCCGGATATGGAGCTGCTGGTCCGGATCCAGCGTCCGGGCCCGCGTCTCCGAGGTGACGGACGTGTGTGAAACCAGGACCGGCAGCGGGCCGATCCGCCCCGCGACGTCTGCGGTGTCGGTCTCCGGCCGCCGAGAAACGGATCAGAGCCTCAGAATTCCGGGCCCGCCTGCGTCCCGCGAACAGGCGGGACCACATGGCAGCGAAAGCATCGTGAAGCAGTGAGGGCTTTCGCCGGTACGGCCGACTCCTACAGTTTCCGTCTCGTCACCTGCCGAGCAAGGTGCCGAGCCCGGCAGCGGTCGGCGCCTGCAGCGGGCGGAGCTGAACGGCGCCGTTTCCGGCCGGGTTCTTCACCGGAATCGTGGGCTTCTTGGCGGCGTGCCGGTCCATACCGTCCAGATATACGCCAGAGACTCCCTCCGGCCTCTTCTGGTCGAACGCGCTACCGTTGGCGATCTTGCCGCTGCGGGCCAGTCGCGTCACGGTGTCGGCCGCGGGCACGACAGCCGGAGTCACCTTGGTCGGAGACATGAGACCGAGCAGACCGGCCGAGGGGGCCGGGGCCGGTGCCGCGGCCGCCGACGCCGCGGCGGCGGAGCCACCCACGAGACCCGCGCCGATGGCCAACGCCGCAGTGGTGAAAATTGCCTTCTTCATGATTCACCTCGGTTGAAAATTATCTCTGATCCGACGGCTGGAGAACTTAGCAGTCCATGCCCTCTGTAAAAGCGACGCGTTACTCCATACGCATGAAGGTCGGGGGAGTGAAAAATGCCTTGCGTGCGGGTGCCGGCAGAAGGATTCACATCTGGTCGGTGAATCGATTGATCGTATGGTGCGTCCGGCTTCTATTGCATGGGTAATCCGAAAGAGGAATTTCGGCATGTCAGCCGGAACCTTGGCCGGCCGGCCGCTCCACAGCCCTACCATCACCGCCATGACCGCCGACAGCGCCAAGTTCGCCCCGACCGCGCCTCCTGCCGTCGTCACCGGCAAGTCGCTCACCTGGTCGGAGGAGTTCGACACCCCGATCGCCTGGGGCTCCAAGTGGGTCGGCGACAGAACCAGTGCCTACCGCTACGGCAACCACAACCCGGACGACAACAAGCTCGACTGGCTCATCCCCGGCTGTGTGACCGTCTCCGGCGGCGTGGTCACCTTCACCGCCACCCCGGCCGGCCACACCCTCGAGAACGGCCGGCAGGCCTGGCACACCGGCCTGCTCACCACCGAGTACTCCGCCGAGGGCTTCCAGGTGAGGACCGGCGACTACATCGAGACCCGCGTCAGACTGCCCTCCGGGACGGGCGCCTGGCCGGCGCTGTGGACCTGGAAGGACGGCGGCAACGAGGTCGACTCCTTCGAGTACCACCCGGACAACCCGAACCTGCTGGAGCTGTCCAACCACGTCGACGACGCCTGTACGTACCACACTGATGCCGACGCGGTCGCCCCGGACGAGTGGGTGACCATCGGCAACTGCTACGGCGAGCATTGCGTCGACTGGTACGTCAACGGCGAGCGGGTCTTCTCCGACGGCACCGGCGTGGGCGCCGACTGGTCGGCGTACCTGATCCTGAACCTGTCGCTGAGCGCCGGCCAGTACCACCCGGCCCCCTCCGGCCCGGGTCCGGTCACTTTCGCCGCCGACTACCTTCGCGTCTACCGCTGACCGGTCAAGGGTGCGGTCAGGGGCGGGCCCCGGGCCAGGTCATCACGGGCGGGTGCAGCGGCCCGTCGGGTTGGCGGCCGGGGGGCGGCACTGGAGGCCGTAGTCGGACGCGGTCGTGCTGAGGTAGCGGCCGATGCAGGTGGTGGGCGTGGTGAGGCCGCGTTCGCCGCAGAAGGCCAGGGCGGCGCGGCCGTTGGCGAACGGTCCCGGAGCGTAGATGACCCAGAAGCCCGGGCGCAGTGACGCGAAGTCGTCGCTGCGGACATAGACCGCCTCGGGGACGGACTGGCGGATGGTGCCGAGTCGTTTGTCCCGCGCGGCCGTGCCGGAGCCGACCGGTTCGGAGAAGAGCTGGGCGATCCAGCGGCCCTGGCCCCCTGGGGCGGGGGCCGGGTTGGTCGCCTTCGAAGGGGACGCGGTGGGGGTCGGGGCGGACGCCGAGGGCGTAGACGTAGGCGTCTGCGCCGGTGCTGTGGCCGGGGCGGACGATGCGCCCGTCGGCGGGCCGCCCCTGTCTCCGCCGGCCTTCGTGTCGTCGTCGGGCGAGGCGCGCAGGGTCAGGACGAGAGCCGTCGCCGTGGTCACCGCGACGGCGACCGCGACGACGGCGATGGTGACGACGACAGCCATGGGCCTGCTGTTACGCGGGCCGTTGTCCCGGTCGCCGCGGTTGCTCCGCACGTGCGTCGGGTGGTCGCCGCCGTCCAACCGGGTGGGTACGGGCGCGGACGCGGGCGGTGGCGCGCGCAGGACATGCGTGGGAGTCGTCGTGGGGCCGGGCGGTGGAGTCGCCGTTGTCGGCGGCAGCGTCCAGAGCGGTGCCGTACCCGACTCGACCTGTGCCAGCATCCCGTCCAGTCGTGCCGCGTCGGGGCGGGCCGCGGGATCCCGTACGAGCAGGGCCTGGAGTACGGGGGAGAGCGGGCCGGAGCGTACCGGCGGCGGCACGGACTCGTCGAGGACCGCGGCCAGGGTGCCCAGCGTGGTCCCGCGGCGCAGCGGGCTGACGCCCTCGACGCAGACGTACAGGACGAGCCCCAGGGACCAGAGGTCGGACGCCGGGTCGTCGTCGTTGCCGCGGATCCGTTCGGGGGCGATGTACTCGGGGGAGCCGATGAGTTCGCCGGTGGCCGTCAGCGAGGTCGATCCCTGGAGGGCGGCGATGCCGAAGTCGGTGAGCACGGCGGTGCCGTCGGCGCGCAGCAGGATGTTGGCGGGCTTGACGTCCCGGTGCTGGACGCCGGCCGCGTCGGCGGCGCGCAGCGCGGCGAGCACCTGACGGCCGACGCGGGCCGCCTGCGCGGGGGGCAACGGGCCGTCGTCGAGCCGCTCCTGGAGCGAGACGCCGTCCACCAGCTCCATCACGAGCCATGGATGCGGGTCGTCGTCCACGATGTGATGGATCGTCACCACGTTGGGGTGGGACAGCCGGGCGAGTGCCCGGGCCTCCCGCAACACCCGCTCGCGTACGGCGTCGGATGCCGCCGCGTCGGGCCGTACGGCCTTCAGTGCGACCTCTCGGTGCAGCACGCTGTCGCGTGCCCGCCACACGGTCCCCATGCCTCCGCTCCCGAGCCGCGCGATCAGCTCGAACCGCCCGTCGACCATGTGACCCGGTACGTTCATGGCCGACAGGTTAGAGGAGTCGGTGGGGCCCGCCGCTCAGGGGGACTTGCCCCGAGGCTCCTCGCAACTCCACGTCGCCGGTGATGCGTTGATCTGCGCTGGGCACGGTGAGTGCGCATTCCGGGGCACAAGGGGGAGGCGTGGAAGGCGAGTTGGCGGAGCCCGAGCGCGGGCGCGGTGGTTCTCCCGGGGGGCCGTCCGATGCCGCTGCCGTCAATGACCTGTCCGGGGCCGTCTACGGGCACAGCATCCAGGTGGGAGCGGATCCCGGGGTGTCGTCCTCGTGCAGAGCCAGGGGATGCGGGGCATCGGCACGACCACGACTGCCCGGCGGTGTGCGGAGCTGACCGACCACCTGTTCCCGGACGGGCAGATCTGCATCGACTTCGCCGAGCTCCGGGACCAGACGGGCGGTGACGTCTGGTCCCGGACCAGACGGGCGGTGACGTCTCCGAAGCGGTGGCGAGGGCTCTGCGGGCGCTGGGAACCAAGGAGTCGGACATCCCGGTGACGCTCGCGGAGCGTACGGCCGTGTTCCGCACGAAGACCGCCCACCTCAGGGTGCTGGTGCTCGCCGACGACGTGGACCAGCCCGCGCAGGTCCTGCCGCTGCTCCCCGAGGGGCCGGGCAGCGCACTGCTGGTCACGAGCGACCTGCTTACGAGCGCGAAGACGAACGCTCACACGATACTGGGGGAGTGTGATCCGGGCCCGGGCCCGGGCCCTAGTGGATCGTCTTCCGCTCGGCGAGCATCGCCACGAACTTCGCGATGCGGGCGGCCCGCGTCTCCGCCTTCTTCGCGTCCTGGATCCGATAGAGGATCGCGTACCGGTTGCGGCTGTCGAGCGTGGCGAAGAAGTCGCGGGCCTCCGGGTTGTCGTCCAGGGCGGCCTGAAGGTCATCGGGTACCGACGCCGTGCGCTGGCCGGCGTACGCCGCCTCCCAGCGGCCGTCCGCCCTGGCCCTCTCCACCTCGCGCAGGCCGGCCGCGTGCATGAGGCCCTGCTCGATGAGTTCCGTGGCCTTCTGCCGGTTGATCTTCGACCACTTGCTGCCCGGCCGCCGCGGAGTGAAGCGCTGGAGCCAGTGGCGGTCGTCGAGTTTCTTCTTCTGCCCGTCGATCCAGCCGTAGCGGAGCGCCGATTCGAGAGCCTCGGCATAGCTGACGCCGGTCAGTCCGGAATCAACCTTGGCGATCTTCAGCCAGATCCCCGGCACCTCGGCGTGGTTCTCGCCCAGCCATGCCGTCCACGCGTCCTGCGAGGCGACGGCCAGGATCGGATTCTCCGGACTCCGTGGTCCACGTGGTCCAAGCGTCATGGGCCTCATGCAAACCCACCACGAGGTCGTGGTCAACAGAGGTCGACCGCCCGGGCCCTCGTTCAGGCAGCGTTCCAGTCTTCGACCCGGCAGCTGTTGAGGTCGGCCGAACCACGGACCGAGGCGGGGCACCGTGTTTCGGCTGGGCAACCGCCGGTAACAGTCGGGTTCAATCTGGTGTCGGACGATTGACCTGGACGTGCGACCGAGAGAGTGTTGTGGCCATGAGCCGAAAGGTTGTGGCCATGAGCCGAAGCGCGGAGACAAGCCATGCGTCCCGGAGTCCCGGAGCGCGGACCGATCAGCTTCCCGACCTCTGCGGCAGCCCGGAAAGGGTGCGGGTGTGAGCACACATACGGCGTCACGGTCGGACGTGAAATCGGCTGCCTCCGCCATCACGGGTCTGAGCGAGGCGCGTATGGCCCAACTCGCCGACGCCACCAAGCAGTTGGATCCGCCGTTCGCCGTGGTGGACCTGGATGCCTTCGACTCCAACGCCACCGACCTGGCGCGCAGAGCGGGCGGACGGGCCACCGTCCGGCTGGCCAGCAAGTCGGTCCGCAGCCGCGACCTGATCAAACGCGCGGCCCAACTGCCGGGATACCACGGCATTCTCGCCTTCACCCTGCCCGAAGCCCTGTGGCTGGCCGAGGAGCACGCGGACGTCGTCATCGGATACCCGACGACGGACCGCACCGCGCTCAAGCGGCTCGTGGCGGACGACCGTGCGGTCTCACGTATCACGCTCATGATCGACTCGGTCGCCCAGTTGGACTTCATCGACGAGGTCACGGGTCCCTCCCGGCCCGACATCCGCCTCTGCATCGACCTGGACGCGTCCCTGGAACTGGCCGGCGGCCGCCTCCACTTGGGCCCGTACCGCTCTCCCGTCCACACCCCGTTCCAAGCCGCGGCACTCGCCCGGGCGATCGTGGCCCGAGCCGGGTTCGTACTGGTCGGCGTCATGTCCTACGAAGGGCAGATCGCGGGCGTGGGCGACAACCAGCCCGGCTCTCCCCTCAAACGCATGGCAGTCCGTGCGATGCAGCGGCTCTCCGCCCGCGAACTCGCCGAGCGCCGCGCCGCGGCCATCGCCGCCGTCGAAGCCGTCGCACCGCTGGAGTTCGTCAACGGCGGCGGGACGGGCTCGATCGAGCAGACCGCGTCCGAGCGCGTCATCACCGAGATCGGCGCCGGATCAGGCCTGTACGGGCCCGGGCTCTTCGACTACTACCGCCGCTTCCGGCCCCGGCCCGCCGCGTACTTCGTGATGTCCGTAGTACGCCGCCCGACCGCGAGAATCGCCACCGTCCTCGGAGGCGGATGGGTCGCCTCCGGCCCGGCCGGCACCGACCGTCTGCCCACCCTGAGCTGGCCCCAGGGCCTGCGGATGAACCCCTTGGAAGGGGCGGGGGAGGTGCAGACCCCGGTGCTCGGCGCGGCGGCGCACGGGCTGCGGCTCGGCGATCACGTGTGGTTCCGGCACGCCAAGGCCGGTGAACTGTGCGAGCGCGTGAACGTCCTGCACCTCGTGTCCGGCTCGCGGATCGTCGAGCAGGTCCCGACCTACCGAGGCGAAGGACACGCCTTCCTCTGAGACCGCAGGCCAGGCCCGCCATCGTCCATCATCGCCTGCGTCTTGCGGCGGCCTCCCACACCCACCTTGTGCGGCCTCCCATGCCCACCTTGTGCGGTCTCCCGTACCCAGCTTGTGAAGACCGGATCAGACCGGATGGATCCAGGAAGGACTCGACAGATGGCGACGGCAGTGGTGATCGGGAAGAGCGGGAAGAGCGGCACGTGGCGTAACTGGGCGGGGAACGTCACCGCCCGGCCGGCCCGGGAGGTCACGCCGGCCTCCGTCGAGGAACTCTCCGCGGCCGTGCGCGAGGCCGCGGAGGACGGGCTC
>NZ_JBQQCG010000149.1:0-13894 GCF_052245575.1 Streptomyces sp. 2A115 | reverse complement strand
GCGGCACTGAACGAGTTCGACCAGCTCTTCGACGGCCGCCTTACCGCCGGACGGGTATAGGCCAGTCGGACCATCCCAAAACCACTAGGCCAAAGGGCCTAAAAACACCTAAATCATGATAGACCCCGAGGGCCTTCGCTTGACGTGACGCTCGGCGACCGACGCTCGTCGTGATGCGGGGGCCTGATGGAAGTGCGTGAGCGGGAGTATTTCCTGGCAGTCGTCGACTCCGGCGGCTTCAACCGTGCCTTCGCCCTGCACGTCTCGCAGCCGTCCCTGGGCCCTGACATGGTGGTTGGCGGTCTGCCTGCAGCCACGTTGACGGACACCATGTGTGGTCACAAACGAGCGGGGCGGTGGTTCACTCGACTTTCGTCGTTCTGGCGGGCTGGTTGGGTCACGCGGCGTAGTCGGGGCTGGCTGTGGCCTATGCCTGTTGGACGGTGCGGATTTCCTGTGCAGTGGGCTGACCGGGGTGGATGGGCATAAATCGGACGGCGATGATCGTGCGGCGGAGCTTGGCGATCATGTCGGACAGTGACGGGTCGGCCTTGGTGGTGTACCAGGGCGCCTGCTCGCGGTGGTCGGCGGCGTCGCGGGGATGGTGTCCGTGGAGGACGTACCAGATGACGGTGATCGTGTAGCAGTACAGGCCGAAGGGCACGGCGCGCTCGATGGCGGCTCGGGTGCGGTTGCGGGCGTCGCCGACGCCGAGCAGGGCGCCGGCCTCGGCGCAGGTGACCTCGATCGACCAGCGCCACGTGTACCGGGCGATCAGCTTCGGGGAGGGGGTGGCCAGGTCGGTCGTGATGAGCGCGAGGCCGTAGCCGGTGTCGGTGGCGTCGTCGCGCAGGAGGATCACGCGGACGGTACGGGCGTGGAAGGACGTACCACAGGCAGGTGACCTCGGCGAGGAACACGGTGTCGGTGCGCTGATAGCGCCTGACCTCGAACGATGTGAAGACGGCGGTGGCCGCCAGCTCCTTCGCGGTGCCCAGGCGTTCGCCCTTGAGGGCGGGCCGGCCGGGCTTGCCTGTTCGTGGTGGGGCGAGGTCGTAGAGCACGGCGGTGGCGGGCAGCCGGGTGGTGAAGGTGACGTTGGCGGGCAGATGGCGCAGGGATTTGCCGTGGTAGGCGGCGTCCGCGACGACGTGCAGGCGCCGGCCGTGGTGGCAGGCGGCCAGGAAGCGGAGCATCGAGGCGGCGATGTCGACACTTGGACAGCTCTTGCCCCGGCCGCCACAG
This sequence comes from Streptomyces sp. 2A115, assembly GCF_052245575.1. Lineage (NCBI taxonomy): Bacteria > Bacillati > Actinomycetota > Actinomycetes > Kitasatosporales > Streptomycetaceae > Streptomyces > Streptomyces sp. 2A115. Next base: position 12,649 of record NZ_JBQQCG010000149.1, on the reverse strand, counting down.
CCGGGCCGTCACCGGCAGACACACAGGCCGGGCCGGCACGGGGAGTTCAACGACCGGGCCGACCACGACGATGCAGGTCCCCCGCCCGACCGGCTTGGGCCCCTGGGCGGCACCGTCGTGCTGCCAGGCCGCACCGAACACCTTCTTCCCGCGCTGCTTGAACAGCGTGTCGTCCACCGCCACGGTCAGCACCGCGCCCTCGGCAAGGAGCTGGCGAACGATCAGGTGGGACAGGGAGATGCCCAGGATGCCCGCGTTCCAGCGAGCCCGGGAGAAGAAGGCGTGCGCCCGGTCATGGGACCAGAGCCGCGTCAAACGGCGCCGCCGAGCATCCCGGTCACCGTGGACCGGCCGGTCTGCGCGATCAACCGGGTGACCAACGCGGCGAACGTACGGAACGTCGGAGTCGTGAAGCTGCCCCCGAACCAGTTCCAGGACAGCAAGCAGCGAAGTGGGTACGGTCGGATCCGGAAGCATCGGCGGGTCCCCTCCCCGGAGGTGGCGTAAGCACCGCCGATGCTTCTCTGCTGCCCGCCGCCAACGCGGCCCAACGGCCCCACATCACCCACCCGAGCGACCCCAACGACGATCAACGAAAACGTCGAAAGTCGAGTAACTGCCCGGCCTTGGGGAAACTTCAGGATCACCCTGCCCCTGCGGCCGGAACAGGGCCCCGGGCTCCAGGCGACCTGCGCCCTGCCGGAGGCACCGCAGACCGGTGAGCGGGTGGGCGTCACGTTCGCGGCGGACGAGGTGGTGGCGCTGCCCGGTGTGTGACCGCCCACGGTCAGACGGTCGTCATGGAGGACCGATCGCGTACCGGACCGGCTCGGCCAGCACCCGGGTCTCGGAACCCCCGGCGGCGTGAACCGGGAGGAGGCACCTGAGCGGCTCACCGGCTGAGCAGGCCACCCGCACCGGGCGAGTCGCGGCCTCTTCGAGGACTTCCTGCCAGCGAGCGGCTGATTCTCGGCAGATCGGCGGCAAGCGGTCACAACAGGCCGTGTGACTGGGCGCTGACGATCAGCTGGGCCCGGTTGCGAGCTGCGAGCTTGTGCATCATCTCCCGGAGATACCCCTTGACGGTGTTGACCGACAGGTTCAGTTCGTCCGCGATCTCGGGGTTGGTGTGGCCGGCCGCGACGAGGCGCAGGACGTCGTACTCGCGGGCCGTGACCAGAGCGGCATGGGAGGCGGCCTGGCCGGTGCGGAAGGAGCCGTTGCGGGCGATGCTGCGGATCGCGTCGCGTACGGCCGTGCCGCCGGCGTCCTTGACGAGCAGTCCGCTGGCTCCGGCGGCCAGCGTCGGTGCGACGGCGGCGTGTTCAGGGAAGGCGGTGAAGAGCAGGACGCGGCTGTGGGGGCTGACCCGGTGCACCGCCGGGACGACCTCGGCGGCGAGGCGGTCGGGGAGGCGGAGGTCGAGCAGGACGACGTCGGGCTGTTCCCGCGCGCATAGCGCGACGGCTTCGGCGCCGGTCTCGGCGTGGCCGACGACGGCCAGGTCGGAGTACCCGTTCAGCTGCGCCGCGACGCCGTCGTGGACGACCGGGTGATCGTCCACGACCACGATCCGCGTCGGGTGGGTGGTCAGCATGGAAGTTGCGCCCGCCAGATCGTGCCGCCGTCCGGGTCCGGCACGACGCGGACGGAGCCGCCCAGCCGGCCGAGGGCCTCGGCGGTCTTGGTGAGGCCGAGGCCCGGTTGGTGGTCCGGGGCCAGTCCGATGCCGTCGTCGTGCAGGGCGACGGTCAGCAGTGGGCCGCTGCGCCGGACCGACACGGTCACGGCGCTGGCGCGGGCGTGTTTCTCGACGTTCAGCAGGGCTTCCCGTACCGCTGTCAGTAGCACCTCCGACCGGGACGGGGGCAGCTCGGGCGGGTCCTCGTCCAGGACCACGAGTTCGGCCGGGACGCCGGTGCGGTCGGCGAAGGCCGCGCAGTCGGCGCGCAGGGCGACGCCGAGGGCCAGAGCAGCGGGGGAGGAGTGCAGCGTGCGCAGGGACTCGCGCAGGGCGGTGGTGGCGTCCGCGGCCTGGCGCTGGAGGCGGTCCAGCCGGGCGCGCAGGCCAGGATCGGCGCTCGCGGCGTCGGCGAGATCGGCCATACCGGACCCGATGGCGAACAGCAGCGCGCCCACACTGTCGTGGAGGTCGGCTGCGAGCCGCCGTCGCTCCTCGTGGACCGCGATCTCCCGGGTCAGGCGGGCGCGGTCGGCGATCGACACGGCGAGGGCGGCCTGTGCGGCCACCGCCGAGACGCGTTCGATCTCGCGGTCCCCGAAGGTCCCGTCGCGGCGGGGGCCGACGGCGAGGACGCCCAGCGACTGGCCGTCCCGGAGCAGGGGCACGGCCAGGACCCGGCGCATCCCCTCGGCGGCGATCTGCTGGTCGAAGGTATGGGTGATCTCGGCGCTGGCGAAGTAGTCGTCGACCCACTCCGCCCGGCCCGACCGGTGCGCCTTGCCGGTCAGTCCCGTGCCCGGCGGCACTCGCAGCGCGCGCAGCATCCCGGTCCGGTCGCCGACCACTTGTTCCAGGGAGAGCGCCCCCTCCGCGCCGGGCCGGGCCGCCCACACCACCTCCGAATCACCGGCGAGGAGCGCGAGGGCGCGGCGCAAGGCTTCCCCACGGTCCAGTGCCGCGAGGAGTTCCGCGTACTGCTCGCCGAGCTGCAGCAGGGGGTGGTCGGGCATGCCGTCATCAAACACCGCACCTGCCGTCCATGTCACGGCTCGAACCGTTTGATCAGCTCCCGCCGCATGATCTTTCCGGTGGACGTCTTGGGCAGGTCGTCGACGAAGCGGACCGCGCGCGGCCGTTTGTATGCCGCCAGCGACTGTCCGGCGAAGGCGAGCAGCTCCTCCTCGGTGGCGTGCGCTCCCGCAGCGAGGACCACGTAAGCGCACGCCAGCTCGCCCTTGACCGGGTCCGGTACCGGACCCGCGGCGACCATGGCGACTGCGGGGTGTGCGGCGAGGACCCGCTCGATCTCGGCCGGGTACACGTTGTAACCCCCGGTGATGATCATGTCCTTGCGGCGGTCGACGATGAAGACGTGCCCGGTGTCGGTCATGGAGGCGATGTCGCCGGTGTGAAGCCAGCCGTCCGGCTCGATGGCCTCGGCAGTGGCCTGCGGGTTGTTGTGGTAGCCGAGCATGACGATCGGGCCCCGCACCATGAGCTCGCCGGGTGCCCCGCGGGCAGCGTCGCGCGCGACGTCGTCCAGGTCCGCGATGCGCACCTCCACACCGGGCACGGACACGCCGATCGAGCCGGGGACGGGCGGGGCGTGCAGGGCATGGGTGGTGCCCACTCCCGCGACCTCGGTCATCCCCCACAGCTCGATCAGCGGGGCGCCGGAGCGGGCCTGCCACCGCTCGATCGTCGACAGCGGGATGGTCTGCCCGCCGACGGTGCAGCGGGTCAGGGACGTCAGGTCGGCCGACTCCAGTGCCGCGTCGGCGAGCATCATCGCGTACATCGCGGGCACGCCCTCGAACATCGTCGCGGAGTGCTCGCCGATCAGCCGCAGCGCCTCGGCCGGGTGGAACCGCTCCATGAGCACCACGGTGCCGCCGGCCAGAAAGGTGCCGTTGATCACCACGTTTCCGTAGACGTGCGGGGCGGGCAGGGCCGTCACCACGACGTCCGCGGACGTACGGCCGTGCATGGTCGCGGTCAGCGCGCAGTTCGTCACCACCGCGCGATGGCTCTGCACCGCTCCCTTGGGGTGCCCGGTGGTGCCGGAGGTGTAGCCGATCGTGCAGGGAGCGGCCGGGTCCGCCGCGACGGCGGGCACCGGTCCGTCGGAGGCGAGCAGTTCGGCGAACCCCACCGCACCCTCCGGCGGATCGTCGAACGCGACGACCATGCCCAGGCCCGGTAGATCCCGGGTCAGGGCGAGGACATCGGCTGCCTGCTCCGCGCTGGTGAACACCGCCGCGGCGGCGCAGTCACGCAGGACGAACGCCAGCTCCTCGGGAGTGAGCATGACGTTCACCGGGTTGACCACCGAGCCCGCCTTGAGCGCCCCGTGGTAGGCCACCACCCACTCCCACCGGTTCTGCGCGTACAGCGACACCGGCTGCCCCGGCCGCACGCCGCGCGCGGCCAACGCCGCCGCGACCCGGTCACTCTCCGCGTCGAGTTCGCGGAACGTCATCGTGCGAGCCGCCGTCACCAGGGCGACCTTGTCGGCGTATCGCGCCGCCGCACGGCGCAGGATGCCTCCTGGCGAGACCACGTCGTCCACCGTGCACCTCCTCATCGTCTGGGCAGAGAAGACCGCAGATCCGCCCGGCCCGGCAGACCCGAACGGGTGGGTGCTGTGAGGACCGACCCCCCATTCGGGTGTGCCGAGGCCGGGTTCGCCCTGAAAGGGTGCGGTGATCCCGCGACGACGCACTGTGAAGGAGGCCGGCACATGGACGTGACGGTCGAGAGCAATGTCCCTGCCACCATGCGTGACGGCACCGTTCTGCGGGCCGACGTCCACCGGCCCACCTCGGGTGGCCCGTACCCCGTGCTGCTGGCCCGTCTGCCCTACGGGAAGAGCGTCCCGATGATGGCCACCATGATGGATCCGCTCGGTCTGGCACGAGGCGGGTTCATCGTCGTGATCCAGGACACCCGGGGCCGGTCCGCCTCGGACGGCGAGTGGGAGCCGTGGACGTACGAGGGGGACGACGGCTACGACACCGTGCGCTGGGCTGCCGCACTCCCCGGCTCCAACGGCCGGGTCGGCATGATCGGGGGCAGCTACTTCGGCAACACCCAGTGGATGGCCGCGCTGTCCAAGCCCCCGGAGCTGAAGGCCATCGCCCCCCAGATCACCTGGTCCGAACCGGACGACGGGCTCTTCGCCCGCGGCGGGGCCGTCGAGCTGGGCATCACCCTGCCGTGGTCGCTCATGGTGGGGGTGGACACCCTGATGCGTCGGCACGCCGACGACCCCGCCGCCCTGGGGCCGGCGCTGGGGGCGCTGGTCCACGACCTGGACCAGGCCGCCCCATCCGGCTACTGGGAACTTCCGGCCGGCCGCCACCCCGCCTTTCAGCGCCACGGCATCCAGGAACTCGGCTTTGAACACGCGCTGCGGGATCCTGAGTGGAGTGCGGCGTGCCGGGTCGCGGGGCGTCAGGCGGAGGTCGACCTGCCCAGCCTGAACCTGGGCGGCTGGTACGACATCTTCTGCCAGGGCACGTTGGACAACTACGCCGAGAGCCGCGCGGCGGGGCGACCGGCCACGCTGATCATGGGTCCCTGGGCACACATGAACCGCACGGGACAGATCGGCGACGTCAACTTCGGGATGGCAGCGAGCACCGACCTCCTCGGTTTCCGCGGCACGCTCACCGACGTCCAGAGCGCGTGGTTCCGGCAGTGGCTCACCCCCGACGCCACCCCGTCCCGGCCCGAGCTGCCGCCGGTGCTGCTCTTCGTCATGGGAAGGAACGAGTGGCGCGAGGAGCGGGAATGGCCGCTGTCCCGTGCCGTGGACACGGACCTGTTCCTGCGCGCGGACGGCGCCCTCGCCTTCGGGTCCTCGCAGGCCGACGAGGGCGCTGACACGTACGTGTACGATCCGGCGGATCCGGTGCCGACGACGGGCGGCGCGACCTTGCTGTCCAGCGAGTACCGACCGGGCCCGCTGGACCAGGCGCGGGTGGAGGCCAGGGAGGACGTGCTGGTGTACACCAGCGAGCCGCTGGCCGAGGACCTGGAGGTCACCGGCCGGGTCCGGGCCTTCCTGCATGCGGCGACCGACGCGCCCTCGACGGACTGGGTGGTCCGGCTGTGCGACGTCGACCTCGAGGGCGTGTCCCTCAACGTGGTCGACGGGATCGTACGGGTGGAGGCCACACCTGCTGAATTCGCCGAGCACGCCGTGGACCTATGGTCCACCAGCTACGTGTTCCGCGCCGGTCACCGGCTGCGCGTCCACGTCACCTCCAGCAGCTTCCCGCGCTGGGACCGCAACCTCAACACCGGCGAACCCGTCGACAGCGGCACGGACTTCCGCCCGGCCCGCCAGGAGATCGCCCACGACGCCGCACGACCCTCACGCCTCGTCCTCCCGGTCGTCCGATCCTGACCCCCTCCCATGACGTCAGGCCACTTCTGAGCGGAAGCCCTGCACGGCGTCGGTGAGTCCCCCGGATTCACCGACGCGTCCTCCGGTCTCAACGAATAGGCGCGCATGCGCTACTCGCCCTCGGAAGTCGTCGGCCGTCCCGCCGCCGACCTGCTGTGCGGTCGGTTGGCCGAAAGCGCCGGGCGTGCTCTGGTCACCCGCTCGCCGTGGAACAGCGTGACCGAGCTTCGATACCGGAAAGGCAACAGTGATCCCGGGCCTTGTCGTGCCTCCTGCGGTGGATGAAAACTCGTTGGTGCACGCCCCGCTGACGCCGGGACTCTGTGGTGCCCTGGAGCCCGATCAACAGTGTGGCGCGGGAGACCTGGGGCACGTGATGTGGTTGCTGCGAGCACGAACCTCAGACTCTTCAAGAAGGGGCCTCCCACGGGGCGAGTGCAGCAGAGCGCGGACACCGCACGGCAGGGAGGGGTCATGGAGAAGGTCGTCGATCGCTGTGCCGGGCTGGACGTCCACCGCGACACCGTGGTGGCATGCGTCCGCGTCCCGGAGGAACCCGCCGAGGGCGTCACCCAGACCTTCGGCACCATCTGGCCGGGCCTGCTCGCGCTGCGGGACTGGCTGAGCGCCTATCAGGTCACCCTGATCGGGATGGAATCGACCGGCGTCTACTGGAAGCCCGTGTACTACGCGCTGGAGGACGCGGCCGAGTGCTGGCTGCTGAACGCCTGACACATGTGCAACGTCCCCGGCCGCAAGACCGATGTCGCCGACGCCGCCTGGATCGCCCAGCTCATCCAGCCTGGGCTGGTCGAACCGAGCTTCGTGCCGCCCAAGGACATCCGCGAGGCGAGGATGTTCACCCGCTACCACAAGGCCCAGATCGACGAGCGCGGCCGCGAGGCCCAGCGCCTGGACAAGGTCCTGCAGGACGCCGGGATCAAGCTGTCCTGGGGCCGCCCTGCACGAGTGCGCCATGGCCGCGATCCGCTCCAAGGGCACCTACCTGCACGCCCAGTACAAGCGGATCAAGCCCCGACGCGGCCATGCCAGAGCGATCAAGGCGGTGGAACACTCCATCGTCGTCGCGATCTACCACATGCTCGACCGCGGCCAGCCATACCACGACCAGGGCACCGACTACTTCACCCACCTCGATTCCCCCGACCGCCAGGCCGCCCATCACCTCGCCAAACTCCGCGAACTCGGCTACCAGATCACCGCCGAACCTTCCGCAGTCTGACGTTCAACTGCGGGAGGTTTTCACCTCAGCGTCACCGTAGAGCTGCTTGCCGTGCCCACGGCACGAGGCGGCGGAGCGCTGCGGTGGTCCCTGGTGGCGGTCGCGGGAGTCGAGCGCTGCCTCCGTGAGGAAGACCTCCTCACGGACTGGGCGTTCAAGTAAGTCACCGTGCGTCATCGGGATCTACGACCGGGACGGTCGCCTTCTCAGGATGAGCGACGTCAGCGCAGTTACTCGGAGGCCGGAGAACTGATCTTCGCCGCGCTGAAGAGAGGTGGGCCACGGAACATGCAGGCCTCTGTACGGACGCCGGGCGAAGCCCCGCCCTCATGCATTCAGCCCTGCGCCTCCATGGCCAGAGCCTCGCTCCGGCCGGCCACGAGCAGAGAGAAGAGACCGGAAAACACAAGAGTTCCATCCTGTTTCACCAAGCGCGCCTCACTGGTCACCACTGCGGCCCCGCCACCGGGCCGAGGCTGGATGTCGACGACTTCGGATTCCGCACATACCGCGTCGTCCAGATACACAGGTGCCCGGAACCGAACCTTGTCCATGCCGTAGAAGCACTGCAGGTAGCTCGGATGGAGTTCCACCAGACCGAGCAGCGTCGACATCATCAGGGCACCGTGCGCGATTCGCTGACCGAAGCGCGTCCTCGCGGCGTATTCAGGATCCAGATGCAGTGGATGCCGGTCTCCCGTCAGGTCGGCGAAGCCACGGACATAGTCTTCGGTGACCGTCCGGAATCCCGTCTTCACAATGTCACCGATCCGAATGTCCTCATAGCTGGTGGATATCAAGACAGATCCTTTCCGATTTCTCTGAGCCGACCGCGGGGGTGCCGGCAGGCCGAGATGCTCGCAGGACGGCGAACGCCGTCCTCATCTCTACGTGTCGCGGCTGCCGGGTCCTCACCTGTCGCCGCTCGGCTGAGGGCGTACATCGAGGCCGTGGCGGCTGGTCCGCTGCTCTGCCAGCGCCCGCACGGTACGGGAGGCGCTGGGGCGGCCCAACTGCTCAGCCATCCAGGTGCTGGTGTCGACGAGCGCCCCGAGGTCGACGCCGGTGTGGATGCCGAGGCCGTTCAGCATCCACACCAGATCCTCGGTGGCGAGGTTTCCTGTGGCGCTCTTGGCGTACGGGCACCCCCCGAGCCCGCCGGCCGAGGCGTCCACCACGGTGATGCCGGCCTGGAGGGCAGCCAGGGTGTTGGACAGCGCCTGCCCGTAGGTGTCGTGGAAATGCACGGCCAGCCGGTCCGGGCCGACACCCGCGGTATCGAGCGCGGCGATCAGCTCATGCACCTGGCCCGGGGTGGCCACACCGATGGTGTCCCCCAAGCTCAGCTCGTCGCAGCCCAGTTCAGCCAGTCGACAGGCCACCTCGGCCACCTGACCGACCGGCACCCTCCCCTCCCAGGGATCGCCGTAACACATGGACAGGTAGCCGCGCACACGCAGGCCATGCTCCGCGGCCCGCCGCACCACGGGAGCGAACATCTCCAGTGACTCGGCGACCGTACGGTTCAGGTTGCGGCGGGCGAACTCCTCGGTCGCGCTGGCGAAGACAGCCACATGCCGGACTCCGAGGCCAAGGGCCCGGTCCAACCCGCGCTCGTTGGGGACGAGTACCGGCAGGTCGAGTGGGTGCAGCGCGGGCTCGGCGGCCAGGGCGGCGACGAGGTCGGCCGCGTCGGCGAGCTGCGGCACCCATGCCGGCGGCACGAAGCTCGTCACTTCGATCGTCGTCAGGCCGACGGTGGCCAGGCGCCGGATGAACTCGGCCTTGACCTCCACCGGCACGATCGTGGACTCGTTCTGCAGGCCGTCCCGGGGCCCTACCTCATGGATGCGGACAGACGAGGGCAGCCCAGGATGCGGTGTCTCGCTCGGCAGCACGTGTGCGGCTTCGGCACGTCCGCTTGTTCGTATGGGTGGCGTCATGCGGCAGTCTCCTCATTCCCGGATGTGTGCGCTCCCGCTGCGAAATGCCTCAAGCACCTCGGCACCAAGTCCTTGGGCCGAGGGCGGCGTGAACCGTAGCCCGACGGCGGGGAAAGCGTCGAAAGTTAGTTAACGTTAACTCACATCGATAGGCTAATGTGCGTTAACCGCGACGTCCAGGGACTGCGGGCTCAGCCAGGTGTCACCGGTTCCGTTCGGCGCGCTCCCTCCCCCTTCATGAAGGAGCAGCAATGGCAGAGCACGCCGACGACGTCCGCATCGAAGACGGCATCGCCACCCTCACCCTCGACTCGCCGGGCAATCGCAACGCTCTGTCAGCCGCCCTGGTGGAACAGGTGCACGCCGGCCTGGCCCGGGCCGCGGCCGACGAATCCGTTCGCGCGATCGTCCTCACCCACACCGGGCCGACGTTCTGCGCGGGCGCGGACCTCAAGGAAGCCGCGCAGGGCGGCATGCAGCAGGGCGCTGAGACGTTGCTGGGGTTGCTGCGGCGGATCGTGGAGACACCGGTCCCCGTCATAGCGCACCTGAAGGGCAATGCCCGGGCCGGTGGACTGGGCATCGTCGCGGCCGCCGACATCGCGGTGGCGCCCGCCGACACGACCTTCTCCTTTTCCGAGGTCCGTCTCGGTCTGGCGCCCGCCATCATCTCCCTCACCGTCCTGCCCCGCATCGACGAACGGGCAGCCGGACGTTACTTCTTGACGGGTGAGACGTTCGACGGCGTCACGGCGGAGAGCATGGGCTTGCTGACCGAGGCTCCGCGTGACGCGGCGGCTGCGGAGAACGTCATCCGGGACATCGTCAGCGCTCTGCGGCTGTGTTCCCGGCAGGGTCTGGTCGAGTCCAAGAAGCTGACCACAGCTCGGATGCGCGATGTGTTCAACAAGCAGGGTGGTGCCATGGTCAGCCTCTCCGCCGACCTCTTCGCGTCCGAGGAGGCCGCGGAAGGCATGCGCGCCTTCCGCGAACGCCGGCCGCCGCGCTGGGCGCTGTCTCGCTGACAACATGCGGCTGTTCCTTGGTGCGCCGCGAGTTGCGGGCACCAAGGAACGGCCGCGCCACCGAGGACGCCTTCTGCACCGTCGATCATCTCCACGGCCTCATCAGCGGCGGCTCACCCAGCAACCAGCTCCGCATGCAACTGGAGTCTTACGTCCTGGCAGCCCGTCTCGAAGACGTCGTCGACGCCGCCAACACCCGCCTGTCACGCATGTCCCACCACCGCTTCACCCTCGTTCACTCCGATGACAGAGCCGCCCGAGGCGCCAAGTCAGGCCTGGACCTCAAGGTCCTCGACGCCTGGAGCGGACACAAACGCCACACGGACACCCTCTCCGGCGGCGAATCCTTCTACGTCTCCCTGGCCCTCGCCCTGGGCCTGGCCGACATCGTCACCGCCGAAGCCGGCGGCCAGGCACTGGACACCCTCTTCATCGACGAAGGCTTCGGGACCCTCGACGAAGACACCCTCCACCAAGTCCTCGACGTCCTGGACTCCCTACGCGCCCACGACCGCACCGTCGGACTCATCAGCCACGTCCCCGAACTACGCCGCCGCATCACCCAATGCCTGCACATCTCCAAGAACATCGACGGCTCCACCCTCACACACCTGACCGAAGCGGCCGAATGGCCCCACGACGGACGCCGGACCCGCCCTCGCCGACGAAAACGCAAGCCCCAGGCCGCGCACACTCACCGATCTTCAACCCGCCGTCGGCCCAAGGCGTAGCCACAACCGCCGGGGCTGCCCGTGCCCCTCTCGGCCCCGCCGAGAAAGGCAGCCCCACAGCGCCCCACGTCGAAAGCCGCCCATCCCTGAAGGCACCCGACCTGCCTCCCAGAAGGAGCGCATCGAACACGTACTACTTCATGCCATTTCTGCATGTGATTAAAGCGACGGAAACAGAGCAATGCGATCCATGAGCACCTGCATCGGCCACCACAGCCGTACCAGAACACGCCAGTCCAGTCCGCATGACAGGAGTTTCCGCAGACCCGAGAACCACTTTCTCGCATGTTCGAACACCGCCGGACCCATGACCGCATCACGGCGCGTTTTCGAGGCACTGCCAAGGCCTCCACTGATCAAACCGGCGGATTTGTCAGTGCCCGCTGCTACACCGAATCCCAGAGATCAGACCGCAGTTGGCGGCCTGGCGACACGGAGGAGGAAGCAGTGGCGAAGCCGCCCGAGGGCTACTACAAGGTGCGAAGTCATTACCGACGCAAACCCCGCCCCAGCGCGAAGAAACTGAGCGGCTGGTCGATCGCAGGGCTGATCGCGGTGGTGTGGCTATGGAGCCAGCTCATCGGCTTCGGAGAGGCCTCCCCGACAACACCGCAAACCCCTACACCATCAGTGTCAGCGAGCGTGGGCCACTGATGCCCCGCCGCTCGCCCCGGCTACGCCCACCCCGCGGCGGCAGGGAACAGGCCGCCGCCGCGGCCGTCGCCTGCGCCGCACTCTGGCTGCTGGCCAAGATCGCCACAGCCACATGGCAGGCAGCCGTCCGCATCTGGCCGTTGCTCGCCCTCCTTGCGGCTCACGCCCTGGGGTACGCAGCCTGGAAATTCATGCGCGAGGCACGGGCCCAGAAAGTGCGAGCCCAGACGCTGGCCCGGCTGCGTATCACACTCGCACAACTCGACGCCATGGACGACCAGGCCTTCGAATTCGCCCTGCGTGACCTGCTCCTCCGGGACGGCTGGAACGCACGACAGGTCGGCCGACAAGGAGACCAGGCCGCAGACGTCATCGGCGAGGACCGCCAACGCGGCAGAATCGTCCTGCAGGCCAAGCACACCACCGTCGCCGGCAAAGTCGGCTCATCAGTGATGTACCAGGTCAAAGGCACCGCAGGCCCCGCGCACGGAGCCGACACCGCAGTCGTGGTCACCAACGGCTCCTTCACCCGGGACGCCAAAACATGGAGCGAACGCCACCAGGTGCACTGGGTCGACCGGGACCGGCTGCGCCGGTGGGCCGAACACGGCACGCCCCTGCAAGACCTTCTGCGGCTGCCCACGGCTGGCAAGACACCCCTCCGCCGGGCCGCATGAAGAAGCGCGCGCGTTCACGGATTCTTGCAGGGGCGAACCGCTGAACCCGCGCGTTGTCCCCTGGTTGGGGACAGGAACGGGGGCGGGTTCGTCCGTGCCTGCAGGGATGAGGGCTCGTACGCGGCGGACTCTTCGGGGGCCGTGTCGTCTTTTTGATGGTGTCCCTCGTCGTGGTGTATGCGATCAACTGGCGGGCTTGTTCGGTGTGTTGGGTAGTGCGGGGGCGCTTTCGGGGAGTTCACGGTAGAGCTCGTCCATGCTGCCTTCGGGGAGGTAGCGGC
>NZ_JBQQCG010000148.1:0-14550 GCF_052245575.1 Streptomyces sp. 2A115 | reverse complement strand
GCCGGGCGGCCAATCAGTTGAAGCCACCAGCGGCAAAGCGCTCACAGCCACACCCGGCACCCCTGGGCGGGCCAACCATACGAGGGGCTCACCACGTCCCGCAGAACAACGTAGGGAAGCGCTCAGTCACAACAGCTCACGGCAGCACCACATGAGACATCCTCTTACCTGGAGGTGAAAGCCGAAGGGGACAACAGCATGTCAGGGAAGCGGTGGCCGTCTGGAGGTGTCCAGGGCGGAGGGCCGCAAGACCCGCGCGATATGGCCAAGGCTGGACTGCTTGAAGCCCAATCTCCAGCGGCACAAATAGAAACTCACCGGAACGACACCTGAAACCGGTGCTCTCGCCTTGCCGGGATCTGAAGAAGCGGCTCGGACGGCAACCTCCAAGGTGAGGGGCGTCGCCCAGTGAGGGCGGCCAAGGAGATGAGTGGGCGGCCTACGTCGTGCTCGAACGTCCGGGGGCGGGTCGCCAAGCCCGCCTGGGCCCAGATGATGGCCGCGCGCCGTCGAAAGACCCTGGTCGTCTGTCGCGTCTGCCACGAGGACATTCACTACGGTGCGAGCCACTCGAGGCAGAACTCATGAGAAGAAAAGGCACTGGAGAGCCCACTGCTGGGAAATCTAGCACGGTGGGTTCGGCGGGGGGCCGTCGGAAAAGGGCCTGGTCACGGGCACCCCGCTGGCGGCCTACCCAATCCGTTCGGGAAGGGGCCGTCGGAAAAGGACCGGCACCACGGGCACCTCGTCGGCGGCCTACTTCACTCCGCATCTGGAGGGACGCCGGCGTCTTCACCGCACTGCTGGACGGCGTGATCGCTGAGGCCGCCCGCCAGGGGAAGACGGACTTGTCGCTGGTCAGCGTGGATTCCACCACCGCCCGCGCCCACCACGACGCCGCCCGGGTGCGCATCGGCAGGGAGGTCATGGACGCTCTTGAGGAAGCCGCTGCCGAGCAGGAACGGGCCCGGGAAAAGGGGCGGCCCGCCGGAACAGAACGGACAGGCCGGAGTTCACGACCCCGAGCGGGAAGAGCGGCGGCGCATCAGGCGGCGGCGCAAGCTCCGCCTGAAGCAAGCCCTGCTCGGCAGGTCCCGTGGCGGGCTGACGAGCAAGGTCCATCTCGCCGCGGACCGCGGGTGCCGTCCGTTGTCGCTCGTCCTGACCGCGGGACAGGCCGCCGACAGCCCGCAGTTCGTCCCCGTGCTGCAGAAGGTGCGGGTCCCTCTGCCGGTCGGCCGTCCCCGGACCCGGCCTGACGCTGTCGCCGCGGACAAGGCCTAATCATCCCGCGCCAACCGCTCTTACCTGCGCAAACGCAACATCAAGGCAGTCATCCCGGAGAAGAAGGAAGCCTGGCGGGGCATCGCGACTCGATACGACAAGACACCCGAGAGCTACCTCGCCGGCCTCCATCTCCGCGCCTCCATGATCTGGATCAACGACCTGCTGAAGGCCACTGATTGATCACGACGTCACGCAGGCCCTAGCGCGTCACACCGCTGAACGAGGCCCGGAACATGGTCTGTCCGTCCTGTGTTCCGGTGATGTCAACAGCGAAGAGGTTGGGTCCGGGAGAGGGACGCACCTCGGCTTCGATCCAGCACGGCGCGTCGAACTCGACGTACCGCTTGAAACTCGTAGCGACGCGGGTGGGCTCGAAAGAGGCCGGAGCAAGGGCGGCATGGGCGCCTTGGTAGGCCGCCTCCAGCAATACGAGCCCTGGGACGTGGTCGACCGGATGGTCGAAGAGCAGGGCATTGGTGATGTCATTGCGGAGCTGCCAGCGGCACGGAGAGTCGCTGGGCGCCAGAACCACATCGGCCTCGTCGGCCCTGCCGACGAGTAGGGGAGTGACGGGCTCAGGCCGCGGCCACTCCCCCCAGCCAGCGGTCGGGTGCTCGCCGCGCAGCCGCCTGTACGCCGCCGGGGATATCCAGGCGAATTCGGCATCCGCCCGGGAGACGGTCGCACCGTTCCGGACGATGCGGAAGTCCATGGAAAAGGCCTTGGCCGTGTGTCTGGCCGTCCTTGACACGGCGAGCTCGACTTGGAACGTCGAAGCCTTAAGGGCTTCGAACCCCGGCTCGACCGTGAAGTTGAGGTGGTGTAGCAATGTCTGATGGGACGTCGGGACCCCGTACTCGGCATGGGCCACTGCCAGTCCGCTCTGTCGGATGGTCTGGGTCAGCAGCCGTGGATCGTAGACCCCAGGCCCGTCGGTGTCCGGCCAGCGGGCCGGGATGGCGAACTCGTCCGGACCACGCCGACTCCAGCCTCTGATGAGGACGGAGTCACGATGTCTGAGATGGGTGTACTCACCCAGTAATTCCGCCGACAGGTCGCCAACTTCAATCACGTCATGCACGCGTACAGCACTAGCAGTTTCGAACAAGAGATTCCCCCCAATGCGGACAAAAGGTCGATCGGATGCCGCAGTGTTAAGATACCGACTCTCCGTTTAATTGCAAGCTTTGGTCAACGAGAGTTCAAGCACGGGTAAAGTCGAATCTGGAGGCGCCGGGTGGCGAGACAGGAGCGCGCGATTCGCACGCGCAAGCTCATCCTGGAAACCATGGCTGATCTCTTCAATGAGGTCGGCTACGACGCCGCCACCATCTCCGCGCTGGTGGAACGGACCGGCTTGACCCGAGGCGCCCTGTACTTCCACTTCACTTCAAAGGAAGACATGGCGCGCAGCGTGCTCGAGCAGGCCCTCACCCGCGAAGGGCTCATCTCGCAGACGTTTAAGCTGCAGGAGTGGGTGGACCTCGGGCTCCTGCTGGCCTACCGGCTTCCCCGGGAGCCGATGCTGCGCGCCGCCGTCCGGCTGTCCGTCGACACCAAGGCCCGCGGCCTGTTCGGCACCCGGTGGCCGGACTGGATCGATCTGGCGCGCGAGCTCCTCGTCGAGGCCAAGGAGCGCGGCGAGTTGCTTCAGTATGTCGATCCCGCCGCCGTCGCACGGTTGACCGTCGGGGCGTGGACCGGTGTGCACCTGGTGACCGAAGCCCTGCCGGACCAGCGAGCCCTGGCCGAGGAGATCTCGGGCCTGTACGAGCTGCTGCTCCCGAACATCGCCAGCCCCGGAGTGCTCGCCAAGCTCGACACCTCGCCCTACCGGGCGGAGCGGCTGCTTGGTGGAAGCGGAACGGCCGCATTCACCGTGTGAGCCTGCTTCTCAGGGTGAATCAAAACGGAATGATGGAATCCACCCCGCGTGACGCCCGTCATCACGAGATTCCCTAAGGGTCTCACTCCAATAAAACGACACACCGTTCTGTTTCACTGGACGTGATGCGCCTTTTTGTCGTTTCGGAGGCGCCACCAATCAATCCCAGGCCTCCAGCTTATGGGTTTCTGTCCATTTTGTGAGCTTCTGTGAGCATATCTGGGGCTGTACAAACAACCGGACGGATGTTTTCTTTGTTGCGGCGGGGGCCAGCCACACCAGTCTGGACGGCGCCCTTGCCTGTCGATGTGGGGACGCGACGGGGGACTGATGACACGGCACGTACGGCAATCCATTCACGGTAGACGCGAGTCCTCGGTCCTGACCTCCCTGCTCACCGAGGTCGGCACGGATCTGTTCGCCTCGCTGCAGCGCAACGGCCACAGACTCAAGGCGGAGCAGTATGTCCACGGACTGCTGGCTTCGTCAGGGCGCAAGACGCTGCGGAAAATCGCGACGCAGGTCGATGGCGCCGCATCGCAGCAGAGCGTGCATCACTTCATCAGCGCGTCGCCATGGGCCTGGACGCCGGTGCGCCGGGCGCTGGCCCACTACGTGGGGCGGACACTGGCTCCCGAGGCATGGGTCATCAGGCCCACCGTGATCCCCAAGATCGGATCGCACTCGGTCGGCGTCGACCAGCAGTACATCCCGCACCTCAGGCAGGTCGTCAACAGCCAGCAGGCCGTGGGGACCTGGATGGCGTCGAGCCGGGCTGCCGTTCCCGTCGACTGGCATCTGCTCCTGCCTCCCCGCTGGCTGGAGGCCTCGCTCCGGCGGCGCGCGAGCATCCCCGTGGGGGAGGCGGCCAACACCCTCGAAGGGTGTGTGCGGGACGCGGCGCTGAACATCGCGAGCTTCGCGAAAGCCCTGCCCGGGCCGGTCGTGGTGGACGCGCAGGGACTGGACGCGGTCGTGCTGGCGCACCGCTTCATGTCTTTAGGGCTTGTTTTCCTGGTGCGGGCCGACCGGGAGACGCGGCTGCGGATCGACCGCTCCAGACTTCCCATGTACGGCGATGCGCCCAGCACCGCCGCCCAACTGGCCAGATCATTACCGCAGTTGCTGCGCCCGGTGAGCGTGGGGAGCGGGCCGACGCTGGCGGTGGCGATCCCCGTCACTGCCGTAGAGCCCCCTCGGGCTCCGCGCGGTGAGGGGATGATGCTGCTGGGCGAGGGGTCGTCCGCCGGGCAGGATGATGGCGGTCTGTGGCTGACCAACGCACGCACCGCGTCGCTGTCCTCACTGCTGCGGCTGACCCGCCTGTCGGGTTTCGTGGCGAGCGACTTCGCCGGCATCGCCGACGGCGTAGGCATGCGTGACTTCGCCGGACGGTCGTTCCAGGGATGGCACCACCACACGACCCTCGCATCGGTCGCCCATCTGATCGCCGTCTTGCAGGGCGAAGCCGACGAAGACGCCTGCCTGGCGCGGGCCGCGGCATGATCTGAATCACCGGGCGAATTACTACCGTTCGGTAGCTTGACACTCTCTTTCGCCGCATACGGCTGCGGCCGTGGCGTCTGCCTACTCTCTCGAGAGCGTCATCCGGTACCCGACACGAGCGCCAATCGCGGCGGAACAGGAGCGTGCGTAGTGCAGTTCAACCTCATCGGCCCCTTCGAGGTCCTCACCGACGAAGGGCACAGGTACGCTCCCAAGGCGCAGAAGATCTGCCAGATGCTCGCCGTCCTGGCGCTTCGGCCCCGTGAGACGGTCGCAGCGGACACGCTGATACGGGAGTTGTGGGGGGAGAATCCGCCCAGCAGTGCGCTGCGCACGTTGCAGACCCACGTCTACCATGCGCGGCGCATGCTCGTTGACGCCCAAGTGGCCACCCCCGAGCGGAAGTTGCTGGAGACCAGGGCGCCCGGCTACCAGCTCGACGTCAATGACGACGAAGTCGACGTCTGGACCTTCGAACGGCTGGTGCGGCGCGCGCAGTGGGAGCTCGACAACGATGCGGCCGACGCGGCGTCCAGGTATCTCACCCAGGCCGTGGGACTCTGGCGTGGACCTTTCTTGGCCAATGTGCCGGTTGGAAGTGTCCTGACCGGGCCCACCGCACGTGCCGAGGAGCTGAAGATCCGCGCACTGGAACTGCGCGTGGAGGTCGAGAGCCGCCTGGGCCGGTCCAGGGAGTTCCTGCCCGAACTGCGGGCGCTCGTCGATGAGTACCCCCTGCACGAGTGGTTTCACGGCCGGCTCATCGTGGCCCTGCATCAATCCGGCCGCAGAGGTGAGGCCCTTCAGGCGTACCAGAATCTTTACCACATCCTCCGGGGCCAGCTGGGCCTGGAACCTTCGGCGGATCTGCAGAAGATCCAGGCCGAGATCCTTACGGCGCCCGCGGACGACACGTCCTGGACGCCGCATCAGCGAAGCGGCACTGGGCCGCACTCAGTGGTGCCCTCGCTGGGGTCCACGGCTATCGCCGGCTGAGACGGCATCAGGCCGGAAAGGAGATCGAATCCCATGCCGCACCGGTCCATCCGGCCGAGCATTCCCATGTGAGCAAGGTGCTGCGCCCGCGAGATGCCTTGTGCGAGATTTGTGTGAGCTTGGACTGTTTCAATGCACTATGGCGTACATAGGAAGCAAGAGCTGTACAGGCTGGGGGAGCAATGCAGTTCCGGATACTGGGGCCGATGGAGGCCGTCGACAATGGCTGCTTGGTGGGGTTGGGGGGCACCAAGCAGCGCGCCACGCTCGGTTTTCTGTTGCTGCAGGCCAATAGAGTGGTGCCCGCCAGTCATTTGCTGAACGCGTTGTGGGGCCTCGACGATGCTCCGACGACCGCACGCAAAATCCTGCAGAACGCGGTGTACGGATTGCGCGGCATCCTCTCCTCGGGAAACAACACCGCGGCCGGTGACGGTACTTCGCCGGAACCCGCGATGCTGCTGACCCAGCCGCCCGGTTACATGCTGCGCGTCGACCCCGAGCAGGTGGATCTGCACCTGTTCCACAAATGGGTCGGCCTGGGACGTGAGAAACATGCGCAGGGTGCGCCGGATGCGGCGGCAGCGCTGCTGCGTGACGCGCTCGCGCTGTGGAGGGGACCGGCGTTGGCGGATCTGGTGGAGGCCGGCCTCGAATGGCCCGAACTGGCCGCGCTGCACAGCACGCAGCTCGATGTGCGAGAGGACTACTTCGACGCACAGCTGGCCTGCGGCCAGCACCACGCCGTCCTCGCGGAGGTGGAGACCATGGTCCAGGCCGAGCCGCTCAGGGAGCGGTCGTGCGGTCAGTTGATGCTTGCGCTGTATCGATGCGGACGACAGGCGGACGCGCTCAACGCGTACAGCCGTGTACGGGCCGTCCTGGTCGAGAATCTGGGCCTGGAGCCCGGCCGCGGCCTGCGGCAACTGCAGCAGGCGATCCTCGCCCAGGATCCCGCGCTCTCCCTGGGCGAGGTGGGAACGTACGGCGCGCTCGTCGCGTCGGCTGAAGTCTCTTCGAGCCCTCAGAAGGTACGCACCCTCGACGTGCGCCGCCGCCCGCCGGGGGACGGCAGCGGCACGGTGCCGGAGCAGCGCACCGCCGACGGGGTGGTGCTGCCCGAGCAGCGTGCCGGCGTGGACCGCCGCAGGGTCAGCGTGGTCTCGGTGCGCACCCGGCTCGCCCCTTCACTCGCCCGTGGCGCAGTTCATGACCTCGACGACCTTCTGGACGGCACCACACAGCTGGTCCGAGAGCAGGTGGAGCGGTTCGGTGGGACCGTGACGGCCTCGATCGGATCCGTTTCGCTGGCTCTGTTCGGACTTGACGGCCCCTGCGAAGAAGACGCCAAGCATGCCGTTCTGGCGGCGCTGGCGATCCGTGACGTGCTCGACGTCTCCGCCGGATCCGGGCCCGACTCGGCCCGGTTGTCCGTGCACGCTTCGGTGACCATGGGCGAGGTGCTGATGCGCCGAAGAGGCCAGGAAGAGGCCCTGACCGTGGTCGGCGCGGTGCTGGACGAATCCCAGGCGCTGCTCTGTGAGGTGCCCTCCGGCGAGGTGCGGGCCAGCCACGCCATCCGCCGGGCGAGCGAGCACGCCGTCCTCTACCGGCACTCCGATCCCTCGCCCGCGGGCTGGGAAGCGCTGGGCGTCCGCGACGAGGAGTCCCCCGAAGGGGGCGATACCGGCGGCACCGAGGCGTACGAACTCGACATCCTGCGCGGGCTCGTGAAGCGGACTCAGCACCGGGGCGTACCCCATCTGGTGACGGTCCTGGGGGAGGGCGGGACGGGGAAGAGCCGACTGTTGAGGGACTTCGAGCGCTGGGCCACAGGACGGGCAGACGCGCCTCGGGTCCTCACAGGACGCGTTTCAGCGGATCCGGACGACAGCCTCCTGACGGCCCCGGCACAGATCCTGACCGCCTACTGCGGCATCAGTACCGGCGACGACGCGGCGCGGGCACAGGCCACCCTCGCCCGTACGGTGCGGTCAATGTTTCCCTCCGAGCGGACGTCGGACCAGTTGCTGTCCCGCCTGCGCGCTCTCGTGGCCACCGGCGGCGTCGATGTCCACTTCGGGGAGCTGTGCCCGGGCGAAGTGCTCGACTCCTGGTCCCAGTTCCTCCGGGAGGCGGCCCGCCAGAAACCGCTCGTGCTGTGCATCGATGATCTGCACTGTGCCGACGACCTGGTGTTGGACACCGTCGAGGAACTTGCCGAGACAGCGGGGTCGGGGCCACTGTTCGTGGTCGCCGGAGCCGGGCCCGAGCTGCTGCTGCGCCGCCCGGGCTGGGCGGGGGGCAAGAGCCACGCCACCACGGTCACCCTCGACCAGCCGGAGATGGTCACCAACGAGCAGCTGGTGGAGTTCCTGTTGTCGGCCGGGCGAGGTGAAGGCATGCGGAGCTTCACGGAAGAGCGGGGCGCGGCGGCGTAGGAATCCTGTGGCCCGCATTCCGTGTGCCGCCGTCGGCTCATCGCCGGGTAATCAGCCGCCCGCCTTCTGCGGAATGGGGGACGAATGGCGCCTTTATGACCGCGCACTGGAATATGCGGGATCAGGATGTCAGCAAGATCTATCGGGCATCAGGGGTGCGGTCGAATCCCGCTGCAAGCACTCTATCCGCGCCCGAAAAGGAGCTGGACATGAATGCCGAATCCGCTGTGGCCGAACTTGCCGAGCCCTACCTGCGAGGGCTGTTGTCGTCGGCCGGCCTCGATGTCGAGTACGTAAGGGCGGAAGGCAACACGCTCTATCGCCGCGGTGAGGACGGGCGGGAAACACCCGTCCTCGACTACGCCAGCGGCTACGGGTCGCTGATCTTCGGGCACAACCATCCCGAGATCGTGGCACGCGCCGGGGAACTCCTGGCCGGGCGGACGCCGGTGCACGCACAGTTCTCGTCGCACCCCTACGCGAACCGGCTGGCCGCGGAACTGAACCGCATCATCCACCGGGAACTCGGCACCGGCGAGCCGTACTACGCCACCTTCGCCAACAGCGGTGCGGAGGCAGTCGAGGCCGCGGTGAAGCACGCCGAGCTCGACCGTGTCCTGCGGCTCGCGGAGACCATGGCGGAGATCGCGGCCGGCGCCGAGGAGGCCCGTACCGCCGTGCTGGACGGCCGGGCGGTCGTCCTCGGCGAGGTGTTCGCGCGCCTGGGGGTCGAGCGTCCCTCCGGGAGCGGTGACCCTCTGGAGCTGGTGATCGCCGAGATGACCCGCGTCAACGGGGAGCAGAGCGCCAAGGCCCCGGTGTTCCTGGCTCTGGAGGGCGGCTTCCACGGGAAGCTGATCGGCAGCGTCCAGTTGACCCACAACGAGGCCTACCGGGCTCCCTTCACGGCGCTCGGAGCCCGGGCGCGCTTCGTCCCCCAGGACCGGCCCGATGCGCTCAGAGATGCGCTCAAGGAGGTGCTCGAGGATGAACGCGGCACCCTGCTCCAGCTCGTCCTCGAAGACGGCGAGGTCCGTCTCGTCGAGCGCGACCACTCGGTGTTCTGCGCCTTCCTGCTGGAGCCGATCCAGGGCGAAGGGGGTATCCGGCCGCTGTCGTGGGAGGCCGCGCGGCACATCCAGGAGTTCGTCGATACGGCCGAGTGCCCCCTCGTCATCGACGAAATCCAGAGCGGGATGGGCCGCACCGGAGCACTGCTGGCCAGCTCGCACCTGGGACTGCGCGGCGACTACTACACCCTCGCCAAGTCCCTGGGCGGCGGCCTGGCCAAGGCATCCGTGATGCTGGTACGCGAGGCTCGCTACCGCACCCAGTTCGAACTGGTGCACAGCTCGACCTTCGCCAAGGACAGCTTCTCGTGCCACATCGCCCTCAAGGTGCTCGAACTGCTCGAGGCCGACGGCGGCCGCGCCTACCGGCAGGCGGCCGAGCGCGGTGCGGCACTGGAAACGATGCTCGAGAAGGTCCGTTCCGCCTTCCCCGACGTGGTCAAGGCGGTACGGGGCATGGGGCTGATGCTGGGCTTCGAGTTCCACGACCAGTCGCAGGCCGAGGACGAGGCGATCAGGGAAGCGGCCTGCTCCGGAATGTTCGGCTATGTGATCGCCGGTCACCTCCTGAACGGCCACGCGATCCGGACGTTCCCCACCGCGAGTGCGGTGAACACGCTGCGCTTCGAGCCGTCCGTTCTCCTCACCGACGGAGAGATCGACCGTCTGGAACGGGCGCTGACCGATGTCTGCGGCATCCTGCGCGAGCAGGCCTCGAACCGGCTGGTTCTGTCCTCCTGAACGGGGCGGCGCCCGCCGCCCGACCACACTGCCCGGCCCGTGTCCCCCGCGGGCCGGGCAGTGTGCCGTACGGGGCAGTGCCGTACGGCATGTCCGGTGTTCCGGCCGTGCGACACACGGCATCGGTGTGCGGCGGACCTTTTCCAATTACTAGCCCGTGGTCGGACATTGAGGAGTGAATTCCGAGGGCCCGCGTAGGGTCGGCTTTGAGGCTTTGTGTCACTCTCCCCACTCAGGAAGGAAAGTGCGGCGCAATTCGGTTGCGGCTCGCGCTGAGTAGTGGTGAATGGGTCTTGGGCCATGGGGAATCCGGTTATGAAAGGGCAGCGGAAGTTCATGATGAGTGAGCATGTTCCGACGGCAGTCGACAGCCGTATTGAACGGGATGAGCCGATCGCTGTCGTCGGGCTGTCCTGCCGGTTTCCCGGAGCCGGGAGTCCCTCCGCCTTCTGGGAGCTGCTCAGCGGTGGCACCAGTGCCATCACGGACCTGCCGGACGACCGGTGGGACGCCGGGACGCCGGACGCCGGCAGCAGGGGTGGATTCCTCGACGCCGTGGGCGACTTCGACGCCTCCTTCTTCGCGGTCTCCCCCCGTGAAGCGGCCGCCATGGACCCACAGCAGCGGATCGTCCTCGAGCTTGCCTGGGAGGCGCTGGAGGACGCGGGTATCGTCCCGGCGTCCCTGCGCGACACTCACACCTCGGTGTTCGTGGGCACACTGCGCGACGACTACACGAACCTGGTCTACCAGCGGGGCACCGGCGCGCTCACCCAGCACACGATGACCGGTGTCAACCGCGGTGTCATCGCCAACCGGGTCTCGCACCACCTGGGGCTGCGCGGACCGAGCATGACGGTGGACGCCGCCCAGTCGTCCTCGCTCGTCGCCGTACACCTGGCCTGCGAGAGCCTGCGCAGCGGCGAGTCGACCGCCGCCATCGCCGCCGGCGTGAACCTCAACCTCCTCGCGGAGAACGCCGTCACCGAGCAGCGATTCGGCGCGCTGTCCCAGGACGGGGTGACGTACACCTTCGATGCCCGCGCCAATGGGTTCGTACCCGGTGAGGGCAGCGGTGTCGTCGTCCTCAAGCCGCTGCGGCGGGCGGTCGAGGACGGCGACCGGATCTACGGCGTCATCCGTGGCAGCGCGGTGAACAACGACGGAGCCACCGACGGCCTGACCGTGCCCAGCGAGGAGGCCCAGGAGCAGGTGCTCCGGGCTGCCCGCGAGGGGGCCGGTGTGGACGCCGGTGAGGTGCAGTACGTGGAGCTGCACGGCACGGGCACGCCGGTGGGTGACCCCATCGAGGCGCGGGCCCTCGGGGCCGCGCTCGGTGCCGGACGCGGCGAGCGGGAGCTGCTGCGCGTCGGCTCGGTCAAGACCAACATCGGGCATCTGGAAGGCGCCGCCGGCATCGCGGGCCTCATCAAGACGCTGCTCAGCATCCACCACCGGGCGCTGCCCCCGAGCCTGAACTTCGAGACGCCCAACCCGCGGATTCCCCTGCGGGAGCTGGGACTCGCCGTGCAGCGGGAACTGACCGGCTGGCCGCGCCCGGACCGTCCGCTGGTGGCGGGTGTCAGCTCCTTCGGCATGGGGGGCACCAACTGCCACGTCGTCGTCGCGGAGGGCCCGGAGACCGCCGCCGACGAGAGCGTCCGGGAGCCGTCCGCTCCCGCCGTGCTGCCGTGGGTGGTGTCGGGCGCCGGACAGGCGGCCCTGCACGCGCAGGCGGGCCGACTGGCCGATTTCGCCGGGGACGACGGCGGTCCCTCGCCGGTGGACGTCGGCTGGTCCCTGGCCACCTCGCGCACCGCCTTCCGCCACCGGGCCGTCGTCCTGGCTCCGGACGCGCCCGGCCTCCTTCGGGGGACGGCCGCCCTGGCCTCGGGCCGTACCGCACCCGGAGTGGTGACCGGCACGGCCGAACCCGGCGCGCTGGCCGTCCTCTTCACCGGGCAGGGCGCCCAACGGGCCGCGATGGGCCAGGAGTTGTACGACACCTTCCCGGCGTACGCGGCGGCGTTCGACGAGGTGGCCGCGGCCCTCGACCCGCACCTGGACCGGCCGGTGGCCCGGACCATCCGCGGTGGACAGGGGCTTGATGAGACCCTCAACGCACAGCCCGCGCTGTTCGCCGTCGAGGTGGCCCTCCACCGGCTGTTCGAGTCCTGGGGCGTACGTCCCGACTACCTGCTCGGGCACTCCGTCGGTGAGGTCACCGCGGCCCACGTCGCCGGTGTCCTCGACCTGGCCGACGCCGCACGCCTCGTCACCACGCGCGCCCGGCTGATGCAGGCCGCCCCCGCCGGGGGCGCCATGATCGCCGTCGAGGCGACCGAGGAGGAAGTCCTCACCCTGCTGGCCGGGCACGAGGACGCCGTGAGCATCGCCGCGGTCAACGGCCCGCGGTCCACGGTCGTCTCCGGCGACCACGACACCGCCACGGCCCTGGCCGGGCGACTGCGCGCTCAGGGCCGCCAGACCAAGGCACTCACGGTCAGCCATGCCTTCCACTCCCCGCACATGGACGGCGTACTCGACGAATTCCGTGCGGCACTGGCCGACTTGACGTTCCACGCTCCCCGTATCCCGGTCGTCTCGAACGTCACCGGCACCCTGGCCACCGCCGAGGAGCTGGCGTCCCCCGACTACTGGGCGCGCCACATCCGCCAGGCCGTCCGCTTCCACGACGGAATCTGCTACCTCGAAGCCCACGGCGTCACCACCCTGCTCGAAGCCGGACCCGACGGTGTGCTGACCGCCCTCGCCCGTGACTCCTTCGAGAACCCCGACGCGGCCGAGGCCGTCGCCGCCCTGCGCCGCGACCGCCCCGAACCGCAGAGCGCCGTCACCGCGCTCGCGGCCCTCTTCGTCCGCGGCACCGACGTCGACTGGACCACGCTGTACGAGGGTTCGGGCGCCCGGCGCGTCGACCTGCCCACCTACGCCTTCCAGCGCAGGCGGTACTGGATCGACGGGACAGCGCGCACGGTACCGGCCGCGGCCTCGCCGCGGTCCGCGCTGCCGGACGAGGACCAGGCCGCCGAGCCGTCCCGCCGGGACCCGCGCGGCGAACTCGGCGCACGCCTGGCCGGCCTCTCCGACGGCGCGCGCCGGCAGGCCGTCGCCCAGTTGGTGACCGAGCACACCGCCACCGTCCTCGAATACGGGGCGGACGACCGCATCGACCCCGGGACACCGTTCAGGGAACTGGGATTCACCTCCCTGATGACCACCGAGCTGCGCGCGGCGCTGGCCGGGGCCACCGGTCTGCGGCTGCCCACCGGGCTCCTCTTCGACCACCCGACACCGCGCGCCCTGACCGAGTTCATCGAGGCCGAGCTGCTGGGCGCCGACACCCCCGGCCCCGACGACGCCTTCGCCGCGGCCGACGACGGCGAGCCCATCGCGATCATCTCGATGGCCTGCCGCTTCCCGGGCGGCGTCTCCTCGCCCGAGGATCTGTGGCGCCTGGTGTCGGACGGGGACGACGCCGTCTCGTCGTTCCCCACGGGACGCGGCTGGGGCGACGACCTGTACGACCCGGACCCCGAGCGGCAGGGCAGGAGCTCCGTGCGGCAGGGCGGGTTCCTGCACGAAGCCGGCGAGTTCGACGCCGCCTTCTTCGGGATCTCGCCGCGGGAAGCCCTGGCCATGGACCCCCAGCAGAGGCTTCTCCTGGAGACCTCCTGGGAGGCCGTCGAGCGCGCGGGTCTGCTGCCCGAGTCACTGCGCGGCACCCGTACCGGCGTCTTCGTCGGAGCCACCTCCCTGGAGTACGGGCCCCGCCTCCAGGACGCACCGCCGAGCGTCCACGGCAATATGCTCACCGGCAGCACCGCGAGCGTCATGTCCGGCCGCATCGCCTACCAGCTGGGCCTCATCGGCCCGGCGGTCACGGCCGACACCGCCTGCTCGTCCTCGCTGGTCGCCCTGCACCTGGCGATACGGTCCCTGAGGTCCGGCGAGACCAACCTGGCACTGGCGGGCGGGGCCGCCGTGATGTCGTCGCCCGGCATGTTCGTGGAGTTCTCGCGGCAGCGCGGACTCGCCCCCGACGGCCGCTGCAAGTCGTTCGCCGCGTCGGCGGACGGCACCGGCTGGTCCGAGGGCGTCGGCCTGCTCCTGGTGGAACGGCTCTCCGACGCGCGCCGCAACGGCCACCAGGTCCTCGCGGTGATCCGCGGCTCCGCCGTCAACCAGGACGGCGCGAGCAACGGTCTCACCGCCCCCAGCGGTCTCGCCCAGCAGCGGGTGATCCGCCAGGCGCTCGCCGACGCACGGCTGACGCCGGCGGACATCGACGCGGTGGAGGCGCACGGCACCGGCACCAGGCTCGGCGACCCCATCGAGGCCGAGGCGCTCATGGCCACGTACGGCAGCGGCCGCGAGGACGGGGATCCGGTGTACCTGGGTTCCCTCAAGTCGAACATCGGGCACACCCAGGCCGCCGCCGGGGTCGGCGGGATCATCAAGATGGTCCAGGCGATGCGCCACGGCGTGCTGCCCAGGACCCTCCACGTCGACGAGCCGACCCCCCGGGTGGACTGGACGGCCGGCGCGGTCGAACTGCTCACCGAGACCAGGGACTGGCCCGGCACCCGAGGGCGGCGGCGGG
>NZ_JBQQCG010000147.1:0-14676 GCF_052245575.1 Streptomyces sp. 2A115 | reverse complement strand
ACTGGAACAATTTCTCCACGGCCTTCCGGATCCTGTCCGCCCTGGCTGCCTAGGACACCAGGATGGGGATGAGCAGGGCCACGCAGGTGATCAGGCTCCACAGAGCGGGGGCCGCGCTCAGCGTCTGCTCGTGACGCGCGGCCGCCCGGGCCGCGGTCGCCTCGCTGCGGGTCAGGTGCCATGGGCTGACCCGCTCCTCCAGCCGCTGGTACACCAGGCCGAGCACGGCCCCGTAGGCGAGGTGGCCGACGAGGGAGGGGAAGGACACGGCCAACGCGGTGGCGCTCCACTGGGGTGCGGCACCGAGCAGCACGGGAAGCAGCGTCAGGTTGCCCAGGACCCACCAGAGGAAGCCGTAGGACACACCCCAGCCGATCCCCGAGGCCGGGTCGAAGCTGCGACGGCGGAAGAAGACCGCGTAGGTGACGCCGATGACCTGGGAAATCAGCAGGTGGATGACGAGGCCCACGACCGCGGAGTCCGAGCCGACCAGGGAGGCGACGGCCGGCAGGAATCCCACGGCGACCATGACGCCGGTGAAGATCACGCCGCCGGCCAGCCCGGCGATGACACCATGCCAGACCGAGATCACCCGCCCACCGACCACCAGGCGTCCCTCCAGGGCATGGCGTACGTCATCGGAGAACACCGCCCGCGACAGACCGCCCAGCCAGCAGATCAGCAGGGCCGCACCGGCACCGAGCAACACATAGCCGGGCAGATCCGCCACGGCGGTACGCACCGCGGCCGGCGACCACTCCAACCCGCGGCCGTCCAGCAACGGCCAGACCGTCACCGCCGCGAGCACCCACCACACGAAACCGAAGGCGGCGCCGCGGATCAGGGAGGGGCCGCTGCCCTCGCGGGCGTCGCCGAAGATCATCGCGTACGAGGCGCCGACCAGCGTACCGACGATCAGCCCGTTCCAGCCGAGGCCTAGCACCGCGGCGGCGAGCAGCCCGGCGGCCGACGCGCGCACCAGGAGACCGGGCTTGAGCTGCCGCTCCTTGCGCGACAGCAGGGCGAGGCCTGTGGCCGTGGCCGCTCCGTAGGCCAGGTGGCCGAGCAGGCTGGGGATCAGGTCCTGTGCCGTCGCCACGTCCCAGGCCACGGGCTCGCCCAGCAGGATCGGCAGCAGCGTCAATGGACCGAGGAACCACCACAGCACGCCGTACGCGAGTCCCCAGAACAGCAGCTCGCGCTGGCGCGCGACCAGCACGCCGAAGATGCTCCCGATGATCGCCGCGATCAGCAGGTGGACGGCAAAGCCCACGACGGGTGAGTCGGTTCTGACGATCGCCGCGACGGTGGGCAGGAACCCGATCTGCACCATCACTGCGCCGAAGACCAGCCCTCCTGCGAGGCCGGCGAGGGCTCCGAATCCAGCGTTACGCATGACGGTCGTCCTTGGTCGAGAGGGCGATGTCCCTGGGGAAGACCAGGTCGAGGGTCCAGTCGGCGAGCACGCGCAGCCGTTTCTCCACACTGGGCATCTTGCTCAGATAGACCGAGCGCCACAGGACCCAGGCGAGGAAACCGGAGACCCGTCGGCCGCCGATCTCGCCGGCCGCCGTGCGGTGCCCCAGCGAGACCAGCACGCCGAGCCCGCCGAAGCGGAACGGGACGGGACGGCGTCCGCCGAGGACCGCGGCGATGTTCCGCGCCGCCGCCTTGCCTTCGCGGATCGCGTGCTGCGCTGTCGGCGGGTAGACCCCGCCCGCCGGGTCGGGGATCCTCGCGCAGTCGCCCAGTGCCCACAGGCCGGGTGCGCCGGGGACCTGCATGGTGGGTTCCACGGCGAGCGGCGGCTGCCCAACCTGCTGCACCAGCGGGTTGGGCCGGTTGCCCGCCGTCCAGGCCAGGGTGCGGGTGGGGATGATCTCGCCGGAGTCGAGCGTGATGTCCTCGGCGGTGGCCTTGCTCACGCGTGCGCCGAGGCGGAACTCGATGCCGCGTCTGTCGAGCTTGCGCTGCGCGTAGAGGCCGAGCATCGGCGACAGCTCCGGCAGCAGCCGCTCACCCGCGTGCACGATCACGAACCTGGGCCGCAGCCCGTGCAGACGCGGATAGAAGTGGAGCACGTCATGCACCAGGTCGAACAGTTCGGCCACCAGTTCCGTCCCGGCGAATCCGCCGCCGGCCACCACGAACGTCAGCAGCCCGGCTTGCTCGGCCGGGTCCGGCTCGAGGTCGGCCCGCTCCAGCGCGCCCAGCACCTGGTTGCGCAGCCTGGTGGCGTCCTCGACGGACTTCATCGGGAACGCGTGCTCGCCCACTCCCGGCAGGTCGAAGAAGTGCGGCACCGCGCCAACCGCCAGGACCAGCTGGTCGTACGGCACGCGGAGCATCCCCTCCGTGCCGGCGGAGACATACGCGTTACGTGTCCGCGTGTCGATCGAGACCACCCGCCCGTGCAGGAAGGAGGCATGGTTGAGCCCGGCACGCACCGGGGCGCTCACATGCCTGGCCTCCACCGTGCTCGAGGCGACGCCGACCAACAGCGGGGTGAACAGTAGGAAGTTCGAGTCGCTGATCAGCGTCACATGAGCGTTGAGCCCGCGGCCGACCCGCCGGTCCAGTTCACGCGCGGCCCCCACCCCGCCGAAACCACCACCTACGATCACCACATGGGGTTTGGCCCGCTGGGGCGCCGGCCGAGGCGGGCGCCAGGTCGAGAGGGCGTGGAAGGTGAGCCCGGCGATCGCGCCGAACAGAGCGGCGCCGACGAGCTCGGGAAAGCGCGACACGGCCACCGCGATCGTCCATGACGGCGTCTTCCCCTCCAGCACGGGAGCGAGGGTGAGTGTCCAGGTCACCCAGTCGAGCAGGCCGATGAACAGACCGACGGAGAAGGCCGAGCCGTTGCTCTGCCGGTGCTCGCCGAAGAGGAGGCCGAGCACGGCTCCCAGCACCACCGTGTGAGCGGCCCATGGGATCCACGACGGGTTCGTCACGACCGCCACGATCGCGCCTCCGGGCAGTCCGGCGGTGATGCCGAACGAGAGTCTTCTGAGCAGAGTCATGGATGTCTCCGGTAGTCGCATGGCCTCCGCCGGGGGGGAGGGCGAAGGCCATGCGAGATCTGGGGGCTCCAGCGCCCGCTGTCAGACGTTCAGTGCGGGCGTGCCTGCCGAGCGTTACAAGTCCCTTGGAGAGAAAGGCGCCCGCGAGGGTGTGGAGCGTTCGGAGACGGTGCAGATCGGGCCGATGCCGGGCCGACTAGGGAAGGCCAGACGGTAGCCCGGCAGGAACCAGACGTGCGTGGGGAGTTGAGCCCAGGTCCTACTGAGTACAGGGAATCACTGCCGCCGCCAGTCCCTGAAAGCGGTGAGCAGATGCTGCCTGGCGTCTGGTGAGATGCTGTCCGGGGTCAGTTCGCCCGTTGTGGCGATTGTCTGACGGAATTGATCGAGGTAGCGCTCGCACCCGGAGCATTCCGCCAGGTGCTCGATGAAGCGTCGCTCGTCCTCTTCGGGCAGGGTGCCCTCGATGAAATCGGTCACCAGCTCTACGAAGTCAACGCAGTTCACGGTTGTCCCCTCTCGCCGCGACGTCATGGGCACCGGACAAGTAGTCCTCCAGCTTACGGCGTAAGAAGGCCCGGCGACCCCGTCGACTGAGAACGCCGAGTACCGGCAAGCCCACCGACCGAACTGATTCGTAAGTCGATGGCGTCCCAAGGTCAAACAGGGTCTGTCGCCTTCGACTTACAAGATCACAGAGTGTCGCCGCCAGACGGCCGGAGTACTGAGACGAACCCAGAAGGAGTGTCCGTACGTCCGCCATTGCGCACACGGTCCCGCACCTCGCCGTCGAGCAGCTGCTGGCCAACCGTGGCTACGCGGTGCTGCAGGTCAACTTCTGCGGCGTCTCAATCCTCGTCACCTTCCTGCGGACCGTACTGGAGTTCGCGCGGCCCCACCTGGTCAACCACTGGTACCTCTACGCCGGTGATCCGAGCGACCCGGAGCAGGAGGCGGACCTGCGGGCCCGCTCACCCATCAGCCGGGTGGACCAGATCCGCACACCACTGATGGTGATCCAGGGCGGCAACGACGTCCGCGTCGTCAAAGCCGAGTCCGACCAGATCGTCGACGCCCTCCGCACCCGCGGAGTCGAGGTCGAATACCTGGTCAAGGACAACGAGGGCCACGGCTTCGTGAACCCGGACAACAACCCTGCGCTGGCGCAACGCCAACGCCCGCCATCCCGACGTCCTCGCCGAACAGTGCCGCGAACGCGCCCGTATCCGCAGCGAACGACAACGGTGTTGGGGCGAACCCACCACCAAAGCAGCCTGACCCCAACGCCGTGGTCGACCCAGTCCTCCTGAGGTTTCCGTCTTTCTCGGACCCCTTCTGTTACGGACGTGGGCGGTGTTCTGGCTGTTCGGCTCTCTGGCGGTACGGCGTGGTCGGGTGCGTGGGGCTGGGAGTCAGTTCCAGGCCGGCGGTGGTGGGATGGGGTCCGGTGTCCGGCGTTCGTTCGTCGAGGCGGTGGAGTTTCCCCCGGATTTCCTCGGCGTCCGGACGGAGCGGCAGCCCCGCGAAGGGGCGTGGACCATGGTCGAATTCCTCGACGATCGCAAGAGCCTGCCGCCAGCTGGTGTGGGCCGCCTCCGGCTCGCCGGCGGCCAGGTGGACGTCGCCGAGGTGGTACAGGGTTTGGCCCTCGCCCCGGCGGTTGCCGATGTCCCGGTGCGCGTCGAGCGCCTGGTGGTAGTGGTCGATCGCGTCGTCGTGGCGGTTCAGCCGGTGCTGGAGGGTGCCGAGGATGTCGAGTGTGACGCCTTCGACCCAGCGGTTGCCGCTGGCGCGCAGGACGATCAGTGCCTGTTCCAGACAGGCGATGGCCTCGTCGAACCGGCCGAGCCGCCGGTAGGCGTCGCCCAGGTTGGCCAGGGCGATGCCCTCCCCCCAGGTGTTGGCGTTGATCCGGTGGAGGGCCAGCGCGCGGCGGATGTACTCGACGGCCTTGTCGAGCCGGCCGGCCTGGAGGTAGGCGTTGCCCAGGTTGCCCAGGGCCTGGCACCTGCCGTACATGTCCCCGAGTTCCCGGCAGTGGACGATTGCCTGCCGGAGACAGGCGATGGCCTCGTCGAAGCGGCGCATCGCCGTCAGTGCGGCGGCCACGTCGTTGAGGCTCCAGGCCTCGCCCGTGCGGTCGTGGGCGTCGCGGGCGGTGTCGAGGGCCATACGGGCGGTGTCGAGCCAGTCGTGCAGATGGCTGCGGAGGTAGAAGAACCCCCACAAGGCGGCGGTCAGTCGCCATGCGATGCCCGGTCGGCGGGATGTGGCGGCTTGGTGCACCGCGGCGACGAGGTTGGGGCGTTCGGTCTCGCACCACTTGAGGGCCTGGTCGTGCGCGGTGAACGCCAGGGGGTGGCAGCCGGGGGGCAACGGTTCGAGGGGGACCCGGCGGCGGTGCGGGGTGAGGTGGGTGTAGGCGGCGTCGGCGGTGTGCAGGTACCAGCACAGAAGCCGCTCCACGGCCCGGTCCCTCTCCTGTGGTGGCTCTTGCGTGACGACGCGTTCGGCGGCGTAGACACGCAGCAGGTCGTGCAGGGTGTAGCGGCCCGGTGCGTGCTCGGTGAGCAGGTGGGCGCGGGTGAGTTCGGTGAGCAGGCCGCGGGTCTCACGTAGGGGGAGCCCGGCGAGGGCGGCCGCGGCGGGCGCGGAGATGTCGGGGCCCCGGTGCAGGCCGAGCAGGTGGAACAGCCGGGCGGCCGGGGTGGACAGGGCCTCGTAGGACCAGGAGAAGACCGCTCGTACATCGGTGGTGAGGTCGCCCCCGGCGAAGGCGTCGAGGCTGCCCTGGGTGTCGCGCAGTTCCTTGGCGATGGCTTCGAGTGGGAAGCCGGGGTGGGTGGCGGCTCGGGCGGCGACGATGGCCAGGGCCAGCGGCAGCCGGGCGCAGCGCGCGATGATCTCGTCTGTCGCCTGGGGTTCCGCCGCCAGCCGTGCGGCGCCGATGCGGCTCAGCAGGAAGCTGTGTGCCTCGGCAGGCGTCAGTGCGCTCAGTGTCAGCGGATGCGCCCCGTCGCCTGCGATCAGGCCGATGAGCTGGCTGCGGCTGGTGACGATGACCAGGCAGCGGGGGCAGCCGGGCAGCAGGGGGCGGACCTGTTCGGTGTCGCGGGCGTTGTCGAGGAGGATCAGCATCCGCCGGCCGGCGAGCAGGCTGCGGTACAGCGCCGCCTGGGCGTCGGGGGAGGCGGGTATCCGCTGCGCGGGGACGCCGAGCGCGTCGAGGAAGATACGGATCGCCTCCGCCGGTGACACCATCGAGCCGCTCGGGTGGAAGCCGCGCAGGTTGATGTAGAGCTGTCCGTCGGGGTAGCGGTCGGCGATCCGGTGGGCCCAGTGCACGGCCAGCGTGGTCTTGCCGATGCCCGCCATGCCGCCGATCGCGCTGATCACCACCGTGGACGGCAGCTCCCCCTCGTCCGGCAACAGGGCCTGGATCCGCGCCAGTTCGCCTTGACGGCCGGTGAAGGCGGCCAGGTCGGCGGGCAGCTGTGCGGGGCGAGCCGGCTGCTCGGCGGCCAAGGACTCCTGCGGGCCGGCCTCCTGCGCAGCGGCAAGGTCCAGTGACGGGTCGGCGGTCAGTATGCGGTCG
Organism: Streptomyces sp. 2A115; assembly: GCF_052245575.1. Classification (NCBI taxonomy): domain Bacteria; kingdom Bacillati; phylum Actinomycetota; class Actinomycetes; order Kitasatosporales; family Streptomycetaceae; genus Streptomyces; species Streptomyces sp. 2A115. Next base: position 8,058 of record NZ_JBQQCG010000147.1, on the reverse strand, counting down.
TGCAGCTCCCGCAGCGACACGCCGGGTTCGATGCCCAGTTCGGCCACCATGGTGCTGCGTATCCTGCGATACGCCGCCAGCGCCTCGGCCTGCCGTCCCGACCGGTACAGCGCCAGCATGAGAAGCTCTCGCAGCCCCTCCCGCAGCGGGTGCTCAACGGTCAGCGCGGTCAGCGCGGCGATCACCTCGCTGTGGCGCCCGAGCTGGATGTCGGTGTCCAGGCGGGTCTCCAGCGTGGTCAGCCGCACCTCGGCCAGCCGGGAACGCTCGGCCTCGGCCAGCGGCCCGGGGAGCCCGGCCAGCGCAGTCCCCTCCCACCCCTCGAGCGCGGCGTACAACAGCTCCGCCGCGGCCGCCACCTCACCCGCGGCACGCAGCCTCCTCGCCTCGGCCACCCGCTGCTCGAACACCCCCAGGTCCACAAGATGTTCCGGAACACGGGCCAGATACCCGTCCGCGGCCGAAACGACCACCCGCGGGGACTCACCGGCCGCACGCCCGGGCTCCAGCACCTTGCGCAGCCGCGACGCATAGGTACGCAGCACGGACACAGCCGAAGGCGGCGGCCTGTCGCCCCATACGGCGTCGACGAGTTCGGCGACCGTGACCGGACGCCCGCGCCGTAACAGCAACACCGCCAGCACCACCCGCTGCTGCGGCGACCCCAGGTCCAGTTCACGCTCCCCGCACCACGCCCGGACCGGCCCCAGCACCGCAAAACGCAACGATTCTTCACAGACCGTGTTCATGACTCCACCCAGGCGTTCCTCGCCGCGATCACCGTGCCACCGACCATGATCAGCTTCCCGGTCACAGACGCCGACCGGTAGGTGAACACCCAGACGGGAGGCGGCGGTTGTTTGGCCCACTGGGGCGCCGGCCGAGGCGGGCGCCAGGTCGAGAGGGCGTGGAAGGTGAGCCCGGCGATCGCGCCGAACAGAGCGGCGCCGACGAGCTCGGGAAAGCGCGACACGGCCACCGCGATCGTCCATGACGGCGTCTTCCCCTCCAGCACGGGAGCGAGGGTGAGTGTCCAGGTCACCCAGTCGAGCAGGCCGATGAACAGACCGACGGAGAAGGCCGAGCCGTTGCTCTGCCGGTGCTCGCCGAAGAGGAGGCCGAGCACGGCTCCCAGCACCACCGTGTGCGCGACCCATGGGATCCACGACGGGTTCGCCACGACCGCCACGACCGCGCCACCGGGCAGTCCAGCGGTGATGCCGAACAAGAGTCTTCTGAGCAGAGTCATGGATGTCTCCGGTAGTCGCATGGCCTCCGCCGGGGGGAGGAGGGCGAGGGCCATACGGGATTGGGGGGCTCCAGCGCCCGCTGTCAGACGTTCAGAGCGGGCGCACCGCACGAGCGTTACAAGTCCCCGGGCGGAGACGCGACGGCGAGGACGAGGTCGTCCGCGCACGGCGTGGATTCCGTCTGCCGGGCGGCCCGCTGACCGGCTGCCAGCCCGATCCCGGCCGCTTGTCGCGACCTTCTGGTGCAGGAGGGCCTTGTCGGGGCGAGAGGGAGACGTCTCGATGCCCACGGCCCTGGCGTCGGGGAAGGGGGTGAGATCGACCGCCTCGGCGTCCGGGTTGTCCAGGTCGACCCGGTAGACGTGCCGGTTCTCGTCGCCGTCGCCATCCTGCTCGTAGAGCAGCCACCGCGGGTCGTCCGTCCAGTGGTAGACCTGCACGCTGTGGTTGTCGTCGGCGGTGATGCAACGCGCCTCCTCATGCGCGTCGACGCTCTCCACCCACACATTGAGCCGTCCCCGTCACGGCGCCAGGTAGGCGATCCTGGTGCCGTCGGGCGAGATCGATGCGGCGGTGCGGAGAGGGCACGGAAGAAGTCCTCGGCGGTGAGGTGCGGGACCTTGCGCGGAGCGGCGAACATGCGATTACTTCTCCGGGTTTCGGGCTGCTCTCTGCCGGTGGGTGAGCAGTGGCCCGCGTCGTCAGGTGATGGTCCGCAGATGCGCCTACTGGGTCTGGTGTGGCTGCTGGGTGAGGTCGAGGGTCTTGAGGCGCTTGGAGGAGCGGCGGGCCGCCCACAGAACGACGAGGAAGGCGAGAGCGAAGAGGGGCGTGCCCATTGCGATCTTGGCGGTGGCGAGCCACCCCGTGGCGTACTCCGTGTACAGCCACTGCTGGACGCCGAAGCGGGCGGCGAAGACGACAGCCAGGGTCAGGGTGGCGATGCTGTAGTAGCGGCGGCTGAGCTTGTCCTGGGCCCAGCTCATTCCAGTGCCGTTGACACGATCCCGGCCAGCGGGCGACGCAGGAGTACCGACAACAGGAACACCCCGGCGAAGAAGGCATTGGTCCAGATGCCCAGGAGGAAGAATCCTTTGGCCGATCCGGTCTGATAGCCGATCCGGTCTGATAGGCGACGAATGCGGCAACCGCGACGCCGAGGACGCCTGAGAGGGCCGACTGGACAGGTTCCTTGCGGGTCAGCCTCAGCGCGGTGATCGCCAGGGTGACGCCGACGGCGGTGACGGTGCCAACCTCCAGGCCGAAGGCGGAGTTGGCGAGCACGAATGCCACCACCAGCAGCGTTGTGTACACCAGCCCCGTCGGACCGCCCATCTGCTCCAGCAGTGTCGGCCTCGGCTTCTTGAGGGCCGCACGCGCCGACCTCCCAGCGCTGGGCGCGGCGGAGGCCACAGCGGTGCCGATGGTGGAGTGACCACGGGGTTCGTCGCTGTGCCTGCCGATATCGTTCGTCATGCGCCGTACCTCTTTCTTCCGCTGGCTGCACACTTCGGGGCGTGATGAAGTGTCAGGTCAAGGCGGCAGCTGGGCGCCCAACCCTGGCTCGCGGGGAATCCGCCACCGCCGCAGGGCCTCAAGATCGCTGATGACCACCCCGCGCGTCGGTTCTTGATCACTATCGCAGCGGCGCAATGACCGGCCGTGCGCTCAGACAGGGCCACCCAGGGCTGCTCCTTCGCAGCCGGAGGGCCTCCCGCGGCCCGATCCCATCTTTCAAGTTATAGAGTCTGCAATGAATACGCGTCAATTGTCCCAGGTCAGACTATTGGTCATGCCGGCACCGACTCGGCCCTACCGTCCTGACAGCACGGGAGCAGGTGGCGGTTACGTTATGAGCCATGCCAGAGTCGACCCGGAAGTACCACTCACCGCAAGTGTTGGCAGCAAGTCCGACATCCTGCATACGTTCCTCGGCGCGGACGCAGCAGGCTCACGCACCGCCGAGACCCACCTCGAAGTGGGTTAGGCGCCGGACCTCGGGTCCGCGATCAGGCATCGGTACACAGTATCCGCATCAACACGGAGCGGTCCGAGCAGGCCCTGATGTCCGTGATCGCCACCTGCTACGTGCGCGGCGTGTCCACCCCGCCGGGTCGACGGCATCGCCCACGGCCTCGGTGTCGGCCAGTTGTCGAGGTTCCAAGTCTCCGCTCTGGTCCAGCACTTCGCCCCTGACGGTGGGCACAGCCCACCGGTCCCATGTGATGTGCACAGTCAGCCGCCCTTTCCACTTCCACGAGGTCTTGAGGTCGGACTGGTGGGCCGGCCCCGGCCGGCGGGTGACGAAGTGAGCGGGCGGTGGCGCGGTCGGCCCGGGCCACCGGTCCGCGTCATGCTGTGCTCCGCCGGATACACACGGTCCTGACTTTCGGCGGGGCCATCGGACGTCTGTGTTTCGTAAGCACGTGGCCCCTCGAATCCGTTGCCGGTGAACGGTGGGATGGGGGCATGAAACTCCTCTTATCGCCTCGGTTCCGTGGGACGCCGCCGCGATCCCGCGGGGTGCTGCCCCGGTTCCACGGGCAGCTGCACGATCCCCGTACCGCCACCGTCATCGGCCGCTGGCTGGGCGCGGCTGTGCTGGTGTGCTTCGTCACCGGTGTGGTCAGCCATGTCCTGCAGGAGCCGCCGGGGGCGGTCGCGGACCGGTTGCCGACCCGGCCGGTGTGGGGCTACCGGTTCAGTCAGGGCCTGCACGTGGCCAGCGGCATCGCGGCGGTGCCGCTGCTGCTGGCCAAACTCTGGACGGTGTACCCGCGGCTGTTCGTCACGCCGCCGGTGCGCGGCGTCCGGCACGCGCTGGAACGACTGTCGGTGGCCGTGCTCGTCGCCTCCGGGCTGCTGGAGCTGTTCCTCGGGCTGCTCAACATCGCGCAGTGGTACCCGTGGCCGTTCTCCTTCCGGCAGGTGCATTGGGCACTGGCCTGGGTGATGGTCGGCGCGCTGCTGCTGCATCTGGCCGTCAAGGCACCGCTGATCGCCGCGCACTGGCGGCACCGGTCGCCGGGCACACGGCAGTTGCCCGCGCCGGACGCGCGCGACCGTCGGTCGCTGCTCGTCGGGGTGGGCGCGGCCGTAGGCACGGTGACGGTGGTCACCGCCGGGCAGACCTTCACCCCCCTGCGCCCTCTGGACCTGCTCGCACCCCGCCACCCGGACCACGGCACACAAGGCCTGCCGATCAACCGCACCGCCGCACAGGCCCGCGTCTCCGCCACCGCCGTACGCGACTGGCGGCTCCAGGTGACCGGGCCGCGCCCCTACGCCCTCACACTCCCCGAACTGGCCCTGCTGCCACAGCACACGGAGGAGCTGCCGATCGCCTGCGTAGAGGGCTGGAGCGCATCAGCGCGCTGGGAGGGGGTCCGCATACGGGACCTCCTCGACCGCGCGGACGCGCCGCACGACGCGCGGCTGCGCATCGTCTCGCTACAGCGGGCGGGCGCCTACGGCGTGACGGAGATGGGCGCCTCGTACGCCCGTGACCCGCTGACGCTGCTGGCGCTGCGGGTGAACGGTCGCGTGCTGAGCGCCGATCACGGCTATCCGGCGCGGATCATCGCGCCGAACCGGCCGGGTGTGCTGCAGACGAAGTGGGTTTCACGGATAGAGGTGCTGACGTGACCGCGCTGCGCTGGACGCTGGGTACGGCGGGGGCATGGCTGCTGGGGATCGGCGGCTGGCTGCTCGTCACCGAGACCCGCGAGGACACGGTGCCGCAGGTGCTGCTGTGGCTCGCGGGCGCGGTGGCGGTGCACGACGGGCTGCTGGTGCCGCTGGTGCTGCTGGTAGGGGCCGCGCTGCGACGGCCGTTCGGCAGCGCGTACGGGAAGGAGGACGGCGACGGTTCCGGAGTCGGCAACGGGCACGGGTACGGCGTACTGCGCGGCGGCCTGGTCGTGGGCGGCTGCCTGACGCTGGTGGCACTGCCGCTGCTCCTGCGCCAGGGCCAGGGCCGCAACCCGTCCGCACTGCCCCTCGACTACGCCGCCAACTGGGAGCTCCTGCTGGCCGTGACGCTCGCAGTCACACTCGTGCTACTGCCCATCAGAGCGCCCTCATACCGGGCACGCCTCGCCCGCCCGTACCGCAGCATCCTCCGCCGCCTACGGGGCTCAGCACGCCACCCCCACCGCACCCCCCGCAAATAACCCCGGGCGCCCCCACCGTCAGCTCCGCACCGGCACCGTCGTACTGCAGGCTCTGGCCCCGAAGGTCAACTCGGAATTCGCCGAGTGATCACTTGAAGAGAACGGCGGGCTGTGGTCGTTCCCGTCCTCCTCCCTCCTTCTTACGCCGTCGGTGGGGGTGTGGTGGGCCAGGATCAAGTCGCGGAAGCCGGGGGCGAAGCGTTCGATCTGTGCGATGACGGTGGGGGTGACGTCCACCCGGGGAGCCGTGCGGCACGTAGGCGTAGATGGACAGCGCGTGGGCTCCGGCCGGTGCGCGGGTGGGGTCGACCACGCTCGGTTGGGAGGCGAGGACGTAGGGCTGGCCGGGGTAGCGGCCGGCCAGGATGGCGCGTTCTGCGACGAGGGCCTCCTGGCGAGTGCCGATCAGATGCAGGGTTCCGGCCAGGTCGCAGCCCGGCGCGGTCCAGGGCCCCGGGGCGGACAGGGCGAAGTCGACCTTGGTGACGCCGACGTCAGCGGAAGGTGGGTCGGGACGCCATGGACTTGTTCCAATGTGTTGTCCGACGTGTCTTGCTGAAGGGGCGGACTCTGGCATCGCGACACGGATCGCAGCAACAGCCTCGACACGATTTCGGCGGGCTGCTCGGTCCGGTCGCCGTCCGACGCGGTATCGTTTTCTGAACCCCTGACCGTACACGACCAGCTGCGCCCCTACAGGGCCGCTCGGTGGCATGCCCGGCTGAGGAGTCGACCGTCCGTCCACTGTGTGGGAACAGGAAGGTTTCATGAACTGCGCTGAGTTCGTTGAGCTGGTGACCACCTTTCTCGACGGCTCCGTAGATGAGCCGACCGAGCTGCGTTGCCTCGTGCACTTGGTGGAGTGCGACGGCTGCGAGACCTATCTCGACCAGTTCAGGCAAACCATTGCGGTCCTGGGTGCGCTGCCCGGCCAGAATTTGCCCACCGAAGCGCGCGACCAACTGCTCGGCGCGTTCCGCGGCTTGCGGCGAGACTGACAGCCCGCCGGCGCCCAGTCTCCATGGCCGTGAAAATCCTGACCGGGACATGAACGAACGTACCGTTACACGATCGCACTCGCTGAGCTGGCCTAGGCTGACACTCCCAGTTGACAGTCAGCAAGGAGAGATGAATGGCGGGCGCACGCGAACTGCCCCCGGACGAGGTCCTGGTCCAGCGGCTGCGTGACGGTGACGAGGAGACGTTCGCCCTGGTGCTGGACAACTGGTCGAGCAGCATGCTCAGGCTGGCCATGTCGTTCGTGTCGACCAAGGACTCCGCGGAGGAGGCCGTCCAGGACACATGGCTGGCGGTCATCAGGGGGATCAGCGGCTTCGAAGGCCGTTCATCCCTGAAGACTTGGGTGTACCGGATCCTGGTCAACACGGCCAAGACGCGCGGCACAAAGGAGAGCAGGACCGTTCCTTTCGCCAGTCTGCTGCCGGAGGAGGAAGGGCCGACGGTGGACGCCTCACGGTTCCGTGTCCCCGGCGAGCAATACGCCGGACACTGGGCCGTCGGGCAGGAACCGCGTCCCTGGCACATGCCCGAGGACCATGTGTTACGCGGCGAAGTTCGCAAGGTGATCGCGGATGCGATCGACGAGCTTCCACCCCGCCTCCGTACCGTGATCACCCTTCGCGATGTCGCGGGGTACGGCTCGGAGGAAGTGTGTTCCCTGCTGGAGATCTCGCCGGGAAACCAACGCGTCCTCCTCCATCGGGCCAGGGCCATGTTGCGCCGTAGGCTGGAGGAGTACTTGCCCGGTGCCCATGACGTGGCGGGCGGGAGGGGGCGCGCGTGAACTGCAATGACTTCGTGGAGTTGGTGACCGATTTCATCGAGCGTGCCTTGTCCGAAGAGGACGAGCGACGCTTCATCGAGCACCTGGCGGAATGCTCCGGGTGCGAGCGCTACCTCGATCAATTCCGTCAGACGATCGCCACAACGGGCGAACTGACGCCGGACCTCATCTCACCGGACGCCAGGCAGCAGCTGCTCACCGCTTTCCGGGACTGGCGACGGCAGTGAGCCTCTAAAGTCCTTGCTGGCGTGATGTCGCGGGGCTGACAAGCTGTGGTTGTGACAGTAGGCCGGTCACATGAGGTGTCCGCAAGGGGGCGGGCTGACCGCGGAGCGGCGGGTGTTTCGCGAGCACATTCGGATGCAGGCGGCCGAGTTGTTCGCCCTGGGACACGACAATGCCGCGTTCGCCAAACAGTTACGCGTCAGCGTGCGGTCGGTACAACGGTGGCACCAGGCATGGGAGCACGGCAGAACATCAGCCCACCGAGCACGCCCTCCAGCGCGGCGACCACGTCACGGCCACCGTCCGCCGCCCCGCAGCTCTGGAAGACCTGTGCGATACGTACGACGACCGGCTGACCGTCGAGGTCCTCGACGTCACCCGGCCGACGCCATAACCGACCTCATGGCCCGCCGCCTCACCGGCAAAGCCACCATCTCCTGGCGCGCCCCGACAACACGGGATCAACCGCGGATTCCAGGAGGGTCTATCAGGAATTAGGTGTTTTTAGTCTGTTTGGTCTAGTCGTTTCTGGTGTCTGCCGTTCGGCCTATACCCGGTTGGCGGAGAGGCGGCCGTCGAAGAGCTGGTCGAACTGGTTCATGGCGCC
>NZ_JBQQCG010000146.1:0-14975 GCF_052245575.1 Streptomyces sp. 2A115 | reverse complement strand
CCCCTTGCCCGCCCCTTGCCCGCCCGCAACGATCGTGCGGCCTCGCTCACTTCGTCCCCGTACACGGCCGCGGCCACCACCGCGGCGACGTGCGCGAGGAGCCCGGCGCGGCCGTTGCCCACGACGATCGCTGTACCGAGAGCGGCCCCCAGGGCATGTGCCCCCGCGTCGCCGATCATCGCGCGTTCGCCCAGGTCATCGGGGAGCACGGCCGCCGCGGCCCCCATCGCGGCGGCGGACAGCTCCCCCGCGGGCCCTGTCCGCAGCAACCCTGGCGCCCCCAGCGCGAGCACGGCTCCGGCAGCCCTCCCGGGGCGTACGTCCAAGAGGTTGACCAGATGCGCGCTTCCCGCGATCACCACTCCCGCCAACAGCTTGTCCAGCGGCCGCTCCTTGAGCAGCGCCCCCGCGCCGAGCCCGGCCGCCGAGATCCCGAACAACTTGACCGTCCCGCTGGTGACTTCCCCGTCCCGCAGCGCCATCAGATGCGCCCGGAAGCCCCGCCGCGCGTCTCCAGCCCCCACAACGTCGTCGTACGCCCCGCACACGCCGGCGACGACCACGGCGAGGGCGGCGGCCCCTCGGCTCCGCCCGCCCCCAGCCGCCGCCCGGGGAGACCTCCATCCCGCTTCGCACGCGACCGCCAGCGCGGCGGCGGCCGCGGGCCCCGCGTACAACTCGACGGTGCGCCCGGCGTAGTTCGTCCGCTCCCACCGCTCACGCCCGCCGGGCGCCCGGGAGCGCAGCACCCCGATCCCGGCGAGGGTGCCTCCGGCGGAGAGGGCGAACGCGGTGCTGCGACGTAGGCGAGTGATCACGCGAACCACCCTACGGAAGGACGGTTCCCCGGCTCTGACTGAGGATTGGACCGAGGATTGTCAGTGCCGTCTGTCACGATGCGTTTCATGTCGTCAGAAGTAGCTCACCGGGGGGACGCATGGCCAGGAAGACAAGGCAGCGGACACGCAAGTCACCTGCCAAGAAGGCAGTGGCGATCTACCACGACATGAAGGTGTACGAGAATTTCGAGCGCAGCGCCCAGCGCATCTTCGAATGTGTGCAGGCGGCCCAGAAGCAGTCCCCGGGCGCGCCGAGGTTTCTCTATCTCGACGTGCAGGGACATCGCAACGAAGCGGGCGGCTACGACCACGACGCCTACGAGCTGATGCGGGAATTCGCACTGGGCTTCATGGGGAAGTACTTGACGGAGATCCACACGCCGTTCGTCGACATCCGGACCAAGAACCCACAGTGCGACGACATCCCGGCCTTCCTGCGGATCAACTACCCGGACGACGGCGGCAACTACGGCTACGACACCACAACGCTCGACGTCAAGCCACGTGAACGTACGCCCGCCGACCGCAAGTCACCGCCCACCGTGCAGGCCATCGTCGACTACTTGGGCATGGAAAAAGCCGCCTGCCTGGTGTGCTGGCGCACCCCGGTGGAGCGCGCTCACGTCGTACCGTCCCAACTCGGCGGCTCCATGGACGTACGGAACTTCGCCCTGCTGTGCGCCGCTCATCACGCCGAGGCGCCGGACGTGGCCGATGCCGAGAGTTTCTGGGCCTGGGTGGACTACGCCGAGCTCAGGGACAGTCCGGACAAGTGGCTGGACGCCCCTGCGGAGGTCCAGGACTGGTTGGGGCGAAACGGCACGCTCATCGGCAGGGAAAAGCGTGAGCCCCGGTCGTTCTTCTCAGCCGTGAAACACGAGCTGAAATCGCTCTACGGCTGGACCGACAGCGATTTCGCCACAGCGGACTGGGCTTCTTTGATGGAAGAGTTCCATCAAGTCCTGGACAGGGCCACCGGACGCCATTTCGCCGTCGAGAAGAAGGCATCGACATACGCGTGGGCCTACAACGTCGCGCGCAAACGCGTGACCGGCAGGAAATGACAGCCCCGCAAGGGACCCGGGGCTGTCACGGCATGCGGCTCCTCCCCCCGGCTCATCCAGCGGACTACGGACTACCCGTCCGCCCGAGCCGTCGCCAGCAACTCCTCCGCGTGCGCCCGAGCCGTCTCCGAGTCCTCCTGACCCGCCAGCATCCGGGACAGCTCGCGGATCCGTGCCTCGCCTTCGAGGACCTTCACGCCGGACCGGGTGACCGACCCGTCGTTGGTCTTCTCGACGAGCAGCTGCCGGTCGGCGAACGCGGCCACTTGCGGCAGGTGCGTGACGACGACGACCTGCGCAGTTTTGGCGAGCCGGGCGAGACGGCGGCCGATCTCGACCGCGGCCTTGCCGCCGACGCCCGCGTCGACCTCGTCGAAGAGGTACGTGGGCACGGGGTCCGTACCCGCGAAGACGACCTCGACCGCGAGCATGACGCGCGACAGCTCACCACCGGACGCGCCCTTGGCGATGGGCCGCGGCGGGGCGCCGGGGTGCGGGGCCAGCAGCAGCTCCACCTCATCGGCGCCCGCCGGACCGTACGCGACCGGACGCCCGCCGACCTCCACGCCCTCCGGGTCCTCGGTCTGGCGGATCTCGAACGACACGCGCGCGTGCGGCATGGCCAGCGAGGCCAGCTCGGCGGTCACGGCCGCGGCGAAGCGTTCGGCGGCCTCCGTGCGGGCGTCCGTCAACGCCTGGGCCAGTCCGCCCAGTTCGGCCCGCAGAGCGTCCCGCTCGGCGGTGAGTTCGCCGAGCCGGTCGTCGTCGCCCTCCAACTCCATGAGCCGCGCGGCCCCTTGCTCGGCCCAGGCCAGCACGGCGGCAACGTCCTCCCCGTACTTCCGCGTCAGCGCGGTCAGCGCGGCCCGCCGCTCCTCCACCGCCGCGAGCCGCAGCGGATCCGCGTCGAGGTCGTCGGCATACCCCGCCAGCTCCCCCGCCACGTCGCCCAGCAGGATCCCGATCTCCCCTATGCGGCCGGCGAGCGCGCCGAGAGCCGAGTCGTGGGACCGTACGGCCTCAAGGGCCCGGTGCGCGCCCGCGACGAGTGTCGCGGCGTCGATGCCCTCCGGGTCCTCGGGATTTCCGGCGAGGGCCGCGTGCGCCGCCGTGGCGGCGGACGCGAGCGCCTCCGCGTGGCCGAGCCGCTCGGCCTCCGCGGCCAGCTCCACGTCCTCGCCGGCCCGCGGCTCCACCGCCGCGATCTCGTCGAGCCCGAAGCGGAGCATGTCGGCTTCCTGGGCGCGTTCACGCGCGCGCGTGGTGATCTCGTCGAGCTCCGCGGAGATGGCGCGCAGCCGCCGGTACGCGCCCGCGTACTTGGCGAGCGGCACGGCGACCGCGTCGCCCGCGTACCGGTCGAGGGCCTGCCGCTGCCGGGACAGCTTGAGCAGCCCCTGCTGGTCGGTCTGGCCGTGCACGGCCACGAGCTCGTCGGCGAGTTCGGCGAGCACCCCCACGGGCACGGAACGCCCGCCCAGGTGCGCGCGCGAGCGGCCCTCCGCGGACACGGTACGGCTGATGAGCAGCGTCCCGTCGTCGAGCTCGGCGCCCGCCTCCTCGGCGCGAACGGCGGCCGAGGCGCCCTCGGCCACGGTGATCCGCCCCTCCACGACCGCGTTCTTGGCCCCGATCCGTACGAGGGCCGCGTCGGCGCGTCCGCCCAGCAGCAGGCCCAGGCTGGTGACCACCATCGTCTTGCCCGCGCCGGTCTCACCGGTCACGGCGGTGAAGCCGGGTGACAGCTCCACGACCGCGTCGTCGATGACTCCGAGCGACCGTATCCGCATCTCCTCCAACACGGACATGACCTTACGAGGTTTCGCCCACCCGGCGCGACGCCGCCCCAGTCCCTACACAAAGGGCCAGGTGCGTACGACGCCCGGGGTCACTCCCAGGGGCCACGCCCGTTGACCGGAATGCCCGCCTTCCACACACCTGTGGTGCCCTCCGCTCAGCGCGGAGGGCACCTTCGCTCAGTGCGGAGCGCCCCGCCACCCCGCCACCGGCAGCGCGAACTTCGCGACGAGCCGGTCGGTGAACGACGCGTGGTGCAGCCGGGCCAGCCGCACCGGCACAGCACCGCGGCGGACCTCGACTCGGGCGCCGGGCGGGAGCTCGATCGTGCGGCGGCCGTCGCACCACAGGACCCCGGGCGGGATGTGGGGCAGTATCTCCACGGCCAGCACGGAGTTCGGCGAGGTCACGAGCGGCTTGGCGAACAGGGCGTGCGCGCTGATCGGCACCATGAGCAGCGCCTCGACCTCCGGCCACACCACGGGCCCGCCGGCGGAGAACGCGTACGCCGTCGACCCGGTGGGCGTCGCGCAGACTATGCCGTCGCAGCCGAAGCCGGTCACGGGCCGCCCGTCGATCTCCAGCACGACCTCGAGCAGCTTCTCGGCCCCCGCCTTCTGCACGGCGGCTTCGTTCAGCGCCCAGTCCGTGTGCACGACATCGCCGTTGCTGTGCACGACGACGTCGACGGTCATGCGCTCCTCGACCTCGTACGCCCTGGTCACCACGCGGTCGACGACCTTGTCGAGGTCGTCGCGCTCAGCCTCCGCGAGGAAGCCGACGCGCCCGAGGTTGACGCCGAGCATCGGCACCCCGGAGGCGCGGGCGAACTCGGCGCCGCGCAGCAGCGTCCCGTCCCCGCCGAGGACGATCAGCAGCTCGCACCCGTCGAGGCACTCGGGAGTCGCCTCCTTGACGAGCTCCACCGTCGGCGGCAGCGGCAGGTCGGCCGCCTCCGCCTCGAGGACCCGTACGCCGAGTCCGGAGCGCAACAGCCCCTGCACGACGAGTTCGGCACTCCGGATGGCCGCGGGCCGTCCGGTGTGGGCAAGCAGGAAAACAGTACGAGCTCGGGTCTGTGTCAACGCGGCCCCTCCGCCACTGCACGGTCAACGTCGGCCGGGTCCAGTGCGGGTGCCCCGGCACGCAGCCACAGAAAGTACTCGACATTCCCGGAGGGCCCGGGCAGCGGGCTGGCCGTCACGCCCTTCACTCCGAGTCCCAGCTCCCCCGCCCGCCGGGCCACACCGCGCACGGCGTCCGCCCGCAGCTCGGTGCTGCGGACCACGCCGCCGCTCCCGAGCCGTTCCTTGCCCACCTCGAACTGCGGCTTGACCATCATCACCAGGTCGGCATCAGGTGCCGCGCACCGCACAAGGGCGGGCAGCACCAGGCCGAGCGGAATGAAGGACAAGTCACCGACAATAAGATCCACCGGCTCCCCATCGATCGCCTCCAACGTCAACTCGCGTACGTTCGTACGGTCCTTGACGGTGACCCGTTCATCGCTCTGGAGAGACCACGCCAGCTGCCCGTAGCCGACATCCACGGCGACGACATGGGCGGCCCCCGCCCGCAGCAGTACATCGGTGAAACCGCCGGTCGAGGCGCCGGCGTCCAGAGCTCGCCGTCCCTCGACCTCCAGGCCGAGCGGAACGAAAGCCTCCAGTGCTCCCGCGAGCTTGTGGCCGCCGCGCGAGACGTAGTCGGGGTCGTTGGCGTCCTCGGCTACCAGGATGGCGGCAGCGGTCTCCACCTGGGTGGCGGGCTTGGTCGCGAGGGTCTTGCCGACGGAGACCCGCCCGGCGGCGATCAGCTGACCGGCGTGCTCGCGCGAGCGCGCGAGCTTCCGTCGGACCAGCTCGGCGTCGAGGCGGCGTCGTGCCACTCCTGCCACGTTCGGTTCAGCTCCTACTGCTGTACGTCGTCGGGGGCACCGGAGGTCCCGGGCGGGCGTCGAGCGCGGTGAGCGCGTCGCGCAGCCCCCTGTGTACATCCTCGTACACCTCCATGTGCCCGTCCGTGGCGAGGTGGTCCGCGTCGGCCAGCCGGTCGAGCTGGGCGTCGACGTCGGCGTAGCCCGTGGGCGCGCGCGACACGTTCAGCGGGGCCGGGGCCGCGGGGTCGTACTCGGGTTCGACAGGGAGCACCGGCTCCGGGTCGGGCTCCGCCCCGGGCTCGACCGGAACATCATCCTCCGGCACGGAGGGCTCCGGAACGTCGGCGTCCGCACCGAAGGGCGCCGTACCGAGGGGCGCCGTACCGAGGGGCTCCGTCTCCGGGCCGGTCATGGAGTGGCTCATGCCCTGACGCTACCGCGAAGCGCTGCGGTACCGTCGATCACGATGGCGACGATTGAGGAGTGCCGCAGCGCACTCGACAAGCTCTCGGACAACATGGCGCACGCGGAGGGCGACGTGCGCAGCGCGGCCGCCCTGGACCGCTCGCTGACCTGCCGTATCACCGACCTCGACATCACCTTCGTCGGCCGCCTCAAGGACGGCCGGATCCAGGTGCTCGACACGGTCCAGGGCCCTCCGCCCGAGAAGGCCGAGATCCGGCTCACGATGGCCGGCGACGACCTGGTCGCGATGGTCGACGGCGAGCTGAACTTCGCCAAGGCCTGGGGCTCGGGCCGGGTCAGATTCGAGGCGAGCCTGCGGGACCTGCTCCGGCTCAGAAAACTGCTCTGACCCTCCGGGTCCCGTTCAGGAACCCTTGGCGACGCTGCCGGCGGCGGTCGTACGTACCTTCCGCGCCGCCGGCACCACCAGCGGCGTGCCCGTCTCCGGGTCGTCGATGACCTGGCAGCGCAGCCCGAAGACCTCCTCGACCAGCTCCGCGGTGACGATGTCCGACGGCCTGCCCTCGGCGACGACCGAGCCCTCGCGCAGGGCGATCAGGTGCGTGGCGTACCGGGCGGCGTGGTTGAGGTCGTGCAGCACGGCGACCAGGGTGCGGCCCTGCTCCTCGTGGAGTTCCGCGCACAGGTCGAGTACGTCGATCTGGTGCTGGATGTCAAGATAGGTGGTCGGCTCGTCGAGCAGCAGCAGCGGGGTCTGCTGGGCGAGCGCCATGGCGATCCAGACGCGCTGGCGCTGGCCTCCGGAGAGTTCGTCGACATAGCGGTCGGCCAGTTCGGCGACCCCCGTCGAGGCCATCGACTCGCGCACGATCCGCTCGTCCTCGGTCGACCACTGGCGCAGCAGCCCCTGGTGCGGGTAGCGGCCGCGGCCCACCAGGTCGCCGACCGTGATCCCGTCCGGCGCGATCGACGACTGCGGCAGCAGCCCGAGCGTCCTGGCCACCTTCTTCGCGGGCATCGACTGGATGACCTGCCCGTCAAGGAGCACCCGTCCCTGGTTCGGCTTCAGCATCCGGGAGAGCGCGCGCAGCAGCGTGGACTTGCCGCAGGCGTTCGGGCCGACGATCACGGTGAAGGAGTTGTCCGGTATCTCGACCGACAGCTGTTCGGTGATGACGCGCTGGTCGTAGGCGAGGGTGACGCTCTCGGCGGACAGGCGGTTCACAGTGCTCCTTCGGGTGTTCATATCCGGCCCGCCTTGCGCTCGGTGACCAGGAGCCACAGCAGATAGACACCGCCGAGCACTCCTGTCACCACGCCGACGGGCAGCTGGTCGGCGCCGAAGGCCCGTTGCGAGGCCCAGTCCGCGACGATCAGCAGGGTGGCGCCCATGCACATCGCGGGCACCAGGTTCGGTCCGGGCGAGCGGGTGAGGCGCCGGGCGAGCTGTGGCGCGGTGAGCGCGACGAAGCCGACCGGGCCCGCGGCGGCGGTGGCGGCCGCGGTGAGCAGCACGGCGGCCACCAACAGCACCAGCCGCGTCCGCTCGACCCGCACCCCGAGCGCGTACGCCGTGTCGTCGCCCATCTCCAGCATGCGCAGCTCACGCGCATTGCCGAGCACAAGCGGCACGAGGACGACGCACAGGCCGAGCAGTGGCCATACCTGGTCCCAGTCACGGCCGTTGAGCGAGCCGGTCATCCACACGACCGCACGGGCCGCGTCGACGATGTCGGCCCTGGTCATCAGATAGCCGTTGACGGCCGTGAGGATCGCGGCGACACCGATACCGACCAGAACCAGTCGATATCCATGCACTCCCTGCTTCCAGGCGAGCACATAAATGGCCAGTCCGGTCACCAGACCGCCGGCCAGTGCCCCGAGGGCGACCTGGGTGGCGCTCCCCGAGAACAGCACGATCATCACGAGCGCGCCGGCCGTCGCCCCCTGCCCGAGGCCGAGCACGTCCGGACTGCCCAGCGGATTGCGGGAGATGGCCTGGAAGAGCGCGCCGCCGAGCCCGAGCGAGGTGCCCACCAGGAGCCCGACCATGACCCGCGGCAGCCGCAGCTCGTTGACGATGAATTCCTGGCCCGCGTCGCCGTTCCCGAGCAACGTCTTGAGAACGTCCCCGGCGGGAATCGGGAAGTCGCCGGTGCCGATGAGTACGACGCTCGCGGCGAGCGCGGCCACCATCAACAGGGCCACGACCGTGAACGCACGGACGTCGACGCGGACCGACAGCCCACCGCCGGCACGGACCGTCCGCCCGCGGAAGGACCGGGCGGGTGTCGCCAGATCGCGCCCGGCCTGATCGCGTCCGACGTGATCGCGTCCGCCCAGCGGGCGTTCGACCTGCGGGGATTCGGTCCTCGGACCTTCGGACTTCGGGTCTTCGGTCTTCGAGTCTTCGGTCTTTGGGTATTCGGCCTGCCGGAGTTCGGCCCGGTTGCGTGGAGCCTTCACAGCTGCGCCGTCCTCCGCCGTCGTACGAGAAAGATGAAGACCGGACCGCCGAGGATCGCCGTGACGATGCCGACCTGAAGCTCCGAGGGCCGCGCGACCATCCGCCCGAGGACGTCGGCGCCCAGCAGCAGCACGGGCGAGAGCACGGCGGCGTAGGGCAGGATCCAGCGCAGGTCGGGCCCGGTGAAGGACCGTACGAGGTGCGGAACCATCAGCCCGACGAACGCGATCGGCCCGCAGGCGGCCGTCGCTGCCCCGCACAGCAGGGTCGCGGCGGCCATGGACAGCGCGCGGGTACGGCCCAGATGCGCGCCGAGCGAGCGGGCGGTGTCGTCGCCCATGGCCATGGCGTTCAGCGGCCGGGCGAGCGCGAGCGCGAGAACCGTGCCGACCGCGAGGAACGGCAGCACCTGCTCGATTGTCCTGTCGGTGGCCGAGGCCAGTGAACCGACCGTCCAGAAGCGCATCTTGCCGAGCGCCGCCTCGTCCATGATCATCACGGCCTGCAGATAGCCGTAGAGGGCGGCGCTGATCGCGGTGCCGGCGAGCGCGAGCCGAACCGGCGTCGCGCCCCTGCTGCCGCCGAGGAAGTACACCAGCGCCCCGACGACGGCCGCGCCCGCGAAGGCGAACCACACATAGCCGCTCAGCGAGGTGACACCGAAGAAGGTGATGGCCGTGACGACCGCGGCGGACGCGCCCGCGTTGATGCCGAGCAGCCCGGGGTCGGCCAGCGGATTGCGGGTGAGTGCCTGGAGGACGGCCCCGGCAAGGCCTAGCGCGCCGCCGACGAGCAGCCCGAGGACCGTACGCGACAACCTCTCGTTCACCACGACATCGCCGTACGTGTCCGTGTCCTCGAACAGGCCGTGCCAGACCTGGTCCAGGGACAGCTCTTTCGCGCCGATCGCGATGCTCGCCAAGGCGATGAGCACCAGCACAGCGAGCGACACGAACAGCCCAGCGGCCCGTATCGCCCTGCGGGCTGGGGGCACGGGGGCGGTCTCCGCGCGCGGTTCGGGGGGACTGTCGACCAACACGTGGTTAGGTTAGCCTACCCTCCCTGCCGAGCTCGAACGCGCGCGGTGACCTGCGTAATCACCCGCCTTGAGACCCCGGGCCCACCGTCCCCAAGGTCGGCCCCTCAAGCCCCAGTTGTCCCTGAAGCCCCACTCAAAGCCCCAGTCGCGCCAACGCCTTGCCCCCGTCCAGCTCGCACGCCCCGTCACCAGCTGCTGTCCAGGCGGCGGCACACAGCGCCCGCAGCCCGTCGAGCGCCTCACCCTCACCCTCCAGTTCCAGCCGCTCGCTCCCGGCCGTGGCGGTCCAGCCCCCGCACCGGAACCCGTCGCCCGCCTCCACGACCCCGGGCTGCCCGGTCAACAGCCCCCGCAGATCCGCGTCGACATACGTCGGCCGGTGCTCCGGCGGCGCGGCAAGCAGCTGCGCACCGTCCGTCACCCCGGTCAGCACGAGCAGCGAGTCCACCTCACCGTTGAACGCCCCCTCGATGTCCGTGTCGAGCCGGTCCCCGACCACAAGCGGCCGCACAGCCCCGGTCCGCAGGATCGTCTCGCGGTGCATCGGCGGCAACGGCTTGCCCGCCACCTGCGGCTCAGCGCCCGTGGCGATGCGTACGACCTCCACGGCCGCCCCATTGCCCGGGGCGATCCCGCGCGCACTGGGAATCGTCAGGTCGGTGTTGGACGCGAACCACGGCACCCCACGCGCGATGGCGTAACAGGCCTCCGCGAAGCGCCCCCACGGCAGATCCGGCCCCCCGTACCCCTGCACGACAGCCACCGGCTCGTCCTCGGCCGACTCGACCGGCTCGAGCCCGCGCTCGCGCAGTGCTACCCGCAGTCCGTCCCCGCCGATCACCAGCACCCGCGCACCCTCGGGCACCTGCTCGCTGATCAGCCGAGCGGCGGCCTGCGCCGAGGTGATGACGTCCGACTCCTCGGTCGGTATCCCCAGCTCGGTGAGGTGCTCCGCCACGGTGTCTGGCGTCCGCAGCGCGTTGTTCGTGACGTATGCGAGACGCATCCCGCCCGTACGGGCCGTGGCGAGCGACTCGATCGCGTACGCGATCGCGTTCCCACCCGCGTACACCACCCCGTCCAGGTCGAGCAGCGCCGTGTCGTACGCCTCGCTCAGGGCCCGGTCACTGCCCTCGGGGCCCGTCCGCACGGTCTGCCTCATTACACATCGCTCCTCATCCGATCCCATTCCCCCGATCATCCCGCATGCCACTGACACACTTACGATGCCTCAATGAACACTGCAGGTCCCGCGGACGTACCGGCACGCATGGGCCTTGATCTGACCCCGTTCCGGGGCCTCCGCTACGACCCCGACCGGGTCGGCAGCCTCTCCGCCGTCACCTCCCCGCCGTACGACGTGGTCGTCCGGCCCGACGGCCTGCTCCACCTCGAATCGGCCGACCCGCACAACATCGTCCGGCTGATACTCCCCCAGGACGGCACCCCCACCGCACGCAACCAGCAGGCGGCGGACACCCTGGACCTCTGGCTGTCCGAAGGCATCCTGACCACGGACACCGAGCCGGGCCTGTACGTCTACGAGCAGCGCGCGGACGACGGCATGCTGCAACGCGGCATCATCGGCGCCCTCCGCCTCTCGGAGCCGTCGGACGGTGTGGTCCTGCCGCACGAGGACGTCATGCCGCACGTCGTCGCGGACCGCGCGGACTTGATGCGCGCCACCTCCGCGAACCTCGAACCCCTGCTGCTGACCTACCGCGGCAACGGCACGGCCTCCGGCACGACGGCCGTCATCGAACGCGCCGCCCACCGCCCGCCCCTTCTCTCCACCACGACGGAGGACGGATTCAGCCACCGTCTGTGGGCGGTGACCGACCCGGCGGACATGTCCGAGATCCAGACCGACCTGTCCTGCCACCAGGCCCTCATCGCGGACGGCCACCACCGCTGGGCGACGTACCTGCGCCTACGCGCCGAACACCCCTCCCCCAGCCCCTGGGACTTCGGCCTGGTGCTCCTCGTCGACACTGCCCGCTACCCGCTCCGCGTCCGCGCGATACACCGCCTCCTCCACCGCCTCCCGCTGGCCGACGCCCTCGCCGCCCTCGGCGACTCCTTCCGCGTACGCCAAGTCGACGGCCCTCTCCCCGAAGCCCTGGAGGCCCTCTCCGCAGCGGCCACCGAAGGAAACGCCTACCTCCTCGCGGGCGACGGCGCCTTCCACCTCGTCGACCGCCCGTCCCCGGACCTGCTGGCCCGTACGATCCCGGCCGACCGCCCGGAAGCCTGGCGCACCCTCGACGCCACGGTCCTGCACGCCACACTCCTCGACCATGTCTGGCGGATCCCGGACGTCCCGGAGCACATCGCGTACATCCACGACACGGCCGCCACGGTCGCCAAGGCCGAGCGCGACGGCGGCACGGCCGTCCTGATGCACCCGGTCCGCGAGGAGGTCGTACGCGACCTCGCGGGCCAGGGCATCACGATGCCCCGCAAGTCGACGTCGTTCGGCCCGAAGCCGGCATCGGGCCTGGTGCTGCGCGCGCTCGGCCTCTGAAACACGAACGGGCGGGACCCCCGTGGGGATCCCGCCCGTCTGCTCGTACGCCGCCTACGCGGACGTCAGCCCTTCCAGGCCGTCCTTGTCGTCGTTCCCGTCCTTGTCCTGGTCCTCCGGGTCGTCTGAGTCGTCCTCCGAGCCGTCCTTGGCCGGCTCGGTCGCCGGAGCCTCGGAGACCACCACGGAATCGGTCACAGGCTCGACGTCGACGTCACCGTCGCTGTCGTCGAAAGCGTCGACGAACTCGACGCCCTCCAGCTCCGCCAGCCGGTCCGACGCGTCCGTGCTGCCGTCCTTGTCGGACTCGACGGCCTTGGCGAACCACTCGCGCGCCTCATCCTCACGACCGGCCGCGAGCAACGCGTCCGCGTAGGCGTAACGCAGCCGCGCGGTCCAGGGCTGCACGGAGTTCGACGCCAGCTCGGGGCTCTGCAACGTGACGATGGCCGCGTCGAGCTGGTCCATGTCCCGCCGCGCACCGGCCGCCACGAGCCGCATTTCGACCTGACCGGCCTTGTCGAGCTTCTGCACCTCGGGGGCCCCGGCCATCTCCAGCGCCTTTTCCGGGCGCCCGAGCCCGCGCTCACAGTCCGCCATGACGGGCCACAGGTCCACGTTGCCGGTCATGCGCCGGGCAGCGCGGAACTCGGCAAGCGCCTCGCTGAACTTCTGGTTCGCGTACGCGGCGAACCCGGCCGCCTCCCGCACGGCAGCCACACGCGACGCCAGCCGCAACGCCACCCTGGAGTAGCCGTACGCGCCCTCGGGGTCCTCGTCTATGAGCCGGGCCACCATCACCAGATTCCTGGAGACGTCCTCGGCAAGCCCCTTCGGCAGGCTCATCAACTCCTGGCGTACGTCCTTGTCGATCTCCTCGCCCGTGACGTCGTCCGGAATCGGCAGCCGCTTGATCGGCTCGCGGTCCCGCTCCCGCTCCTCGCGGAAACGGCCACCGCCACGGCGGTCGTCGCCCCGACCGTCGTCCCGGCCCCGGAAGCCTCCGCCGGGGCGACCACGGCTGTCGTCGCGACGCGGTCCCCCGCGGCCGCGGTCGTCCCGTCCGCGGTCATCACGGCCACGGAATCCGCCACCGCCACGGGTGTCGTCCCGACGGAACCCACCGCGGTCACCGCCACGGTCGCCGCCACCGCGGCTGTCGTCCCGCCTGTCGTCCGGCCGGCCGAAGCCGCCACGGTCGCCGCCGGGGCGATCATCACGCCGGTCGTCCTTACGGTCGTCGCGGCGGAAGCCGCCACGACCGCCACCGCCACGATTGTCATCGCGACGGAAACCACCACGGTCACCGCCCCGGTCGCCGCCACCGCGGCTGTCATCACGACGGAAACCACCACGGTCATCGCTGCGACGGTCGTCGCGATGGCCAGAACCACCGCGGTCGCCACGGCTAGGCCCACTGGGCCGGTCTTCGCGACGGAAACCACCACGGTCATCGTCCCGCCGGTCGTCACGGCGGAAGGCCGGACGGTCCCCCTCACGCCGAGGAGCACCAGTGCCGCCTCCGGCACCGCGACTGTCGTCACGCCGGAACGTCGGCCGATCCCCCTCACGCCGGAACCCACCACGCTCACGGTCATCACGGCGGAACGCCGGACGATCACCCTCACGCCGAGGGGCACCACGATCGCCACCACTACGATTGTCATCGCGACGGAAACCGCCACGGTCACCGCCACCACGGCCGTCATCACGGCGATCGTCGCGCCGTCCGTAGCCGCCACGGTCGTCACCCCGACGATCATCGCGGCGGAAGCCGCCACGATCGCCGCCACCACGGCTGTCATCGCGGCGAGGGCCGCTCCGCTCGTCGTCCCGACGGAAACCACCGCGGTCACCGCCCCGGTCCCCGCCACCACGGCTGTCATCACGCCGGTCGTCACGGCGGAACGCGGGCCGGTCCCCCTCACGCCGAGGAGCACCAGTGCCGCCTCCGGCACCGCGACTGTCGTCACGCCGGAACGTCGGCCGATCCCCCTCACGCCGGAACCCACCACGCTCACGGTCATCACGGCTCGGACCACCGGGGCGGTCGTCGCGACGGGCCGGCGGACGGCCTCCACGGTCGCGGTCGTCACGCCCACGGAATCCGCCACCACCGCGGTTGTCGTCCCGACGGAAACCACCGCGGTCACCGCCCCGGTCCCCGCCACCACGGCTGTCATCACGCCGGTCGTCACGGCGGAACGCGGGCCGGTCCCCCTCACGCCGAGGAGCACCAGTGCCACCTCCGGCACCGCGACTGTCGTCATGCCGGAACCCGCCACGGTCACCGCCACCGCGGTTGTCACCACGGCTGTCATCACGGCGATCGTCACGTCGGCCGGAGCCACCACGGTCGTTGTCACGGCGCGGACCTCCGCGGTAGCCGCCGCGGTCACCACTGTCCCGGCGGCGCTGATCGCGCTCCGGTCGCTCGTCGGGAGAGTTGGTGGACATGGTGACTCCTGTCATCGGTACCGCAACTTCATTCTCGCGCAGCCGAGTACCCGGTGCGCTTCGGAAAAACAAAAAAGGACCTCTGGTCCCAGCGAGTCGCTGGGACCAGAGGTCCTCAAATTTTGTTCGGCGGCGTCCTACTCTCCCACAGGGTCCCCCCTGCAGTACCATCGGCGCTGTAAGGCTTAGCTTCCGGGTTCGAAATGTTACCGGGCGTTTCCCTCACGCTATGGCCACCGAAACCCTTTCAGACACCCCGCAATAAAGCGAGATCTCGAACGGGCAGCGAACTAGCACACTATTCAATTGATTAGTGAAACTGTTCAGCCAGCACAACCGTTCGTTGTCTGGGAACTACACAGTGGACGCGAGCAACTGAGGACAAGCCCTCGGCCTATTAGTACCAGTCACCTCCACCCGTTACCGGGCTTCCAGATCTGGCCTATCAACCCAGTCGTCTACTGGGAGCCTTAACCCCTCAAA
>NZ_JBQQCG010000145.1:0-15082 GCF_052245575.1 Streptomyces sp. 2A115 | reverse complement strand
GTCTGTCTGTGGAGCTGGTGCAAGACCTCAACGGAGTTCTCCGGGCGGGCAGTCGGCGACGAAGCAGAAAACCCCACGGCGCGAGCCGTAGGAACCCCCTCTCGTTCACGAGGGGGAGGAAGTCAAGAGGTGAGCTCTCCTTCGCTGCGGGGTTGCCGGGGCGCGCCCCGGCAACCCCGACTATGCGGGCGTCCCGGCCGGGGCGGGAGAGGACCGCTTGTCCATGGACCGGCGATCCTCCCGACGGCCTCGCCTGGTCTCGTCAGCGCAACGGCTCAGCCAGGAATCGCCGATCCCTGGCTGACCCAGCCGCAGACGGTCACCATGGAGATCATGCACAAGAAGGAGCTGGCGGACTTCCTGCGCCGGCGGCGCGACACGCTGCAATCCGGCGACTTCGGGCTGGCCCCCGGCCCGCGCCCGGCGCACCGGAAGCTTCTACGCCTGGATGGCCGGTGAGCCGGCCCGCGCCGCCCGCCGGGCCGCCGACGACGCCCTGGCCCACGAGATCACCGTGTTGCACATCGCCTCCCGGTGCACCTACGGGGTGCCGCGCATCCATGCCGAGTTGCGCAGGCTGGAGCGGCGGGTCAACCGCAAGCGAGTGGAGCGGATCATGCGTGAGCGTGACATCGCCGGGGGGACCTGGCGCAAGCGCCGGTCGCTGACCCGTCCGGCGAAGAGAGCGGTGCCCGCCGCAGACCTGATCGGTCGCGACTTCACGGCCGACGCTCCGGGCACAAAACTGGTCGGGGACATCACCTGCATCCCCACCGACGAGGGCTGGCTCTATCTGGCGACCTGGCTGGACCTGGCGACCCACGAGATCGTCGGCTACTCGATGGCCGACCGCCACCGCGCCTCCCTGGTGGTCGACGCACTGACGATGGCCGCCGGACGTGGCCGGCTCCAGAGCGGCTGCATCGTGCACTCGGACCGCGGAGCCGAGTACACCTCTGACGAACTCCCCCGGGAAATAGGCAGGTTGGGGCTGCGGCAGAACATGGGCCGAACCGGCTCGTGCTATGACAATGCCGCCGCCGAGAGCTTCTTCGCACTGCTCAAAGAGGAGATCGGCACCCGCCGCTGGCCCGACCGGACCACTGCCCGCGCAGAGATTTTCGCCTTCATCGAGACCTTCTACAACCGCAGACGACTACGGAAGCATCCGGCCTGGGGCTACCTCACCCCGCTGGAGATTCGCCAGCGACACGAGCAAGAACACGCCCTCGCAGCGTAAGCAACGAGTGTCCAGCATCACGGGGAAGGTCCAAGGAGCCCCCTCGTTACCGTCGTGCCTGATCACAGCCTCCCGGTATCCGTGCTGTGCCCGGATCGGCGCGAAGGCCCTGCTCACCGTCAACGAATACCTCACCGACCTGGCCGCCAGGGCGTGCGCGGCCCTCGGTCTGCCCGGCAACGATCCCGAACGCGCCGCCGCGGCGCGCAACAAGGACCTCATGGCGACCGCGCTCGAGGCCGCCCACGTCACCACGCCCCGGACCACGAGCGTCACGGACCCGTGTGAGCTCTGGTCGCTGCACGCGGCCGGTGCCCTCAACCTTCCGTGCGTCGTCAAGCCGGCCGACGGCGCCGGATCGGCCGGGGTCACCGTGGTCACCGGACTCGAAGAACTGGAGCCGGCCTGGCTCGCCGCCCGCGAGGCGAGGGGGATGTACGGGCTGTCGTCCGCTGGGGGAGTCCTGGTCCAAGACCACGTCCCCGGACGCGAGTTCAGCGTCGAGTCGGTCACCCAGCAGAGTGTCACCACCCATCTGTGCATCACCCGCAAGCACACGACCAGCGGGATCCACCGCGTCGAACTGGGCCACGCGCTGCCCGCCCGCCTGCCCGCGGCCACCGAGCGCGGCCTGCTCGAACAGGCCGACCGTGCGATCGCCGCGGTTGGCATCCGCAACGGCGCGACCCACACCGAACTCGTCCTCAGCCCCGACGGCCAGTGCACCGTCCTGGAGATCGGCGCCCGCCTCGGCGCCGGACACATCGGCGTCCTGCTCCAGCACGCGCTCGGCATCGACCCCTGGCGCACCCTGTGGGACATCGCCCTCGGCCGTCCGACCGCGATCCGCCCAGTGGCCTGCGGTTACGCCACCATCCGATTCCTGACCAGCCCACAGGCAGGCCGCCTCATCAAGGTCACCGGCCTGCCGACCGTTACCACGACCATCCCCGCCGTCCGTGTCCCGCGCCACCGCGGGGACGCTAGTCGGCCCGGCGACCTCCAACCGCGGCCGCCTGGGCCATCTCATCGTCACCGGACATGATCCCCGCGCCGTCGACGACCACGCTGACCGACTCCTGCGCCAGATCACCATCACCGTCGCCCCGGGGAACCAGACTTGACGTCCACCCGGCCTTGAAGGGGCAGGGATTCCAACTTGTCTCACACCGGAAGGAGGAGACCGTGTTGAGGTTCGCGGTGCACCGGCCCGGCAACCCGTGGCCCTTCCCGCGCAGCGACCGCCCGCCCGGCAGCCGTAGCAATGTTGATGGCGGCGTTCACGTCCGCGTTGCCCGTGTGCCCGCAGGCGCGGCACCGGTAGCGCGCTGGGCTCTCGCGCGCCTCCCGGTCCACGGTTCCGCAGGCCGAACAACGCTGCGATGTGTACGCCGGATTGACTTTCACCACGCGGCCCGGTGCCTTGTGCTCCAGCCGTTGCGCCAGAGCGCCCCAGCCGGAGTTGAGGATGCCCCGGTTCAGCCCTGCCTTCGCCCTGACGTTCCGGCCCGGCTGTGCCACGGTGCCTTTGGCGGATGCAGTCATGCCGCGGATGTTCAGGTCTTCCACGCCGATCACATCGAATCTGCGGGCCAGGCGGGTGCTGGTCTTCTCCACCCAGTCTTTGCGCCGGTCCGTCTCGCGTGCCTTCAGACGGGCGAGGCTGGCCTTGACCCGGTGACGGCGGTTCGAGCCGCGCTGGGCGCGGGCCAGCTTGCGCTGCAGCCGCTCCCGCCGCTTCACGTAGCGCTCTCCCGGGTGACGCCCGTGCCGGAACTCTTCGTGGGGCGGCCACGAGGGCCGTTGCCAGAGGCGATTGGCAAGATTGCGGCCATGAATGTCACTCCTGTCACTCCGCCACGGCCGATCGACGTTGCCGCGGTCTTTCCCCAACTGGCTCCGCTGGCCCGCACGGCGACCCGCCTGCACCCCCGCCCTGGGGCGCCGACGTGGCACGACAGCTCGATCGGCGGGCCGCTGCTGTGGCCCGCTGAGGAGCCGTGGCCGCACTGCGAGGAACCGCATGTGGTGGATGGCATCAACCCAGCTCAGTCCCCGGCGGATCTGCGGCTGGAACGACGGATCTTCGCCGCCTCGCACGGCCGGGACCTGACTCCGGAGGAACGGGAGACTCTCGAGCGGATCCGACCCCCTCGGACGTATCCGGTGAGGCTGGCGGTCCAGGCGTACGACGGCCCCATAGCGATGCTGCCCGTCGCGCAGCTGTACGTAAGGGATGTGCCCGATCTGAGCCCGCCGGAGGGCAAGGACCTGCTGCAGGTTCTGTGGTGCCCCTTCGATCATCCGATCATGCCCAGGACCCTGCTCTTCTGGCGTTCGGCAGCCGCCGTCACCGACATTCTCGACACGCCCCCCGAGCCGCCCGCAGTGCAGTTCGACGGCTATCTACCGGAACCGTGCGTGCTCGAACCGGAGCAGATCACCGAGTATCCCGACCATCTGGAGCTGAGCGAAGAACTGCGGGAGCAGCTCAAGCAGTGGAGTGTGCCGCAGGCAGCAGAGGAAGACATGGACCCGGACACGTACTACGACTGTGTGTTGTCCAACGCACCCGGCTGGAAGGTCGGCGGCTGGCCCGCTTGGAACTCCACCGACCCCAGCTCGCAGCCCTGCTCCGAGTGCGGCACCGGCATGGAAGTCCTGATGACCGTCGCCACGTTCGAGGAAGGGGACGACGCCGGGAACAGCTGGTCTCCGCACCCCCACCCAGGTGCTGGACCGTACCCCGGCCACCGCGGCTACAACGCGACCGGTGTCCAGATAGGCAGCGGCTACCGGCAGCACCTGTTCGTCTGCCCGGCGGAGCCCGAGCACCCGCACATCGAGTTGATGACGTAGCCCGTCCGCAGTGTGCAGCCGGGGCGTCACGGTGCGGGCATGCCGTGACGCCGGGTGGCCGCGAGGCTCAGGGTGCCTACCTGCGGCCCGACATCCGAGAAGGAAGCAGGCCATCCCTGACACGACCGCGACGCATCGCCCCAGGTTGAGCGCGTCCCGGTGAGCTCGCCGGTCGGTAAAGAGCGCTTCCTCAGTGTCCGACGGGCCTCGCTGCCCGACATCGACATCGACATCGACGTGGAATCCGCCCGTTATCTCTGGTCAGAATCGGCGTGCTTGTTACGTAAGGCACAGGCTTCATCCCTTCGTGTGACTGTGAGGTATCCGCCGGTAGTGAGGCACGTGGCTGCGGTCCCATAAGCAGCTATGAGGATTCGTGCTGAGCGAGCTATCTCTCCAACTGACGGCGAGGTGTCCTGGGTTGTGATCGACAGCCGGTGCCGGCTTCATGACGAGGGCAGCACCTTCCTGGCAGGACTGCGGAACATGGGCCGTTCGATCAACACCCAACGTGCGTACGCCGGTCGCGTTGCTCTGTACCTCGCTTGGTGCGAAGAGCGCGGGGTCGATTGGCGTCGGGCTGCGGTACTCGACCTGGCCCGGTTCCTGCGCTGGCTCGTGAACGAGCCGCTACCGCCGCGGGGAAAGCTGGCTTCTGAGCCACGGTTCCGGTCCAAGAAGACCGCAAATGCCGTGATGACGGCGGTCGTCGAGTTCCTGCGCTTCGCCACCAAGCAGGAGTGGGTGGATCCGGTGGCCGTGGCACGGTTGTCGGAGCCGAAGTACCTGCACTGGATGCCGCCGGGGAAGGAGGCGGGTGAGGACGGACAGTTCCGGGAAGTACGGGCCAGGTTGCTCAAGTTCGGAGTGGGCGAGGACACCTACGAATGGCTCCAGCCACAGGACATCGAGCGTCTGCTCGCGGCCGCAACGCATGCCCGGGACAGATTCCTCGTCGCGTTGCTTGCCCAGACGGGCGTCCGGATCGGGGAGGCCCTGGGGCTCCGGCGGCAGGACATGCACCTGCTGGCGGACTCACAGATGCTGGGCTGCCAGATTGCTGGCCCCCACATCCACGTCCGGCGCCGAGCAGAGAACTCCAACGGCGCCTTGGCCAAGTCCCGTTTCCCCAGGTCAATCCCCGTCGAGCCCGAACTCGTCACTCTCTACGCCGACTACCAGTTTGAGCGCGAGACCGTGACTGAGGCCGCCGAGTGCGACATGGTGTTCGTCAATCTCTTCCACGCCCCGCTGGGCAAGCCCATGCGCTACGGCACCGCCAAAGAGCTCTTCGACCGACTGGCCACGAAGACGACGCTCACAGCCAGACCGCACATGCTGCGGCACGGGGCCTGCACGGCCTGGATTCGTGCGGGTGTCGAGCGTGACGTCGTCTCGGAAATGATGGGGCACGTCTCGCCGACCTCCCTCGAGCCGTATCTGCATCCGACCGAGGACGACAAACGCGAGGCCATGCGACTGGTCGCGGCCGCGAGGGCACGAGGATGATCGAGGCCGCAGTTGTCACGCCGCTTGAGCAGAATGTCGCGCCGCTGGGCCTGACAGCCTGGACAAGGTGGCTGCAGGACGCAGTCGATCCGACCTGGCGGCCGACCGAGTGGTCGCAGGAAGCCTGGTTCTTCGACGGCGATCCGAACAACCCCCGCACCGGCGTCATCAAATGCATCACCGAGTCGTGCTGGTCACTACTTCGGTCCAATGATCAGCTCTGCCGCCACTGCATCGCGGCCTTCCCCCGCAGCGGGCTGAGCCGGGAGGTATTCGGCGCCACCTACCAAAGGCCTCGGCGGCAGCGCTCCGTCCCCGGCAAAGACGCGGAGAACTGCGTCCTCGAGCGGGAGGGCACCCGCTGCGGCCGCCCCGCCTACTCCCGTGATCTTTGCCGCACCCACTACTTCCGCTGGTATCGCAGTGATCGCACCACGTCATCAGCCGAGTGGGCCGTCTCGAGCGGTGAGCTGCCGCTGACCCCTCGAATCCGCTGCATCGTCCGGTCCTGCGACAACCAGCAGCTGGTCCAAGGGCTCTGCCGCTCCCACGACGCGGTCTGGTTGAGCCAGAAGCGAGAGGGAAAGACGACGGCCGACCGGGAGACCTGGGCCCGGCAGAATGCTCCCTACCTCCTGGCCAACCAGTTCACCCTGTCCTTCCTCGAGGACCCCCTGCGCTGGGAGTTGCTCTATGGCAGTGCGCTGGCTGCGGCTTCTATCGTCCCGATCCATCGTTCTTGCCCGCGATTGAGGAGCACGTCAACTCCCTGCGGGCGGACCGCGAAACCGCTTCGGCGATGGACGCCGATGGCTTCGTCATCCGCAACCTCAGCGACCAGATCACCGCGTTCACCGACGTGTCCCACCGGATGCAGCAGCAGCTGAGCGACATGCCCGACGAGGAACGACAGGAGATCGAAGAGGCCAGTGCGGTGCTGCGGAAGGTCCGGGCGACGCGCGACCACAAGCTCCTGCCGCTGACCGTCATCCCCCCTCAAGGGCCTCCTGATGGCAGCTGAGGCCCCCTCCCGGACCCCCGCAGAGGTCCTCAAAGCAGCGAGACAGCGAGACAGCGCGGCCAAACGCGGACGCGTACTCAAGACCGTTCAGGACATGCTCAAAGACGGTGAGCGGATCACCTTCGCGTTGGTTGCCCGGCGGGCTGAGGTTTCCAGCTGGCTCGTCTATTCCTCAGGCGTCCGTGAACACATTGACCAGGCCCGAACTCGACAGGCTGCCCAGTCCGTCCGCGCAGAACAGTCCGGGACCCGGGCCAGCAAGGCCGGCGAACAGACCGACCTCGTTCTCGCCCGAGAAGAGATCAAGAGGCTGCGGGCGCAAGTGGCCGAACTCCGCGAAGGGCTCCAGCACCACCTGGGCCGTCAGCTCGACCAGCTCGGCAGCCAGGACCTCGCGACTCGGATCGATGAACTCTCTCAAGAGAACGTGCGGTTGGCAGCAGCAGAACGCGAAGCCGCCGCCACGAACAGAGAGCTTGACCGGAAGGTCGCCCAGCTCGAGGACGACCTTGCGGCAGCCCGGACAAGCCTTCGCCGGTTGATCCGCAACGAGAACCGCTAGATCTTGATCCAGTAACGCCGCGCGGGACCGAACTCGGTGTCCCGGATGCCCTCGAAGACGCCGCCGCACCGCTCAAGGGTCTTCACCGAAGCGGCATTGTCGACCGCGCAGACGGCCAGCACCCGATCCAGGCCGAGCGCCCGCGCCTCATCGAGCAGCTGGCCCACCGCCCAACTGGCCAAACCGCGCCGCCGCGCGGACGGCCTGATCCCATAGCCGATGTTTCCAGCCCACAACACGTAGTCGCTGCTGCCGTATCACAGTGCGATACCGCCGAGCACCCGATCGCCCTCCACGATCCACCGATAGATACACCGCATTGCGTCGGTCGCTTTCGCCGCGTCCGACTGGTCGGTCAGCCGGCGCACCCAGGCCGCAAACCCCGCGGCCGAGTCCACCTCATCGGACGGACCCAGCCCGAAGCCGTCCTCGTGTTGACCAGGACCCCACTCAGCGCGGGCCTTACTGATTTCGGCGTTTTAGGGTCTGAGTAGTCGACAGTACCGACGCGGACGTAGTCGTCGCGGCCGAGGCGGACGCGGTGGTTGATCCCGAATGACGTAGTCGGAGCAGGAAGCGGCCGCCACGGAGCCCTACGCACCTGGCCTGGCTTTGGCCGCAGGCGGCGTTCGTCTTCGTTGGCAAGTCAGCGTCTTGAGGGAGGCGTGAGTGCCTGTTCCAACAGGGTCTTCGCGGCCGCGCGCGCGTGCTGGCCGTAGTCCGCCTGGTTCAGCACCATGGCACGGCTGGCTGCTCCGTCCGCGAGGGTCACCAGTTGCTCGGCGAGTGCGGCGGGTTCACTGCAGCCCAGTTCCGTCACCAGATCGGTGACCAACTGCACCATCCGGAGCTTCTGTTCGCGGGCGTAGGCGTGGATCGGATTCTTCGGATCGGGGAACTCTGCCGCTGCGTCGATGAAGGGGCACCCTCGCACCGAAGGCGTGTCCGGGGTGGGTTGATCGAACAAGCGAAGAATCCGCTCGCGAGGGCTGAGGTCCTCACGGATCAGCACACCCTCCATGGTGTTCCCCGACGAGGCCAGCGCCTGCAGGTAGGCAATCGCCAGTTCGTCCCTGGAGCGGAAGTGGGCGTAGAGGGTCCGCTTGGACACCGGTGCCGCCTCTGCGACCTGCTCCATGCCGGTCCCAGCGATCCCTTGATCCGCGAACAGTCGGGCGGCGGCTGCCAGGATGCGTTCCCTTGCGCCTCGCCCTCCTCGCCGCGTCGTGTCACCCATCGTGCCCATGAAGGAAGCATACGGTCGCGTTTACTTTGCTCGGGGCGCGGGGCTACTATCTCACCTCAAGTAAACGGACACGTTTACATTGATGAGGAGTCCCATGAGTTGGTCCGACCACACCGAGCTGAGCAGCTACGCGGAGAAGCTGATCCGTGCCCGACGTGCGACGCGGGCTTTCCGGCCCGAGCCCGTGCCCAAAGAAACGATGCACACGATGTTCTCGCTGGCTGGAGCGGCGCCGTCCAACTCCAACGCGCAGCCGTGGCGGGTGGAGGTCGTCAGTGGCGCGTCGCGCGACCGTCTGGCGGCGTCCCTTCAGGAGGCCCACGCCGCACGGCGCGTGTCGGTCGACTTCCCGTACAGCGATGACCTTTACTCGCCGGTGCAGCAGGAGCGGCGGGTCGCCTTCGGCGGCCGGCTCTACGGGACACTGGGCATCGGCTTTGACGACCATGCGGCGCGCGCGGCATATGACGCCGAGAGCCTGGGGTTCTACGGTGCACCGCATGTCGCGTTCCTCTTCGTCGCCGAACAGGACAACGCGCGGCTGGCTGCCGACGTCGGCGCCTACATGCAGACGCTGCTTCTGGCGATGACCGCGTATGGCGTGGCCAGCTGCCCGCAGGGACTGCTGAGCTTCTACGCCGACGAGGTACGCGCCGAACTCGGCGTCACCACAGGAAAACTGCTCGTCGGGATCTCGTTCGGATACGCCGACGACGCCGCACCGGTAAACCACATCATCACTGAGCGTGCCACGCTGAGGGAGACCACAACATTCCACGGCTGACAGTGAGGAGTGACCTGGGCGTAGCCCGGAGCTCGACGCTTCGGCTGTCCGTGGGTTACTGACTTCGGCGTTTTCAGGGTCGGTCCGGTCTGTCGAGAGTGAGGCCCGTCCCGGCGAGGAATCCGCCGAGGACGCGGTGCCGGTACTGCAGCGTCTTGAGCCGTCTGCGGAGCAGAGTCTCCAGCTCGCCGAGGGTGCGGGCGGCCAGGTTGGCCAGGCTCCTTTTGATATGCGCCCACATGCCCTCGACTGGATTGAGGTCGGGCGCATACCCGGGCAGCAGGACCACCGTCAGCCAGTCCCGCTCGGCCACGAGCGTCTGCATCGCCTTGGAGATGTGGGTGCTCAGCCGGTCCCACACCACGATCAGCGGGGCCTTCAGCAGGTGGTGGGCGCCATCCAGCAGGCGGATGTAGTCCCTCTCGCCGAGCGAGCGGCGCTCGCCCTTGCGGCCGGTATGCCGGCGCAGCCGGTAGCACAGGCGGGCGGGCAGGCCGGGCCGGTAGCACAGCAGCCCGGCCACCGACAGCCGTCCACGGCCACGGCCGGAAACGCGCACCGTCGGGGTGATGCCGCGCCGGCCCCAGGTGCGGCCCTTGGGCGGACGGCCGGTCACGCCCGCTTCGTCCTCGAAGCAGACGAACGCGCCGGTCGCCGCCCGGAGGGTTTTACCTCCTGCCAGGTCACCTCCCGCCATGCGGTGATGGCGTCCTCGTCACGTTCGGCGGCGGGCCGGGCGGGCATCTGCACGCTGAAGCCCATCCGGTGCAGCAGCCGGGTGACACCGGAGACGCTGTAGGAGATGTGGAACTTCCGCCCGATCAGCGTGCGTACCCGAGCGGCGGTCCACACCTGGTCGTCCGTCCAGCCGTGCGAGGCCGGCCCTTCTTCCAGCCAGGCGGCGAGTTCAGCCTGCAGGCGGGGGCCGAGCCGGCAGTCGTAGCCCGGGGGCCCCTTGGAGCACAGCGCTTCCCGCCCGCCGGCCTCCCAGGCACGGCGCCACTGGTAGACCGACTTCTCGCTCACCCGTAACTCCCGGGCGATGCACAGTACTTTCACGTCCTCCCCGAAGAGGTCAGCGGCCCGCAGGCGTACCTCTTCGCGGCGCTTGCGCTGATCGGCGGTCAGCTCGCCCCCGTCTGGATACCGCATACTTCCGGGCTACCAGCCACGACGAACCCTGTCACCAGACCCGACAAAGCCCCAGACGCTATAACGCCGAAGTCAGTAAGCCAGGCGGCATGCAGGTGGATAGTGGGCGCGATCAACTCTGGCATCCGGCAACTATAACGTCAGAACGTGTCCCCGACGCCGGGCAGTGCCTAACGTCCCTCACTCCGCAGAAGTGCTTCTACCTGGTCAAACACAACCCGAACCATAGATAATGCACGCCGCCTGGAGGTCTACGACCGGATCTTCGAACGCTTCGGACCGGAGCGGGTGGCAGTGACCGGCATGCCGGAGACCTACCGGGCCCGGCATGCCCTCCGCGACTCGGGACTTGCCTTGGGGATCGCCCCCGACCAGGTGGACCGGATCGCCAAGTCCTTCCCGCACATCCGCGCGTGCGACATCACCGCCGCGCTCGCCGAACTGCCCGAGCTGAAGAACACGGGCTGGTGCGCGGGATGGCCATGCATCCGTGCGGCGTCATCCTCACCAACACCAGCCTGCTGGACCGGCTGCCGGTGCAGCCCACCCCGGGCGGCAACTACCCGATGGTGCAGATGGCCAAGGAAGGGGTCGAAGATCTGGGCTTGATCAAATTGGATGTGCTGGGCGTGCGCATGCAGCCGCGATGGCCCACGCCGTGAACGAGATCGAGCGCGCCACCGGCCGGCACATCGACCTGGACGACCCGGCCCAGGTGCCGCTGGACGACTACTTCGCCTTCAAAATCATCCAGGACTCCCGCACAATTGGTCTATTCCAATTGGAGTCGTCCGGGCAGCAAGATCTTTTGTCTCGGCTGCAGCCCCGCGACGTCCAGGACGTCATCGCCGACATCTCGCTCTTCCGGCCCGGGCCAGTCGCCGGCCGAATGCCCGTGCAGTACATCGCGGCCCGGCACGGCGCTGAGCCCGTCTACCCGCATCCGGATCTGGAGCCGATCCTGCGCGACACGTATGGTGGGGTGATCTGGCATGAGCAGATCATCGAGATGATCAGCGTGCTGACCGGCTGCGACCGGGCACTCGCCGAGATCGCCCGCCGCGCCCTCGGCGACGCCGAGCGCCTGCCCAGACTCCGGGCCTGGTTCCACGCGAAGGCGACCGCCCGCGGCTACGAGCCCGCCATGCTCACGAAGGTGTGGGAGACCATCGAGGCCTTCGGCGCCTACGGCTTCTGCCGGGCACACGCAGTCGCCTTCGCCGTGCCGGCGCTGCAGTCGGCCTGGCTCAAGGCCCACTTCCCGGCCGCACTGTACGCCGGGCTGCTCGAACACGACCCCGGCATGTGGCCGCGCTTGTTTCCGCGCTTGCTGTGTCCCGCACTGGTCGTGTCTCGTTTTGGCGAGATCACGCTGCGGACTGTGTTCCGGCGATTCAGCCGACCATGTCGCTCTAGCGCGGGAGGAACTCAGTCGGCTTCTGTCCCGGCGTTGCGGGCTAGGACCGGCGGCGTGCGAAGAGGACCGCCCCTGGAACGCTCTCGTCGGGGTCGAGCAGCATTTGGGCCTCGATGGTGAATCCGGTATGGGTGTAGCTCTCCTCCAGGGAAGCCCTTGAGCTGGGAGAACGCTGGTTGACGGTGTGGGCGGGGTAGGCGTCCTTCTACTGTGGCGGGTGAAGTAGGGGGCGTCGATGGTGTCGTTGATCGAGGAGTTGGAGACGCGGGAGGCGGCTGCCCGTGTCCGGGTGGAGGAACTCGAGGCGGAGATAGCCGAGTTGACCTCACGGCTGGCGGGTGAGCGTGAGGTGTGGTCGCGGCTGCGGGTGACGCGAGAAACGGTGGCCCAGGTGCTCACCGAGCTGTCCGGGCAGGACGTGGCCGAGACTGCGCCGTTGCGGGAGCCGGTGGCGGCGCAGGTGCCGGTGGAGCCCGAAGTGCGGGTGGTGGGGACGATCATGGTGCCGCACTGGCGGGAAGGTCTCACGACGGACGTTCTGCCGGATGTGTACCGCGACATCGTGGAGGTGATCACGGACGCGTCGGGGCCGATGCAGGCCAAGCAGATCGTGCCCCGGATCGGGCTGCCCGCGGTGACCGCGAAGATCGAAGGGACGCGGGGGAAGCTGAAACGGCTGGTCGAACGGGGCTGGCTGATCGAGGACCAGCCCGGACGGTTCGCCCCCGCTCATCCGGGATCGGGCGGGGAATCGGCGAACTCGCGGAACGATAAAGGCTCTTCTCTCTAACTTCGGAGGTACCACACCAAACCGAAGTCGCTGAAAGAAGAGCCGGTGGAACCCTACGACGCCTTCGATCCATTCACTGCCGCGACAAGGGCCTTCGACTGCCTGAAAGGCGCGTTGGCCGGGCCGGAGTCGGCCGCGCTGTCCCATCACGAACTCGAGGACCTTGTCGGGCTTCAAGGCCGTGAACAGCTGCGGCTGCTGTTCCAGGGACACCTCGATCTGCGGGAGAAGCGGGAGCGGGAACAGATACGGCAGACAGACGCAACGGTGGTCCGTGGTGCGGACGGACACGTCCGCCCGCACCATGAGATGGGACATTCCCGCCTGCTGGCCTGCGTGTTCGGCACGGTCACCATCACACGGACCGCATGGCGGGGCAAGGGCCAGACCAGCGTGCACCCGGCCGACGCGGAACTCTCACTGCCCGCCCGCCTGCACTCCCACGGCCTGCGTCGGCTCGCCGTCCTCGAAGCCGTTCGCGGCTCCTACGACCAGGCCAAAGAGGCAATTGACCGCAGCTGCGGGAGAGTTCTGGGCAAACGGCAGGCCGAACTGCTGGTCGTGGCTGCGGCGGTGGACGTCGATGACTTCTACCGGTGCACGATTCCGCTCCCGTCGACCGCCGCGACCGCGCTCGTGATGCAGGTCGACGGCAAGGGCTTCGTCATGCGGCCCGAAGCTCTGCGGCCCGCGACACTGAAAGCACACCTGAACGGCCGGCGGGCTCTGCGCACCCGGCTGGCTCCGGGCGAGAAACCGCACCGCAAGCGAATGGCCACCCTGGCCTGCGTCTTCGATACCGACCCCGCCCCGCGCCGACCCCACGACGTGATCGCCCCACGCGAGGGCCGCAGCACTACACGGACGCCTCGCCCGGGGCCAAGAGCACAGCGCAAGTGGCTCACCGCCTCCCTGGTCCACCCGCCCGAGCACGTGATCGCCGCCGCATTTGACCAGGCCGAAGCCCGCGACCGGGACCATCTGCGCGACTGGGTCGTCCTGGTCGACGGCGCCCGCCACCAGCTGGAGTTGATCCGGGCCGAAGCCGACCGACGCCACATCAAGGTGCACGTCCTGCTCGACTTCGTGCACGTGGCCGAGTACGTCTGGGCAGCGGCTCACTGCTTCCACAAGCCCGGCACTCCCGACGCCGAAGTCTGGGTCGCCGCTCACCTCACCACGATCCTCCACGGGCAGGCAGACCGGGCCGCCACTGAGATCACGGCCGAGGCCGACCGGGCCCACCTGCACGGGACGAGGCGCGAAAGCGCCGACGCCTGCGTCCGCTACCTCACCGGACACCTCGACCAACTTCGCTACGACACCGCCCTTTCAGCCGGCTGGCCGATCGCCACCGGCCCGATCGAAGGCGCCTGCCGCCACCTGATCGGCGACCGCCTCGACATCACCGGCAGCCGCTGGGGACTCGACGGGGCCGAAGCCGTTCTCACGCTCCGAGCCCTCATCGACAACGGTGACTTTGCCGCCTACTGGCGACACCACCTCGCCCGCGAACATGAACGCCTCTACCCCACTCCCGACCAGCACAACTACGACCTGACGGCTTGATCAGAAACCTCCCTCAAGGAGAGCCACACCCATCCGGTATCGCGTAGCCAGGCCGCCACTTGGTCAGGCTGGCGGCGGTGGACGTAGACGTTCATCGGGTGGCCGCCGTAGCCCTGCGTCTTCAGCCTCGACTCGTTGCCGACGTGAAAGCCGAGCAGCAGCGGTCCGCCGGGACGCAACACGCGCCGGAAGTGGCCGAAGACCGTGGGGACGGCATCGTCGGGGATGTGAATCAACGACCCAAAAGCGAGCAGGCCGGCGACCGAAGCATCGGTGAGCTCGAGGTCCGTCATCGAGCCCGCCTCGAACCGCAGGCGCGGGTGGTCACGCCGGGCGACGTCGATCATCGCGGGGGAAAGGTCGATGCCGAAAGCATCCACACCCAGCTCGTGGAGGTGAGCGGTGACGTGTCCAGGTCCGCAGCCCACGTCCGCCACCGGCCCACCGCCAGCGGTGTGCACCAAGTCGGCGAACAACGCCAGAGCCGCCCGGAGATACGGTTTCCCGGCCAGAGCCTCGCGTATTTGGTCGGCATAGTTGACCGCGACCGAGTCGTAGGAGATCCGGGTGTCTGCCAACCAGCCGTCCGCGTTCATGGCTCGAGACAGTAGTGCAGTGATCAGGATGACGATCAAACGACGAATCAGACCAGGCCACTTGAGACGGCAACCAGATCCTTCGAGAAGAACAGTTGGCTCACTCAGGGCAGAAGCCGTACTCGGCCAGCCATTCGAGCAACTCTTGGCAAGAGGTCTGCACGAGACGTCCTCCGGTGAAGCGAGCGTCTTCGGTCACCTCCGCAACGTGCAAGCTGGGCCCGGATGTGTGCCGGGTCCCAGGGGCTGGTGGTGATGAAGTTGGCCAGTGCCTGCCGGTTCCCGTCTTCACCCAGCCGGGCGGCCATCGGCTCGACCGACTTACGCTTGCCGTCGG
>NZ_JBQQCG010000144.1:0-15569 GCF_052245575.1 Streptomyces sp. 2A115 | reverse complement strand
CCGGCCTGAGCCTCTACCAGGTCGTCCGCGAGCTGCAGACACTCCTCGCCCTCTGGACCGGTGCCTGCCCCACCTGCCACCACGACATACCCACACCAATACGCACCTGACCAAGCCCTACTAGGTGTCGCGCGTCTCAACGTGGAAAAGCGCGCCGCGGTTCATTCGCGGACGGGGATGGACCCGTGGCCGGTGACCGGGCGATGCCCCTCCGCGCCGCGCAGGGGCATCAGGGCCGGTTCACAGCCTGCTCCGCGGGGACCACCGCATGACGATCTCGTTCCGCGACGATCGGACAGCGTTCACCGCCCGGTGCGGACACCGAGAGTGGAACCGGAGTGAACCGTCGCCCCTCTGATTCCGTTGGGGGGTACTACGGGCCCGCAGGGACAGTTGGTTGAAGGCGCTGTCAGCCTTCGCTCTGTTGGGTTCGGGGCGACCGGCCGTTGGCCCTTCTCATGGGACGTGCGGCGGGATGAAGCAGATCAAGGCCTTCTAGTCGATTGGAACGTCACGCGATGTCATCACCGCCACCCCGCAAACCCGAAGAGTCGGCTCCGTCGCAACGGCAATCCAAGCTGGACAGACACCTGCAGGATCTACGGGATCTAGCTGCTTTGGAGGCTGCCCAGGCGCGTGTGACCGAGGCTGCCCGGAGGGAGACTGCCCAGGCGCGTGTGGCCGAGGCTGCCCGGGAGGAGGCTGCCCGGAGGGAGACTGCCTGGAAGGCGGCTGCCCGGAGGGTGGCGTATGTGGCCAGCAGGCACTCGCAGCAGGGCGACGTTCAGGAGCAGCAGCCCCCAAGGCTTCCCGGACCCGCTGAGATGATAAGCGGCACGCCGCCCCTTTCCGCTGCTGATGCCGCCCCGCTGGGGCAAGAGACAGGGGCTCCGCAGGATGGTGTCCCGCCACGTGGCGTAGGGGATCAAGCGTCGCGAGTGCGCCTGTCCTCGCTCCAGGCGCACTCCCTCGGCCGGTGTCCGCTCCCTGAGGACAGGTAGGTCATCGTGCAAATCTCCCTGGTGAAGCGCCAGTTCAACCTTGGACGTGCACGACGGCCCTGTCCCATTCTGACCTGACGCGTCTACTGGAGCCACTACGTTCGTCCGAGGGTATCGAGCTTGTCCGGGCCGTGGTTGCGCGCATGCTCCAGGAGCTGATCGAGGCCGAGGCCACCGCTCGCATCGGCGCCGCCCTCTCTGACGAGTTCCGCGGCCTCTCGTGCGACTCGTGCTTGAGTCGAGTGTTCACGTGCCCATCTGTACGGCGTTGATACGGGCTCTCGCAGCGTATGCCCGAGAGGGGGCACGGCGCCTTCCACGGCAACGGGGCGGGTGGACACGACGCGGCGTTCGAGGATGCCGTTTCGTTCCAGTCGTCGAAAATGCTGGCTGCCGGCGCCTGCGTCGGCCTCCTTGTACCAGAGGCGCAGGCGGATCAGGGCGGGCCGTACGCCGGTGGCCAGCAGCAGGGCGGTGCCCTTTGGGCAGAGCCCGTATACGGTCCCGGGGCACCACCGGGTCGAAGCGCACGCGTTGGAGGCGTTCACGGCGTACAGCCGCTGGAATTACCCCGCCGCGACGGCCATGTGTCTCGAACGCGCCGGCATCAGGATCCGCTACCGGCAGGGTGACCCCGCGCCCACGAGGACCTGATGCGCGCGGTCACCGCGCGGGCGGCAATCCGCCGTCGACCACGGCCGGGCTCCGCTCGCCGTGTGGTCCGGGCTCGCGGAGCAGGACCGTGGGCCCTGCGCGGGACGCCGCATGGGTGCGTGGCGTCAATCGCCGTATACGCGCCCTTGCCATCGCGGCAGCCGCGCGAGAAACCGGAGCGGCCTGAGGGAGAACGCGCAGGTCGGCAGCGGGTTTGGTGCGGAGGAGACGATTCCGTCGCCACGGTACGTGGCCCGGCTTGCTCCTTCCGGTCCGGTGGCCTCTGCCGCTCCATCTGTCAATCGAACGTCAAAGCGATGTGGAACCCCGCTCGAAAAACTCCCCCCGGATCGAGGCCGCCGAGCGCGGCTGGCTTCGAGGCCTGACCTCCACGAGGTCACGAAACAAGGGAGTAGTACGAACGTGAGTTGGACCTTTATGGGTTCCCATGGAGCGGTGAGCGCCCGGGAACGCGCGCTGCGCACGCTCTACGACGAACAGGCGGGCGCTCTGTACGCCTACGTGGTACGGCTACTGGGAGGTGACCGGTACCGAGCCGAGGACGTGGTGCAGGAAACGCTGCTGCGCTGCTGGCGCACGCAGGACCTGACCGCCGGCCAGCAGCTGCGGCCGTGGTTGTTCAGGGTGGCCCGCAACCTCGTCGTCGACGAGTACCGGTTGCGCATGGCCCGCCCCCAGGAAGTCAGTAGCAACGACTGGCTGGACGACCTACTGACGAGGCCCGACGACGTCGACCGGCTGCTCTCCTCACTGCTCCTCAAGGAGGCTTTCCAGCACCTGTCGCCCAAGCACCGGGATGTGCTGTACGAGACGTACTACGCCGGCAGGTCGATGCGCGAGACGGGCCAGAGGCTCGGTATCCCGCCCGGGACCGTCAAGTCCCGCGTGCACCACGCGGTACGCGCCCTGCGGCTGGCCATGGGCGTCGTCGAGAGCGATGACGAAACGGTCGGCGAGAAGCCCGCGTGGTGGTACTCGTCCGCGGCGTGACGCACGCGCGCCGGCCCAACAGCTCGTCGGCCGAACAGCGGGGGGCGAACCGCCCACGGCCCGCCGGCCGAGGCCGAGCGTTCCCGGCTGACCGGGGAGCGGCTGACCGAGCACCCGCCGCGAGAGAGGCTGTGCCTGCTTCTCATGCCGGCGCTGTACCGGTCCGGACGGCAGGCCGCGGCGCCGACGGCTTACCGCAGGACGCGAAGCACCATGGTGGCAGTGTGACCCGGAGGCCCATTCCGATGCAGTTCGTCGCCCGACAAGCAGAGCGGTGTGAGATCGACCGACTGGTGACCTCGGCGGCCGCCGGGCGTGGTGGGGCGGTCGTGGTGGCCGGTGAGGCGGGGATCGGTAAGTCGGCGCTCGTCGACACGGCGGTGGGGGCGCTGGATGGGTTTGAGGTGCTGCGCGCCGCGGGCACCGAGTTCGAGCAGGACCTTCTCCATGGTGCCTTGCACCAGCTGTGCGCACCGGTTCTGGAATACCGTCTGGGGCTTCCTACAGTGCAGCGGAGGGCGCTGGAGGCGGTGTTCGGTCTCGGTGAGCAGACGTCGCCTGAGCCGTTGACGGTCGGACTCGCTGTGCTGGGGCTGCTGCGCGAGGCGGCACGGGAGCGTCCGGTGTGCTGCGTGGTGGACGATGCTCAGTGGATCGATGACGCTTCGCGGCAGGCGCTGGTGTTCGTGGCCCGGCGGGTGGCCGTCGAGCGGATCGGGGTGGTGTTCGCCGCGCGTGATGTCGCCTCGGTGGCCGGCCTCGCCGCTCTTCCGCGGTTGCCCCTTGCGGGTTTGAACGACGAGGATGCCCGGGCCGTACTGGGGGCGGCGGCGCATGCCGGGCTGGATGCCGAGGTGTTCGACCGGATCCTGGCCGAGGCACGCGGCAACCCGCTGGCGCTGCTGGAGTTCGCACACGATGCGGGGCCGTTCTGGGTGCCCGGGCCGCGGCGTGGCCGGGCCAGTGCGGTGGACGCGCTGGAGGAGCAGTTCGTCCACCGCGTGGAGCAGTTGCCGTCCGTCACGCGGCCGTTGGTGGTGCTTGCCGCGGCGGAGCCGGTCGGTGATCTCGGCCTGCTGCGCCGCGCGGCGCGGCTCCTTGGGCTGGATGCCGCGGGGCTCGCCGTCGTGGAGAGTGCCGGGCTCCTGGCCCTCGGGCCGCGGCTGCGCTTTCGCCATCCGCTCGTGCGTTCCGCGGTGTACGCATCGGCCGACCCGGGAACGCGTCGGCGCGTGCATGGCGCTCTCGCCGAGGCAACCGATCCCGAGACCGACCTCGACCGGCGGGCGTGGCACCGGGCCCACGCGGTCGTCGGTGTCGACGAGGACGTCGCCGCGGAGCTGGAGCGGTCCGCCGACCGGGCGCGCCTGCGCGGCGGAGTCGCCGCAGCCGCGGCTTTCATGGAGCGGGCCGGGCAGTTGACGCCTGCTTCCGACCGCCGGGCCGGACGGCTGCTCACCGCGGCACAGCTGCGACTGCAGGCCGGCACACCGGCCGCGGCCCGTGCACTCGTCTCCCAGGCAGAGCGCCGCCCGATGGACGAACACGGTCGCGCGGAGGCGCGCCTGCTGCGTGCGCGGGTCGACTACCAGCTCGCCCACAGCCCGCAAGCGACCGCCACGCTCGTCGATGTCGTCACCGAACTAGCCCCCGACCAAGCCAGGGAGACATACCTGGAAGCGCTCGTGGCGTTCATGTACAACGACAACCAGCCTGGCCGGCTCCAGGAGCTCGGCGCCCAGATCCGCAAGCTGGTGCCACAGAGGGAGCCTGCCCAGCCGGTCGATCTGCTGCTCGACGCTCTGCTGGATCAGATCATGCTGCCCGTCGAGGACGCGGTGCCCGCGATGCGCGATGCGGTGACGGCGTGCCGTGCCGCTGCCACCTCGGCGGGTTCCTGGCGGATGAACCTGGTCTGCCACCTCGTCATCGACTTGCGCGATGACGAGGTGCTGGAGGAGATCTCGGACCGCCAGGTCGAGGTGGCGCGCCGCCAAGGTGCCCTCGCCACGCTGCCGCAGGCGCTGCGCTACGAGGCGCTCACCAGGATTGCGGTCGGCCGGTTCGACGACGCGGCCGCCGGCCTCGCCGAGGCCCGAGCGGTCGACGAGGCGGCGGGCAGGGCCCCACTCCTGGGGGCCGAACTCATCTACACCGGCTTCCGCGGCGACATCGAGCGGTACCGCGAGCTGCGGGAGCTGCTGGGCCGTGGTGGGCGCCCCTTCGAGACCGCCGCCGAGCACTACGCCAGTGCGGTGCTGTACAACGGGCTCGGCGACTATGAGGCAGCTCTGGACGCCGCACTGGCAGCCCAGCACAGGCGCCAGGCCGGCTCCTACTCGGCCTGGGCCGTCTACTCCGAGCTCGTCGAGGCCGCTGCGCGCGCCGGCCGCGGCGAGGACGCCGTCGTCGCTCTGGATCACCTGGAGGCGCTGGCTCGCACGAACCCCGTTCCGTGGGCTGTCGCCGAGTGGCTGCAGGCGCGGGCCCTCCTCGGCCGGGGAGAGGACTGCGAAGCGCTGTACCGGGGAGCCATCGACCGCTTTGCCCAGACCCGGGTCCGGGTGCTGTACGCCCGC
Organism: Streptomyces sp. 2A115; assembly: GCF_052245575.1. Lineage (NCBI taxonomy): Bacteria > Bacillati > Actinomycetota > Actinomycetes > Kitasatosporales > Streptomycetaceae > Streptomyces > Streptomyces sp. 2A115. The sequence goes on along the minus strand of NZ_JBQQCG010000144.1, from coordinate 10,324 downwards.
GCACGGCTGACGTACGGGGAGTGGCTGCGCCGCGAAAACCGACGTGCCGAGGCCCGGGTCGAGCTGCGAGTGGCGCACGACATGCTGTCACACATGGGTGCCCGCGCTTTCGCCGAACGCGCGGCCCGTGAACTACGGGCCACCGGCGAGCAGCCGCACCGGCACGGCGAGAACCCGCTTGGCGGGCTCACCGCGCAGGAGCGGCTCATCGCGGAGAAGGTCGCTGCCGGAGCGACGTCCAAGGAAGTGGCCGCGATGCTGTTCCTCAGCCCGCGCACAATCGACGCGCACCTGCGCAACGTATACCGCAAACTGGGCATCTCCTCGCGTCGCCAGCTCCGCACGATGCCACTGTGACAGTGCGGCTCGGCCTGCTCGGTGCTCTCCAGCTCGGCCAGGATCGTGCCGCGCAGTGTGCGCGGGCCGTGGGGATGCGTTCGGCGGCCGGGCTCCGCGGAGTTGTCCCGGACGGGCAGTCCCCACAGCCGGTTCAGGTCCGGCCCCTGGCGGACCGGCCGAAGAGCTCGATCTCGGCTATGGCCACCTGCTTGTCCGCGGACGCGGCGTGGGCCGACTCGATGGTGAACCGAACCCTGGTGACCTCGCCGACGCGGAAGGCGCGTCGCTGGCCGCCCGCACCCTGGTCCAGGGTGAGTTCGCGGCTTGTGGTCCCTCCGTCGTTCTTGGTGATCGTCGCCTTGATGCGGTGTGGCCGGGCGGACTTGTCGACCTGGTCGGCGCGGGTGGACACGCCCGGCGTGATGATGACGTCGAGCAGCCGGGTCGGCCGGGCGAAACGCACTTCTATCCACTCGCCTTGGCCTGATTGCGACACTCCTGGGCCCCACCAGGTGTTGTTGAACTTGTCGAAGGCCAGTTTCGGTTCGTGGCCGGTGTAGGAGCGTGAGGCTCGGATCTCGTCCGGCTCGACCGGAGCGCGCTTGGCGAAGTGATCACGCGTGGCCTGGGTGCCGTCGGGGATGTACACGGCGGCGAGAATGAGCAGGGGCAGGGCGATGGCGGCGGTGATCCAGGTGCCGATGCGGTCGAACACACGGCGCAGGCGGGGGCGGTCGCCGGCCCAAAGGGCCTCGTGGCGGCCGGGGCCGAAAAGGCGGCGCCACCAGGGGCGTTGGCCCGGCGTGCGTACGCCGCTCTCGGCGAGTGGCATCGCACAGTGGTTACAGAAATGGCGGTCGGGGCGGTTCGGGGTGGCGCACCAGGAGCAGGGCGGGCCGTGCCCGGCCTCCTGCTGGGGCTCGGGGGCTCGTACGTGGGGCCGCTCGGTGTCGGGTCGGCCGGGCAGAACCGGGGCCACGGCCGCGGAGGGTGCGGGCGGGGTGGCCTCCGGGTCCGTGACGGGGACGACAAGAGAACGGGCGCGGTCGGACATGTCGCCCGGGGGGAGGCCGTCCGGGGTGGGGGACATCGGGATGTCGGGATCGGCGTCCCCCACGCCCTGAGCGTCGGGGGCGGACCGGGAGCTTCCTGTCCTCTCGGCGGTGTCCCGCTCCTCGGAGGGCCCCGGGACCACGCTGGAGGGGCGGCGCCGGGGCAGGCCGGAGGGAGTAGCCGGCATGTCGGCATCGGCGGGTGCCGGCGTCGGGCCGGTGTCGCGGGCGTCGTCCCCTGGGCCGGAGGTGGGCGTCCCGTGCGGGTCCGTGTCCCGCGGGCGGTGTGCCGGGCGGGCCAGACCGGTGCCGGACACGCCGGTGCCGCCGGGGCGGGAGAAGGCGTCCCAGCCGGAACCGGCGTCGGCGGCTGCCGGAGGGCCGGTGCGGGCACCGGCCGGGTCCCAGCGGAGGACGGCACCGCAGGAGTCGCAGAACGACTGCCCCGGTTCCGCGCGGGTGCCGCACTCGCCGCAGTTCTGCGTGGTCATCGTTCCGTGGTCCTTTCGGCGGCGGTCACAGTGACGGTGTAGGGCATGTGCGCGGGACGGGCGGCGGCCACGAGAGTGTCCAGGCGATAGGTGTCCGCCGGGGTGGGGTCGGGCAGCCGGAGGGCGACGTGGAGGCGGGGGCGGGGGCTGCCGGGGACGGGGCCCCGGGGTCGCGCGCTCCAGGCGGCGCCGCCGCTCTCCGTGATCTCCGGTTCGGCGCCGAACGCGAGCCGTACCGCTTCGGACAGGCCACGCGGTGTGCCCCGTACGCGGTGCAGCGTGGCCGCCGCCGCCACGGCGGCACGCAGCCGTGACTCGGGTTCGGTGCCGTCGGTCTCGGCACCGACCCAGGTGCTGAGCCACTGGGCGAAGTCGACCGGGGTGAGTGCGGGGGCGAAGTAGGCGTCCAGGCAGTCGAGTACGTTCAGGATCGGCGCGAGGACGTCGTCGAGCCCCGCTACGAAGCGCTGGGCGAGATCGTCATCGGCGAAGACGGCCGGGAGCATCGTGCCGAGGGGTGCGGAGGAACCGAGGCCGTCGACGGAGCCTCTCATGGCCGGCCTCCCGAGTACGTCGTGGTCGTCACGTCCCGTCTCCGATCACCCGTACGCGGTGGTCGAAGGAGAACACCAGCGATGACGGTTCCAGGTCGATGCGGTCGGTCGGGTCGCCGCGCTTGCCGGTCAGCGGGTCGGCGGGATGCAGGACGACCTCGTCGACCAGTTCCACACCGGGGACCCGTTGCAGAATGGCGAAGACCTCGCCCGCCTGGACCGGGCGGCCGAAGGGCCAGCCACGGCCCTCCGCACCGCCGGTGAGCGGGTCGAGGTGGCGGTAGAGGGCGTCGTGGGCCCGGCGGCGCACGCGGTCGGTATCCGTGCCGCGGAAGGCATGGACGGTGGCCACGACGGTGACGCCCTGGTAGTGGGGCGGGCCGACCGCGAGTCTGGTGCCGATGAGGCGGCGTTCGTCGAGGTGGCGGGTGATGCGGTCCAGCAGGGAGTCACCGGGGACGAGTTGTTCGAAGCGGAGCCGGCCGCCGAGGTCGGGGACGGCCTGCGGCACGACCAGCACCCGTACCGCGTAGGCCCCGTGCTCGTCCCGGTCGCCTTCCAGACAGGTGATGCGCGCGGTCTCGGGCGCGGTGCGGCGTGCGAGTTCCTCGTAGTCGCGCAAGGTGACGGCGCGTTCCTGGGCGCGGAGGGTGATCGGGGCCCGGACCTTGGCTTCTTCGACGGTCTCTCCGTCGACTCCGCCGCGTGCGGCTTCGCGGTTGACGACTTCGGAGACGTACGGGATGGAAGTGCGCAGGACCCGTATGGCGCCGCGGGTGACGTTGCCGATCCGGCCGCCGCCGGTGCGGTAGCGGCGGACACGGATGACCGACCCCTTGGGGGCGACCATGCCGTACTGGCGCAGGGTGCCGTCGGGTTCGCGGACGGCGGGGCCGAAGGCGATGTTGCCGGTCGCGGCGTCGAGGGTGATGTGGCGGTCGTCCGGCCGGGAGGCGGCGAAGTGCGGGACGACCTGCCAGTCCTGCCAGCCGTCGTGTTCGGCGGTCTGGAGCAGCAGGGGCGGGTCGTCACCGACGACGGGTGCGTGGGCGAGCCGCAGGCGCTGGCCGGGCAGGCCGGTGGATTCGCCGAGCGCCTCGTCGTACACGGTGCCGGCGTGGACGACGCGGGTGGTGCCGCCGATGGTGTAGGCCTCGGCGGATCGTATGGTCGGGGACGTGGTGTAGAAGGGCTGGCCGGACAGTGGTTCGGTGACGCGGCAGCGCAGCCACCCGGCTTCATGGCCGCCGTTGCGGGACAGGACGTGGCCGCCGGGGACGTGCAGGACGACGGCGCCGGAGCGGTTGAGGCCGCCGGTGCCGTCGCGGTCGACGTCGCAGGGCTGCCAGCCGTCCTCGGTCCATGCCTCCCACACCAGCGGCGGCTGCCGCGGGTCGACGCCGACGCCGTCGACCCGGCTGTCGAGTTCGAGGGCGACGGCGCAGTGCGGGACGGCCGCGGTGAGACCGATCAGCATGCAGTCGCCGGGGCTGGGGGTTTCGGCGAAGCAGAGCACGTGGGTGCCTTCGGCGAGTTCGGCGGTGCGGTCGGCGACGGGCTCGCCCCGGTGCTGGACCACCAGGCGGCTCATCGCGCAGGGGACGACGGCGAGTTCGCGTTCGGCGGCGAAGACGACCGCCTCCTCCTGCTCCGTGCGCAGCGTGGCCACTTCGGTGCCGACCGGCACCGGCACGGCCTCCTCCTGGGGTGCGGACAGCCAGAAGGTGACGTCCGTGCGGGCCGCCGACGGCGGGAAGAGAGTGATGCCGACGAGATCCAGGAACGCCAGGTGGTTCTTCTCGGGAACCCGGTTGAGGCGGTAGACGATCTGGTCGGCCATGTGGGCGACGGTCTCGACGAGGGTGACGCCGGGGTCCGAGACGTTGTGGTCGGTCCACTCCGGGGCGCGCTGCTGGATGTAGCGCTTGGCGTCGTCGACGAACTGCTGGAAGCGGCGGTCGTCGAGGTTGGGGGAGGGCAGGGACATCAGTGGTCGCTTTCGGGGGAGTTGCCGGAGCCGTCGTCGGAGGGGCCGGCGAAGGGGCTGTCATCGAAGGGGCCGCCACCGGGACCGTCCTCCTCGTGGGAGGGGATGACGTAGAACGGGAAGACGAGGCTGCGCGGGTTGTTGGTGCCGCGGATCTGGTAGCGGATGTCGATGTACAGGACGCTGCGGTCGGTGCCCGTGGTCACCTGGACCTCGGTTACCTCGATGCGCGGCTCCCAGCGGTCCAGGGTGACGTACACCTCGTGCTGGATCTGGCCCGCGGTCTGCTCGTTGACCGGGGCGAACACCAGGTCGTGGATGGCGCAGCCGAACTCCGGGCGCATCGGCCGCTCGCCCGGCGCGGTGGCCAGGACGAGCCGGATGGCCTCCTCGATCTCCTTCTCCCCGCTGACCAGAGCGATGCCGCCGGTGGGGGAGATGCGCAGCGGGAACGCCCAGCCGGATCCGACGAACTGTTCGGCCATCAGATCACCGGCTTTCCGTTGGCGGTGACCAGGCCCAGCAACGAGATGTTGATGGCCCGGATGCTCACGTTCGTCACGGAGTTGATCTGGGTGGTCGCCGAGTTGAGCGTCGCGGCGCCGGTCGACGTGAACTTGAGAGCGCCCATCGCGTCCACCGACACCGGGCCGGCCAGCGACTTGACGCTGACCAGCCCCCGGCCCTGGATGTCGAGGGGCCCCCCGCTGCTGATGGTCACCTTGCGCCGTGCGCTCAGCGTGAGATCTGTGCCCGCCTCCACGGACACCTCCCGGCTGCCCTTGATGGTGACCGAGCCCTTGCTGTCCACGGTGATCTCGGTGTTCGTCCGGTCCAGGTTGATCGTCAGTTGTTTGTCGCCGGACACCAGCCGGACGCCCTGCTTGCGCATGCCGGTCTTCTGGCTGAGCAGGTCCATACGGTTGCCGTCCCGGTCGGAGACGGTGTGCCGGCTCGCCTTCTTCCGCACGGTGTCGTGCAGCGGCACGTCACCGACGACGGTCGGTTTGTCCTTGCCGTTGTAGAGCCCGCCGATCACGAACGGATGGTCGAGTGCGCCCCGGTCGAACGCGACCAGCACCTCGTCGTTGACGTCCATCGGGAACACCCCGCCGCCGCCGAGGCCGCCCAGCTGCACGGTCCGCGTCCAGTCGCTGACGTACTTGCCGTCCAGCCACGGGAACCGCAGTCGCACCCGGCCCTGCTTCAGCGGGTCGTTCACGTCGGTGACCAGGGCGTTGGCCACGCTCGGCAGCGTGGGCCCGGTGCCCGTGCCGCCCCCGCCGGAGGTCAGCCCGAACAGCGAACGCCACTGCCGGCCGCTGACGGTCACCCACGACTCGTAGTGCTTCCCGTCGCCGAAGACATGCCGTACGGAGGTCGCCGTGTACTTGCCCTCGAAGGGCGCGCCGGTGTCCCTGAGCGTCACCGGCACCCCCGGCCGCAGCCTTGTGTTGCCCAGCGCCACGACCTCCACCTCCGCGAAGGCCGCGGTGACGTCCTCGGCGAGGGCGTCGGATGCGAACCGCACCTCGGTCGACTTGTCGTACGGGGTCGACGTCTCGACCAGCTTGCCCGCCTTGAACTTGCCCGCTGCCTGGCCGGGCGTACTGCCGATGGAGAAGCCCGGGTTGGTGGTGGCGGGCGAGACGGAGCTGAGCGGCTTCTTCTGGGTGACGTCCCAGCCGCGCGTCTCCACCTTGCCGATCTGGTCGGCCGCGGTGACGGCGGCCCGCAGCCGCAGGATGTCGCGTCCGGCCTGGAGAACGAGTGGGCTCTTGTCGCCGTCCGTGTTCGTCGGGGGCGCCCCCGAGGCGGGCTTCGGCTCGACGAACTGGAACCTGCCCTTCGCGTCGATGGACATGACCATCTCGTTCTCGTCGGCGAGCCGCGCCAGGAAGTCCCAGTCGGTGACGTTGGACTGGCTGATGAACTCGTACACCGTCTTCGTCGGCTGGATCCTGCCGATCGTCACACCGTCCCGCGTGGCCAGCTTCCTGGCGATGTCGGTGGCGGACTGGTTCCGGTATGCCGCCACCCGGCGCTGGCGCATGAGCCGGTGCCCGAAGTCGTAGCCCCGGATGACGGTGAACGTGCCGGTGCCGTCGTAATCGGCCTCGAAGCCGGTGATCTCGCCGGTCAGCAGTGTGTCGCCGGCGCCCTGCCCGGCAGCCACGGTCGCGATGGTGACCGGGGTGCCGAAGGTGGCGCGCAGCCGGCTGATCATGATCCGGTACGGGTCGCGGAAGGTGAGCTGGAAGGCGGCGGGCACCCCGGCGCCCTGGTCGACCCAGCCGTCGACGAGTGCGTGGGCGGCGTCGTCGGGCAGTTTGCCAGTGCCGATCGAGACCTCGAGGACGGCGGACGTGGCGGGATTCACCATCAGTGGCGCACCTCTTCGGCGGCGGGCAGGATGAGTTCGGTGCCGGTGGGCAGCTGGGCCGGGTCGTCGATGCCGTTGGCCTCGGCGATCGCGCGCCACACGTTCGCGTCTCCGTACTCCCGCCAGGCGAGCGACTGGAGCGAGTCACCGGCGACGACCTGGTGCACCCGCCGCGCGGTGAGCGCGCCCGACGTCGGGTTCTGCCCCCGGGTCTTGCGGGGGATCTCGTGCAGCTGCACCTGGCAGGTGGCGCGGATGGGGACGCCGGTGGTCCCGAACAGCGTGTACGAGGCGTCGACGGAGCTGACGTACGCGGTGAACCGGGCAGTGGAGAAGGACCCCCACTGGAAGACCACCCAGGGCGGCGAGGGCTGTTTGGCCGCGATGCTCTTGGTGGTCACCTCGCAGCAGCTCATCAGCGTGGCCACTTTCTTCAGCACCGTGTTGCTGGTGGGTCTTTCGGAGGAGTCCAGGAAGATCTCCAGGGTCATCGCACGCGGCTCCGGCCCCATGAATTCCGGTTTCGCACCGTCCCGTACGGCCGCGGTCGGCGTCACCTTCCACTGGGCGGCACGGCTGAGGGACAGCTGCGCCGGGTTGAAGTCGAAGCGGAGCGTCTTGATGAGCGCGCCCGGGGTGGTGCTGGTGCCGACGGGGGGCTGGTGGATGGCGAGGGTGGCGCGTACCAGGCTCTTGCCGGCGCCTTTGCTGCTCTTGGGCACGGGTGTTCTCTCCCTCTCTCCCGTTCCTCGGTCAGTGGTCTTCAGTCGGTGAACCCGTGATGGGCGATCTCCAGCACCTCCGTGGCGACGGCCGGACTGGACGGGTCGAGGGCGGGGCCCTGCCAGCTGACGGGCAGCACGTCGATCAGTCCCCAGCGGGCGACCTGCGAGCCGTCCGCGCGCAGCGCCGTGATCTGGGCGGTGGGCCGCTTGATGCCCGTCTGGAGGGAGGAGATCCACTTGGCGACCTTCGTGGTGTCCGGGGTGAGGGGGCGGGTCAGCCGGATGGTGGAGAAGGTGACGCGGGTCGGCAGCTGCCAGACGAAGCCGTTGTTGCCGCCCTCCTGCCGGTGCTCTATCTCCACCTGCGAGGACAGCCCTTCACACCCGTTGAAGTAACCGAGGCTCTCGCCGTCGATGGAGAGGGTGAACCAGATGGTGGTGCCCGGGTCCTTGCGGGACATCGCGGGAGGGCCTTTCTGCCGGAGGTGTGGGAGGTGCGGTGTCGGGCGGCCGCTGGGCGGGCGCTCGTCGGCGGGTCACCGGCGGGGGTCGCGGAGTCTGCCGATCCGTTCCCGGTCCAGCCGTAGCTCGGTGCGGATCAGCCGGGTGATGCGGCCGATGATCCGGTGCACCAGTTCGTCGAGCTGGAAGTCGGTGAGTGCGCGCGGGTCGAATCCGCCGGCAGGGGTGTGCGCGTAGGCGGGCGGGGGCTGTTCCTGCGGGCGTGGGGAGTACGGGGGCGGGCTGCCCGGAGGCGGGACGCTGGGGGAGTACGGAGGCGGGCTGCCCGGAGGCGGGGCACTGGAAGAGGACTCGCGTGGCGGCCGGATCCAGTGCAGCGTGTCGGCCACCGTGGCCGCGGCCGAGGCGGCGAGCGAGCCGATGGCCGAGCGCCGGATGCGCTGGACGGTGACGGGAGGTGAGGCCGGGGCGGCGTCGGCCGCGGAGGAGACGGGGAGCGGAGGCGGCGGTAGTACCGGGGGCAGGGTGAGGGGGGCCACCGGGAGAGGGGACCGGGCAGCGGAGCTGTGCGGGGTGCGCCGGCGCAGCGGTACGCCCGGGTGGGGCGTGGTGCGGCGCTGGACGGCGACGGGGGCGGTGTCCGCGGGGCGATGCGGAGGGGCCGGGAAGCCCGGGGCCGGAGGCGCGGGGCGGAGAGCCGGAACGGGTGCGCGGGCCGCTGCGGTGGCGGGGGCCGTTGCGGTGGCGGGGGCGGTGTCCGCGGGGCGATGCGGAGCGGGCGGGAAGCCTGCGGTGGGAGGTGCCGGGAGGGGCGCCGAAGTGGGCGTGGCGGCCGGTGCGGTAGCGCTGCTCCGCCGGGCCACCGGGACCGTACCGCTGTCGGCTGCGGACGTGCCGGCCGCTTGGGCCGGGGACCCGGCGAGCGATATGGCGTCCGCGGGCGTCCCGGAGACCGGGGCGCCGAGCAGGGAATGGCGCCGTGTGGGAGCGGCGGGGGAAGCCGGGGCGCGCTGGACCCGGGGCACCGACGACGCCGGGGACGGAACGGAGAGCTGCGCGGGACTCCGGTGCGTACGGGACACGCCGTCCGGAAGGGCCGGGTCGGTGTGCGGGTGCGCAGCCGCGGTGGGCCGGGGCGCGGCGGTCGTCTGCGACGGTGCGGGCGCCGGCCCCGAGGAGACCGGGGCGCCCAGACCGGTCCTGGCCGCCCCGCGGGTGACGCTGCGCTGGACCGGTCGGACGGGTGCGAGGCGGGCCGGGGACGGACTCGCGGTGGCGGCAGGGGAGGAGGCGGACGGCGCCGGGGAACCGGAGGGCGTACGCCCGGAGGGGGGCGGAGCGGCGGACGGATGAGCCGCGGGCCGGTCCGGGGCCGCGTGCGGCGTGGCGGAGTCGGTCGCCGAGGGCACAGTGGGTATGGCGCGGCTGTCGTCGGCCGGGAGCGACCGCTGAACAGGAACCACCGCCTCCGGTGGGCCGGAGGCCGGTGCGGCTGCCGGCGCGCCTCTCTTGGTCGAACGTCCCCCGGCTGCGTCGGGGCGGGCGACGGGCGCCCCTCCCGCAGGCGCGGGCCGGGCCGCGGCGCCCTGCCCGTGGGGCAGCGCGAGCGGAGGAACGGCCGGGGCGCTGCCACCGCTCGCGGCGGGTGCCGGGCCGGTGTGCCCGCGGTCTGCCGGTCCTGCCGGCGGACCGGCCGCCGCGGGGCTCCCTTCCACCGAGGTGGTGTGGCCGGGCGACGGGGCCTGCGGCGTCTCCAGTCGGCCGGAGTCTGGGCCGCGCCGGTCGGCGGCCTGCGACCCGCTGGGGGCGGCAGGCGTCCGGCCCGGGGTCGGAGGCGGCGTCGGCGACACGTGCGCGGGGCGTCCGCGGCCGGGCGGCGTCGCCGGAGCCGCCGGTGTCGCGTCGCCGGAACGGTGCGGCGCTCCGTGGGCCGCGGCTGCCGTTCCGCCGGAGTCGCCGGAGTCGGCGGGGCGTACGGAGGCGGACGCCGGCTTGTCGGTCGTGCTGCGGGTGGCGTGCGGTGCGGCGTTGCCCTGCCCGTCCGCGGTCCGCTGTACGAGGGCTGGGCCGGAGGGCGCCGTGCCGTGGTTGCCATGCGGTGCGCCGGCCAGGTGGGGGGCGCCGTCCGCTCTGCCGCTCGTGTTGCGTGCTTCGCCGCCGGAGGCGGCGCCGTCGCCGCGAGTGCCGGTCGCTCCGCCGCGAGGCCCGGGTTCCGCGCCTGTGCCGGGCCCTGACGGTGAGCGGTCGCGCCGGGCGACCGCTCGCTGTACCGGCGTGCGTGGTGCCGTACCGCTACGCCCGGCCGGTGCTCCGCCCGGCGAGGCTGTACCG
>NZ_JBQQCG010000143.1:0-15909 GCF_052245575.1 Streptomyces sp. 2A115 | reverse complement strand
GGGCCCGGGACGGCCTCCCGGCTCGAAGAACAAGCACCGAGCCAGGCACCACGACGTCGGCAAGACCGTCAAACGCGCCGAGTCGATCAAGGAACACCAAGCCCGCCCACGTTAAACGCCAAGCTCAGTAGGTGTTTTTGAACCCGAAACTCGCTCAGGGGCTGGATGTAGGCCGGCCTCCTTCAGTGCGGAGGGCCCGCCGCGCGGCGGGCCCCTCGCTCGGCTTGCTGGTGGCAGGTTCAGAGCTTGACGATCATCTTTCCGATGTTCTCGCCGCGCATCATCGCGAAGAAGGCGTCCAGGGTGTTGTCGAGGCCCTCCCGCACCGTTTCGCGGTAGCGGAGCTTGCCCTCGGCGAGCCAGCCGCCGACCTCGTGGACGAAGTCGGGCTGGAGGTCCAGTTCCTCGCTGAACATGAACGACAGGATGTCCGAACGCGTCACCGACAGGTTCCACAGGTTGCGCGGCCCCACGACCTTCTCGCCGTTGTACTGGGAGACCATCCCGCACAGGACGACGCGGGCGTGCAGTTTGAGCGCGCCGATCGCCGCCTCCAGATGCTCGCCCCCGACGTTGTCGAAGAAGACGTCGATGCCCTCGGGCGCCGCCTTGGCCAGCTGCTCGGCGACCGGGCCGTTCTTGTAGTTGAACGCCGCGTCGTAGCCGTACTCCTCGACCAGCAGCTTGACCTTCTCGTCCGAGCCCGCGCTTCCTATCACGCGTCCGGCGCCCTTCAGCTTGGCGATCTGACCGACCTGGCTGCCGACCGCGCCCGCCGCACCGGAGACGAACACTGTGTCGCCTTCCTTGATCTTCGCGAACCGCTCCAGCCCGATGTAGGCGGTGAGGCCGGTGAGGCCGAGCACGCCCAGGTAAGCGGTGAGAGGCGCAAGATTCGGGTCCACCTTCTGGGCGGTCGCCGCGTCGAGGACCGCGTGGTCGCGCCAGCCGAGAACGTGCACCACGTAATCGCCGGGCGCGAAACCCTCGGCGTTGGACACCAGGACGCGGCCGACCGCCGGACCGTCCATCGGTGCGTTCACGTCGTACGGCTCGATGTAGGACTTCTTGTCGCTCATCCGGCCACGCATGTAGGGGTCGACCGAGAGGTACTCGTTGGTGACCAGGAGCTGACCCGGGCCTGGCGTGCTGAGGTCCACCTCGCGCAGCGAGAAGTCGGACGCCGTCGGCCGGCCCTCCGGGCGGGTGTCCAGGTGCCAGGCGCGGGCGGTGGTGGGCAGGGTCTGCTCGGACATGTGGATCAGGTCCCTTCGGAGAGAAAGTGGTACTCGGGGAGGCCGGCAGGCCGGCCGGGTCGCCCGCGGATCCTGCTGTCGAGCCTCTGTCGGGCGCTGTGGTCGGTCGTGCCGCGGCGGGAGGTGATCAGAGGTTCTGGTTGACCAGGCCGATGTACTCGCCCAGCTGGTACTCGACGTCGAGGCCCTTTTCAGCGGCCAGTGCGCCGAGCCCGATCGCACGCGCGGCGAATCCCGGCTGCGTCAGTGTGTCCGCGAACTCGCCGAAGGCGGCGACCAGGTCGGCGTCCGGCGGCAGTGTCGCCCGGTTGACCATGGACTTCGCGGTCGCCAGTGCCTGCCGGTCGAAGGAGGCGAGGCGGGCGACCGTCGCGTCGACGAAGGCGTCGAGTTCCGCGTCGGGCAGGGTGCGGGTGACCCATCCCCAGCGCTCGGCCAGGTTGGCGTCGTAGTCGGCACTGGTCAGGATCGCCTCCAGTGCGCGGTCGCGGCCGATGGAGCGCGGGAGCCGTTCGGCGCCGCCTCCGCCGGGGACGATGCCGATGCCGACCTCGGGCTGGCCGAAGAACGCCTTCTCGCGGCTGGCGTAGCGCAGGTCGCAGGCGAGGGCCAGCTCGTTGCCGGCGCCGCGGGTGCGGCCCCGGATGGCCGCGATGCTGACGAACGGAGCCTTGGTCAGCCGCAGGACCATGTCGGTCCAGACCGGGTTGTCGTCCTCGTGCTCGGGCTGGGGGAGGTCGGCGGCTGCGGCGCCGTCGTAGTGGTTGATGAAGAAGTCGGGGAGTTCGCTGCTGAAGACGACGACCTGGATGTCCGGGTCGTTCTCGAGCTCCTTGACGATTCTGTGCAGCGTCACGACGGACTCGGGAATCACCAGGTTCACGGGAGGATTCGCGAACGTGATCCTGGCGGTCCGCGGGGTGGTCCGCTCCAGGCGGATCGTGCTGGGCTGGCTCATGGCGTGGTCCGTTTCTTAGGGGGTTGCGTGGCCGTGATCGCGTCCGACGGCCACGGAGCTGTTGCGCCTGGTGGGGATGCGGGTGCCGCCGCTTTGTCCGTCGGAGCGGCATCGCTACGGCAGGCCCGCCTGCACCTGTGTGGCATGGTGTGTGCGCCGTTCGAGCTGATGACGAGCACGGTTTTCTCACGTCAGGGGTGTGCGGGGTTCAGATGGTGGCCGGGGCGCCGGCCGGAGTGCCTTTCGAGAGGTCGGCAGCCTGGCTGTCGGCCTTGGGCCGGCCGAGCATCAGGAGCGAGACGGCTGCGGCCAGGGCGACCGCACCGGCGCCGACCCAGAGCGCCGGGATCAGTCCGTCCACGAACGTGGAAGCGGACTCGTAGCCCCCCTGGGAGGAGAAGACGGCGGCCAGCGATGCGACGCCGATGGCGCCGCCGACCTCACGGATGGCGTTGTTGGCACCGGAGGCGATGCCTTCCTCCTCGGTGCGGACGGTGCTCATGACGAGGTTCGCGCTGGGGGCGAAGAACATGCCCATACCGACTCCGCAAACGATCAGGGCCGGCAACAGGGAGGTGTACGACACCTGTGGTTCGACGACCATCGCCCAGAGTCCCAGGCCCACGGCGTTGAGGGCCATGCCCACCGCGACGACGGGGGCGCCGCCGATGCGGTCGGAGACCGCGCCTGCGATGGGTCCGGCGATCATCGGCATGGCGGTCCAGGGCAGCATGCGCACGCCGGCTTCCATGGGCGAGTAGCCGCCGACGGTCTGCAGGTACTGGCTGAGGAGGAAGATCGACCCGAACATGCCGAGGAGCATCAGCAGGCTGGCCGCGTTGATGGCGCTGAAGGCGCGGTGGCGGAAGAGGCGCATCGGCAGCATCGGGTTCTCGACGCGCTGTTCCCACAGGACGAAGGCGATGAGCAGGGCAGGGCCCGCGATGAAACCGCCCAGCACCAGGGTGCTGGTCCAGCCGTCGACGTTGCCGCGGATCAGGGCGTAGACGATGCCGAACAGACCGCCGCTGGCCAGGGCCGTGCCGACGAGGTCGAGGCTCGGGTTCGGGCCGTGGCTCTCCTTGAGCCGCAGCAGGGCGAGCGGCATCAGGATCAGCCCGAGCGGGACGTTCACCCAGAAGATCCACTGCCAGGAGAGGTGCTCGGTGAGCGTGCCGCCGATCAGGGGTCCGGTGGCGACGGCGATGCCGCTGGCTGCGCCCCAGATACCGAATGCCGCGCCGCGTCGCTCGGGCGGAACGGCGGCCGAGAGCAGGGTGAGTGTCAGGGGCGTCACGATGGCGGCGCCGACGCCCTGCGCCGCTCGGGCGGCGATGAGTTCGTTCATCCCCGGGGCGAGCGCGGCCGCGGCGGAGGCGGCGGTGAAGATGCCGAGCCCGAGGACGAACAGCCGTCGCCGTCCGAACCGGTCACCCAGCGAGGCGCCGAACATCAGCAGGACCGCGAAGGTGAGGGTGTAGGCGCTCACCGTCCATTCGAGGTCCTCAAGTGCGCCGCCGAGGTCCTCACGGATCGAGGGCAGGGCGGTGGTGACGATCAGATTGTCGAGCGCGGTGATGAATCCCGCCGCGCTGGTGATGACCACGGCCCATACGGCGGTGCCGCGCCGGGCTGGTTGCTGCTGCTGGGACACGACTTCCTCATCGCAGACGGGACGAGTGCTGATGAACAAAGGTGGCTGCCGCGGGGGCGAGCGGCATGGTTCGCCGACGCGCCCGATCACCCCGGAAGTCGTCGACGGCCACCGTTGGCCGACTGATGCTCAGGCGGGGTGGGGTGGGGGTCGGCGTGACTAATTCGTGGGGTGACGCGGAAGAAGGCGTGGATGTCGCCGACAAGGCGTGTTGCGGTTGTTCCATGGCCCCGAGGCGATCGCATGAGCCGTACTGATGGAACGTCACTGCGCGGGTGAATCGACGGGTCGCACCTGTGAGGTTCCTTCAGCCGAGGACGTGATCACCACGGGTGCGAGCTGATCGAGCGGCGCCCTGAGCGTCAGCACGTAGCTCTGGCCGGGGCGTTCGCTTGAGCGGCCTCGACCGGAATTCGGGCGGTCGTCTCAACGGTGTCGGTCAGGCGGGCCGGGTGCCGAAGAGGTAGAAGTTGCCGATGTCGATCACGAAGGGAGCCGCGTAGTCGGGGTAGCGCTCGATGATGGCCTGCTTGTAGGCCTCGCCGTCGTCACCGAGCAGGTCACTGGCGGCCTCCAGGTACGCGGCCATCTCGGCGAAGACGGCCTGTCCTGCGGGCAGCCCGTGTCCGGGCAGGACCGTGTCGTAGGACGGGTCGGCGAGTTCCTGCAGGATGACCTGCCAGCGGGCGATGTCGTTGTTTCCGACGAACGCGTGGGTGTGGTGGTAGACGAGGTCCTGTGCCACCAGTACGCCCTGCTCGGGCAGCCGGATCAGCAGCTGGTCGCTGGTCTCACCGCCGGAGACGGTTTCGAAGACGAAGGTGACACCGTCGATGACCTCGGTGCCCGGGGTGATCAGGTCGGTGGGTGCCACTTCCGCTGCCGGGACCGGGACGCCGTTCAGGTCCTGGAGGTCGCCGCGGGCCGCCATCTGATCCCGTACGACCGCCAGCGCGTGAATGGGTGCGTTGAAGCTGGCTGCGCCATGGTAATGGTCCGGGTGGTCATGGGTGACGATGAGCCGGTCCAGCGGCTTGCCGAGTCCCTTGGCGTATTCGACGACCTCGTCGGCGTCTGCGACGTTGACCTGACCGTCCACCGCGATGAGCAGGTTCGGGGTTTCGATCAGCTGGGTGGTGACGTTCAGACCCGTGTCGGGAGCCATGTAGCTGTGGACCCGCACGATGCCCTTGTCGATGACGGTGACTGTGCCCCTCATTGCTCTACTCCTTCTAAGTCTCTCGCCCAAGAAGATCGCCCTGTGACTGGGGGCGGGGATCTCTTCGGCCGTCTTGCTTCATATGACGGGAGCTGGGTTCTCGCCCCAGGTGGACATCACGTGTCGGATCTGCGCCTGGCACCGGGGCAGTCGCCCCGTCCAAGGGAAGCGCGAGCCATCCACGACCACCTCCGAGTCGTAAAGACGAAAGCCGCTTGTCGAGGGCTCACCACCTCAGCGAGCACGAGCGGCACGGCGCGCCGACGCCTCAGGCGGCCGGGTCGACGGCGCAGCGCAGGTATCTGCCCGGAGGCCGCCCTGACGGTCACGGCATTCGTCACCAAGAGCGCTGTCGTAGTCCTGCCGATGCTTCCGACTTCGGTGATCGACGTCGCCTTGTGGTCCTCCTGCCGTGCAGCGCGAGTGCACTGAGCACCCAGGCATGACGCTAAGGAGGAAGGGCGGGAAGCGGATCTGTCACCTCATCTGTCACAGGGCTGCCAAGCGCAGGTCAACTGGCGGTGTCGCGTATGGTCCCGGCTGCAGTGAGCCATTAAGGTTTCAAGCAAATGAACCTGTATGGACGGCACCAGGAGCAGGCAGCCCTCGACCGGATCCTTGACGCCGCTGGTCAAGGCGCCGGGGCGGCTCTGATGGTGTGGGGCGAACCCGGTATCGGCAAGACCGCCCTGCTCGACTACGTGGCCGAAGCAGCTGGTGGAGACTTCACCGTCGTGAGATGCCGGGGTACCCGTCTGGAGTCGGGGGTGGCGTTCGCCGGCCTGCATGAACTGCTGTGGCCGGTGAAGGACCGGATCAGCACACTCCCCAAGCCGCAGGCCAACGCCTTGAACGGGGCACTCGGCATCAGCGGTGACGCGGCGGACCCGTTCCTGATCAGCGTGGCCGTACTGACGCTCATCGGCGATTTGGCCGGGGAGCGGCCTGTGCTGATCGCCGTCGACGATGCCCACTGGCTGGACGAGCCCTCCGCACGGTGCCTGGCCTTCGTGGCGCGCCGCCTGCGCGCCGAGCCCGTGGCCATGCTCCTGACCGGACACGACGATCCCGTCGAGGGACCGTGGGAGGAACTGGCGGCGATGGAGGTCCGTGGGCTGGGCGACGAGGACGCCCGGCTGCTCGCCGGTGCCGTCGCTCCGCACGCCGACGAGGCGGTGATCCGCCGCACGGTCCGGGCGGCGGCCGGCAATCCGCTCGCGCTCCAGGAACTGCCCACGTCCATGGCGGCGGGCGACATCTCGACGCACCCTCTCGCCGGTGAGCAGATCGCCGTCGGGCCCCGCCTGCGCCGTACCTTCCGTGCCCGCATCGTGAGGTTGTCCGCGCCCGCCCGCACCGCGCTTCTTCTCATCGCCGCCGATGACCGCAGCGACCGGAACACCATGTGCCAGGCGGCTCTTGTGCTCGGCCTCGACTCGGCCGCGTGGGACGAGGGGATGCACTCGGGTCTGCTCACCACGCGTGCGGACGGTCGTATCTGCCTCCGCCACCAGCTGATGGGGGCGGTGGTCTACGAGGAGGCACCGGCCGCGGACCGGCAGGCGGTTCATCGCGCGCTCGCCTCCGTGCTGACCGGTGAAAACGCCGACGAGCTGCGCCCCTGGCACCTCGCCGCGGCTGTGGAAGCCGCAGGCGGACCTGACGGGGAGGTGGCCCGGCTGCTGGAGGAGTCGGCCGATCGCTCCTGGGCACGCGGCGGCTGCGCCGCGGCCGGCCGTGCCCTGCGGCGCGCGGCGGCGCTGTCCCCCTCCACGGACGACGCGACCAGGCGGCTGGCTCACGGAGCGAAGGCGGCCTGGCAGGCCGGCCAGGCCGATATGGCGCGGGACATGCTGGCGCGGGCCGAACGGATCTCCTCCGAAGCCAAGGTCGCGGACCTCAGCGAGGGGTTGCGTGGGCTGATCGAGTTCACGCATGGCCATCTCGAGATCGCCTGCCGTCGGCTTGCCCGGGACATGGAGCGGGTGGCCGACACGGGGCAGGCGTTCACGCTCGGCAGCATGGCGCTGTGGGCGGCGTGGGCGGCCGGGCACGGCGAACTGCAGCGCGAGACGCTCCACCGGCTCGAGCGGCGGCTCTCACAGGGGGACTTCCCGGACACCGGCCTGTTGCTGCGCGCATGGTGGACGGAGGACCGGAGAGGCGGCGCCGATGACCGCGAACAGGTGGCGGCCCTCGGCGGTCAGGGCCTCGACCGGCTCAGCGGCACTTCCTGGCCTCTGATGCCACCGGCCCCGCTGGGGGTGGCCTGGGGCACCGAGCACGTCCTTGGGGAGGGCCTCCACCGGGAAATCGACCAGCTGCGGCAGACCGACCAGGTGACCGCCCTGACCCAGGCGCTGGCCCAGACCGTGACGGTAGACATCGCGCAAGGATCCTGGGCCTTCGCCGAGGCGAACACCATCGAGGGGCTCCGCGTGGCGCAGGAGATCGGCGACGAACACTCGGCGTCGCAGTACCGCAACTGTCTCGGATGGCTGGCAGCCGCGCGAGGCGATGAGCAGACCGTCGCGGACCATGCCGCCCGGACCGCCGAGGTCTGGGTGCCGCGCGGAGGGCGCGTCTTCAGCGCGGCCGCGCAGTGGACCCTCGGTATGTCGGCGCTCTTCGCCGGCCGCGCCGAGGACGCTGTGGGCCGCCTGGTCCGGCTGACCGAGGACGGGCACCACGCGGCGCACCCCACCATCGCGCTGCTGGCCGCGCCTGACACCGCTGAAGCCGCGGTCCAGGCCGGGCAGCGGGCGACTGCCGAGGAACAGGCGTGGTTGCTGCGGCGGTGGGCGGAGCGGTCCCATGCGCCCTGGGCGGTCTCCGCAACGCACCTGGTCCATGCCCTGCTGGAGTCCGGAGCTGATGCGGACAAGCACTTTCGGCTAGCGCTGGAGGTCCCCGGAGCCCAGTCGCGGCCCTTCGCCTACGCCCGCACCCGCCTGCTGTACGGCGAGTGGCTTCGCCGGGCCCGCCGCCGTAGCGACGCACGGATCCAGCTGGCGGAAGCCGCGGAAACCTTCCGGCGACTCGACGCGGCTCCCCTGCTCGCCCGCACCCTGGCCGAACAGGAGCTGAGCGGGCAGCAGGTGCGCCGCGACTCGGCACCGGACCGGGACGCCCCAACGGTCCTGACCGCGCAGGAGGCGAGAGTCGCACGGCTGGCCGCGGAGGGACTCACCAACCGGGAGATCGGGGCACAGCTATTGATCAGCCCCCGCACGGTGGGCTATCACCTGGCCAACGTGTTCCCCAAGCTCGGCATCGTCTCGCGCGCCGACCTCGCGCGCGTCGACTTCGAGGAAGGGCTGCGCTTGAAGGGGTGACCGGCGGTATCCCAATGCTGCTCGGTGGCTCGCCGATGCCCGGATTCTTACCGTAGGGATGATCTCACGGTCCCTTGGGTTGGGTCAGCCGTCGCACCAGGTCTACCCAGGTGGCCTGCAGGCGTGCGGTGGCCACTCCGCGTTCCTTGCGCAGGTAGTCCGCCGCTTCGAAGCTCGTGAAGGCGAGCAGGGCGTGGGCGAGCAAGTCATGGTCTGCGTCAACCCCTGTCTCGCGCAGGAGAGTTGAGACATGACCGTGGAAGGCCCGGCCGGTGTTCGAGGCGTTGCGGCGTGCGTAGGGCACCTGGCGTCCCAGCGCGGCGCCCAGGTCCGCGTCGGCGGCGATGCGCACGAGCAGGGCGCAGCCGAACGCTGCCAGACGATCTCCCGCGGAAGCTCCTGGCCCCAGGGGAGGAGGACCTGAGGTGTACAACTTCTCAAACTCCGCCTCGGCTTCGTTGAGGAGAGCGAGCAGGAGGCCGTCGCGGTCGCCGAACCGGCGAAAGAGCGTGCCCTTCCCTACACCGGCCGCTTCGGCGACCTCCCGCATCGTCACATTCTCGGCTCCTTGTTCGGCGATCAGTTGTGCGGCCGCTTTCAGCAGCCGGGAGCGATTACGCGCCGCATCGGACCGCTCGGCGGTGACGCCGACCGATGTGTTGTTCGGTGTCTGTGTCACCGTTCACTCCGTGATGTTGCGTGTGCGGACATACACGCTTCCGTCCTGGATCTGCACCGGGCGGGCTTGGACGGGATGGTCAACTGAGGGCCGAGGGGGGGCGGTCGGCGCGCAGGTCGTGCCAGGAGCCACGTAGCGGGCCGGCGGCCACTGAGATTCACGCCGCCTGCACTGGCCATGAGGCGCCCCGGGGTCAGCATCGGCTCCCGGCCCCGGGAGGCCAGGTGGTGACGATCGCCACTCGGATCAGGCGTCACCTCGCACGGTCATGAGGCGCCGCCTGATCCGGTGTTAGGGGTCTGCCGCTCGACTCAGGTAGGTGTCCCGGAGGCCATGAATCAATACGGCAGGCACGAGATGTCTCCGATCGGTGATTTGTTTGGGGTTGTGGACATCACAAGCGCGGTTGGGTGCGACGCCCGGCGGGAATGGCGCCGGCTCAAGCATCGCCAACCGCCCAGAGCGTCGGGGGGACCAGTCGTCTGCGGACGGTGAGCGGACCTCGAAGTCGACCTGGGCGGAGCAGACGGCCTGGTGGGGTGCGCGTGCACTGAGCACGCCCGACGCTACGGACGTAGGGCTGGGAGTGGATCCGTCACTCTACGGTCAACGTATCGGTCATCGAATTACCAACTGCCAGAGCCAGGAACCACACCCAACTGCAATCCCTGCTGAGGGAAGGTTTCGCGACGTCACCGAGGCCTACGCACCCGATCCCAAAGCTTCCTGACCGACCGACGGGCTGCCGCCGCCGGGTGCGTCGGCCTGCCCTCCGAGAAGCCGGGTGTTCTCCGCCATAAGTCGCTGAACAACACGGCGTAAGGTCACCAGGTCTGCCTCCGCGCACCGCCCGACGGCCACGGCCTCGTCCCGCTCCCTGCGCAGTTCCTTGAGCGCGGGGTCGCGATGAGGCAGAGCAGCGAGGTCCCCACGCGCAGCGCCCATGAGATCGCGGGTCCGGAGCGAGCGCAGCTCCGACCGTGCCGTCTCCAGATCCTTGCGCAGGGCCTGATTCTGTTCGAGCAGCATGCGGTTCTCCACCTGCAGAGCCGCCTCCTTGCGGGCCGCCTGCGCGGCTGCGGCCCGGGGCCGGCTGTCGGCAAGGTGCGCGCGGGCGACCTCCGCCTCCGCCTTCAGGTCCCGATGGCGCTGCAGGTACTGAGGGTTCACTCCCGCCCGGCGCGTGATCTCCGCGTCGGACAGGGGTGCGCGCGTCTTGCGCATGCCGGCGATCACGTCGAGCACGCGCCGTCGGCACTTCTCGCTGTCGGCGCGGCGGCGGGCGACTGCGGCCTCGCGCCCTGCTTCCAGGGCGCTCGTTCGCGCAGTCCCCGCGAAGACGCCGGACAGCTCCCGCGGCGAGTTCACGGTCGTCACGCCTCGCTGGTGAGCAGGATGGGGTCGGTTGTCGGCCGGTCCAGCTGCTGGCGGCCGGCAAGCACTGCCGTCACGGGGATGACCGTGACGAACCGGTCGCGGCTGTGCATCCACGCCTCCACCATCGCGCGATCGCTGTCGGTGAGTAGGTGTTGTAGATCCCTGGCCGTGAGGTGGGTACGGCTGGATGATCTGAGGTGTGGGGGCTGGCGGGACGGCTCGGCGGTACTGCCCGGAGTGTGGTGATCCGCTGCCGCAGGCGATGGCGGCGGAGGCGGTGTTCTGCTCGGGTCGGTGCAGGTCGCGGCGGTGGCGGAGGCTTCAGCGGACCCGGCAGCGGGTGGCTGCGATGCAGCGGGGAGAGCAGGCGGAGTGCCCGGTGTGCGGGCGGTCGTGGACGGTGGGGGTGGAGCGGTCGAGGGCTGCGGTGTACTGCTCGGACCGTTGCCGGGTGCGGGCCTGCCGTCAGCGGCGGGCGTCGCGGAACGGCGTTACGGAAACGCCATAGCCGAACGTCTCGCGAACACCTCGAACACCCTTTGTTTTGCAGGGAAGTTGGGACCGACTCCCGAGCGCTTCGAGCGCCCCCAGTTCACGCTCTGCCCCGGCGTGTCGCGCGCGCGTCACGGTGGATGGTGACCGGGGCTGGCACCCCCTTGACCGGTCACGTCGTGGTGGCCGGGCCGCACCCGGGCGAGGCGGTGGTCTTCATGACCGATGTGGCCGACCGGATCGGGAACGTCACCCGGCAGCGTTACGAACAGCTCGTCACCCAGGCCAAGGAACTGATCGCCCAGATCGCGAGGGCGCAGTTCGCCCTGGGTGACATGGCGTTGGAGATCGAGCCGATGAGGTCGGTGGGCGGGTCGATGCCGAACGGCACGAACGACCTGTTCACCGTGACGGAGTCGTTGCAGATGTTCGCGGACGACATCGGCGTCGAGCGCCGGACGGTGGAAGACTGGCGATACACCGCCAACCGCTGGCCCGAGGGGCACCGCAAGGACGGCGTGTCGTTCACCGTTCACCGCATCCTCGCCTCGGTCGCGGACGCGGACGAACGCTGGGCAGCGATCGAGGACGCGCCGTTCAACCCGCGCACGGGGACGAGGCAGTGGACGCCGGACGGCGCGAAACGGGTCGTCGGCCAACGGGTCGACCGGCCGGTCACGGTGGACGAGAAGGTCCAGGCCGTTGCCGAACTGACCCGGGACGATGAGGTCGCCGCCCAGGTCGCCACCGACCTGCTGAAGCGGCCGGCGGTGACCGAGCACGTCACCCCTGCCGATAAGGTCCGGGTCGTCACGGAGCTGACCAGGGACGACACCGTCGCGCAGGAGGTCACTACCGGTCTGCTGCGCCGCCCGGCCGTGGCCCGGACGACCATGCGGGACGACACCACCCGGATGCTCGTCAACCGCGCGCAGTTCGACAACTCCGCCGAGACGCGTGATCGGATCCGCGAACGCACCCCGGCCGTCCGCGCGATCGAGCACACCATCGAATACCTCGACCTGGTCGGCTCCTGCCACGGCTTCGTGGCCACGCTCGGCCGCCTGGTCCCGCAGCTGCGCGGGCAGGAGTTCACCGAGGACGAGCGGGAGACTGTCCGCCGGCAGATCGGCCGGGTCCGCGCGGCGGCGGACTGGCTCGAAGGGGCGCTCGACAATGGCGATTTCACCCTGGATGAGCAGCTGGTCCAGCTGCTCAAAGGCGAGTAGGCCATGCCGCGACGCCGGGAGGCCCGGCCGCTGGCCGGGCACTACGGCGATCTGGTCCGCGTCGCTCTGATGGAAGCACGCCCCGCTGGCCTGCACACCTAACAGCTGATGGCTGCCACCCGCCTGACCCGTTCGCAGGTGGGCCGCGGAATGGGGCACGTCCGCGATGTCGTCGCCGCGGAGAACCTGACGCCGATCACCTGGACACGGCGAGACGGGTTCATGTTCTCCGACGACCCCGCGGACTGGATGAGTACGACAAGCGGCAGTTCCGGCAGATCCTCTG
The DNA here is from genome assembly GCF_052245575.1 of Streptomyces sp. 2A115. NCBI lineage: Bacteria > Bacillati > Actinomycetota > Actinomycetes > Kitasatosporales > Streptomycetaceae > Streptomyces > Streptomyces sp. 2A115. The sequence goes on along the minus strand of NZ_JBQQCG010000143.1, from coordinate 3,424 downwards.
TCGGCTCACCCGGGTGATCACGGGCACGCTCGACCCGCACCTGGCCCGCTACCCCGACGACGAATGGGCCCAGCTCGCCACCGCCCAGCTCACCGGGGTGCGCGCCACCCTCGCCCAGCTCTCCAAATAACCCCCGTTCGCAGCCGATCCCTCTGCCGAGCCCGCCATGCCCGCTGCCTTCCGTCGCCGCCGCTACCCCTCCGACACCTCCGTCGCCGAATGGGCCCTGCTGGAACCCCTCCTGCCAGTGCCGGCCTGCCGGACCAAGACCGGCGGACATCCAGAGAAGTGGCCGCGGCGGGAGATCGTCGACGGCATCCGTTACATCGTCGACAACGGCGCGAAGTGGAGGGCCCTGCCTGCGGATTTCCCTCCGTGGGAGACGGTTTACGGGTTCTTCTGGAGGTGGAACCGGGCCGGGGTCGTCACCTATATCCGTGATCAGCTCCGGCGCCGGATTCGTACCGGCAAGGGCCGCTGCCCCCACCCGGTGACGCTGATCGTGGACTCCCAGTCGGTCAAGGCCGCCTCCACCGTCGGCCGGAAGAGCCGCGGCTACGATGCCGCCAAGAAAATCAACGGGCGCAAACGACATATCACCGTGGACACGCTCGGCCTGCCCGTGATGATCACGGTGACGCCCGCCGACATCCAGGACCGCGACGCCGCACGCGACGTCTTCTGGCGCCTGCGCCTGACCCAGCCGCAGATCACCCAGGTCTGGGCCGACCGCGGCTACGTTGGCGACCTCGTAAACTGGGCCCGCGACCGCCTCTGGCTCACCCTGCGCATCGTCTCCCGGCCCAAGGGCATCAAGGGCTTCGTCGTCCTGCCCCGGCGCTGGAAAGTCGAGCGCACGATCGGCTGGTGCATGAACGCCCGCCGCAACGCGCGCGACTACGAACGGCTGCCCCAGCACTCCGACGGTTGTTCACGATCACCGTGCCGCGCCGGGTCATGGTGACCCAGTCGCCGTGCCGCCGCACACCCGGGTAGGCGGGGAAGTAGGCGTCGTGGTGACGGCTGTCACCTGCGTCGTTCCAGAAGTGCAGCGGCATGGACGGCATCGGTCGGGTGATCACCAGCTCGGCGGTCTGCCCACGGACCGGCCCGCCCGCCGGACCCCACGCCTCCAGCGTGACACCCAGGGCCGGACCGGACAGCTCACCGGGCCGGACCGGCAGGATCGGTGCGCCGCCGACGAGCGCGGTCGCCACGCCCGTCCCACCGCTCACGGACTGCACCTCGACGTGTTCCGCGACCGGGGCGCGGATCCACTCGTACGCGGATGCCGGCAGGTGTGATCCGGCTGAGACGTCGTCAGGCGCCGTTTACGTGGCCTCGGTGTGCCGGCTTTCGAGGTTGCCCTTCAGGGACCGCGCGAGTTCTGGCATCGGATGGTTTGGACGTCATGTGGTCGTGTGGTGCTTTTTGGTCAGGGGGTGGAGGTGGGGTAGAAGGCGTTGATCTCGGCCAGGACGCGGTCCGGTGCTTCGTGGACGAGGAAGTGTCCGGCGCCGGGGACGACGGCGGAGGTGGCGTGGGGGGCGGCGCCCTGGACGGTCGGCAGGAACAGGTCGGCGAGGGCGGCCTGGGTGATCATGTGGACCGGGATGGTCAGCGGGGTTTCCTGGAGTTTGGTGTTGTCGGCCTCGTCCTGGGTCAGGGTCCGGTAGAGCCCGAAGCCGGCGTGCAGGACCTGGGGGCGGGAGTACACCCGGACGAACTCGGCGAGTTCGTCGTCGGAGACGTTCTCGCCGGCGGTCTTCATACTCTGGAAGAAGCGGGTGAGGAGGGTTTCGACCCGGCCGGTGACCAGTTCCTCGGCGAGCGGATTCTGCAGGAAGAAGGAGAAGTGCCAAGACACCGATGCGAGGGTGGCGAACTTCAGGTTCTTGCCGACGAGGGCGGCGTCCATGAGGAACAGGCCCGCCACCTGGTCGCGGTGCTGGGCGGCCAGTGAGTAGGCGACGTTGAGGCCGTGGTCGTGGGCGACGACGTGTACGTTCTCGTGGTGGCCGAGGTGGTTGAGCAGCTTGTGGACGTAGGTGGCCAGGACCGTTTTGGTCATGGAGGGCGGGTTTCCGGTCGAGTCGCCCAGGCCCGGCAGGTCGATGGCGATGACGGTGCGGCCGGGCAGCAGCGAGGGCATGATCGGGCGGTACTCGTACCAGCTCTGCGGCCAGCCGTGCAGCAGCACCAGGACCTGCGGGCCGTCGCCGCCGATGACGTAGTGCATCTGTACGTCGTCGATGGTGGTGAAGCCGTGCCGGAAGTGCTTGTTGAACTCGGCGTCGTCCTTGGTCGCCGTGTCGTAGCCGGGGCTGAGCGGCTCCTCCGACCCGACGGCTACGGCGGTGGTGAAAGCGTTCATTGCGGTGTTACGTCCTTTTTTAGGGGTCCTTGCAGAAAGTTCGTGTTGTGGCACGGTCGGGAGATGCGCGTAATCCCGTGTTTTCTGTGGGGTGTGACCATGGCGCGGTGGAAGCCGTGGGAGGTCAGTGACGGGTTGTGGGCGGTGATCGAGCCGCTGTTGCCGAAGCATGAACGGCGGTCCGGTACCCGGGGCGCAAGCGGATCGATGACTGCAGGACGCTCCAAGGCGTGCTGTTCGTCCTCTACACCGGCATCCAGTGGGAGTCCTGCCGCAGGAGCTGGGGTTCGGTTCCGGTCCTACCTGCTGGCGGCGGCTGGCCGAGTGGCAGAGGGCCGGGGTGTGGGAGGAGCTCCAGCGGGTGCTGCTGGACGAGTTGCGGGCTGCGGACTGTCTCGACTTCTCCCGCGCCACCATCGACGCCTCTCATGTGCAGGCCAAGCGGGGGCGAAGCAGCCCAAAAGTCGGTCCGAGCCCGGTTGACCGCGGGCGGCCGGGCTCGAAGCATCACCTGCTGACCGATGCCCGCGGCACTCCGCTGTGGGTGTCGCTGACCGGCGGTCACCGCCACGATGTCCCCCGGCTTCTGCCGCTGATCGACAGCCTTGGGCCGGTGCGGGGCAAGCGGGGCCGCCCCCGGCGCAATCCCAGGATGCTGTATGCCGACCGCGGCTACGACTACGACCTCTATCGCCGACGACTGCGCGAGCGCGGCATCACACCGAAGATCGCTCGACGGAGCCAGCCGCACGGCTCGGGCCTGGGCAAGGTTCGCTGGGGCGCCGAGTCCGCCATCGCCTGGCTCCATGGCCCTCGCCGCCTGTGGATCCGGTGGGAAGTGCGCGACGACATGCACGACGCCTTCCTGCAACTCGCCCACTGCATGACACTCGCCCGCAAGCACCCGGCTTTTTGAAAGCACCCCTAGTAGGGCTTGGTCAGGTGCGTATTGGTGTGGGTATGTCGTGGTGGCAGGTGGGGCAGGCACCGGTCCAGAGGGCGAGGAGTGTCTGCAGCTCGCGGACGACCTGGTAGAGGCTCAGGCCGGCG
>NZ_JBQQCG010000142.1:0-16176 GCF_052245575.1 Streptomyces sp. 2A115 | reverse complement strand
GTCACCCTCAACCGGTGGTGGCAAGCCTGGACGGACAAGGACCCACCCTCCGAACTCCAGGCCCTGATCGACGCAGTCACCACCGGACACGGCATTGACCTCTACCACCGGATTTAACGAACTACTGTTACTGACTTCGGCGTATTAGGGTCCGTCCGGTCTGTCGAGTGCGAGGCCCGTCCCGGCGAGGAATCCTCCGAGGATGCTGTGCCGGCACTGCATCGCCTTGAGCCGCTGGCGGAGCAGAGTCTCCAGCTCGCTGAGGGTGCGGGCGGCCAGGTTGGCCAGGCTCCGTTTGATATGCGCCCACAGGCCCTCCACCGGGTTGAGCTCGGGCGCATACCCGGGCAGCAGGACCACCGTCAGCCAGTCCCGCTCGGCCACGAGCGCCTGCATCGTCTTGGAGATGTGGGTGCTCAGCCGGTCCCAGACCACGATCAGCGGGGCCTGGAGCAGTTGGTGGGCGCCGTCGAGGAGGCGGATGTAGTCGCTCTCGCCGAGCGAGCGGCGCTCGCCCTTGCGGCCGGTATGCCGGCGCAGCCGGTAGCACAGGCGGGCGGGCAGCCCGGGCCGGTAGCACAGCAGCCCGGCCACCGAGAGCCGTCCCCGGCTGCGGCCGGACACCTTGACGCTCGGGGTGATGCCGCGCCGACCCCAGGTGCGGCCCTGGGGCGGACGGCCGGTCACGCCCGCTTCGTCTTCGAAACAGATGAACGCGCCGGTCGCCGCCCGGAGGGTTTTACCTCCTGCCAGGTCACCTCCCGCCACACGGTGATCGCGTCCTCGTCGCGCTCAGCGGCGGGACGGGCGGGTATCTGCACGCTGTAGCCCATACGGTGCAGCAGCCGGGTCACCCCGGAGACGCTGCAGGAGAGATGGAACTTGCGTCCGATCAGCGTGCGTACCCGGGAGGCGGTCCACACCTGGTCCTCACTCCAGCCGTGCGCGGCCGGCCCCTCCTCCAGCCACATCGCGAGCTTGGCCTGCAGGTGGGGGCCGAGGCGGCAGTCGTAGCCGGAGGGGCCCTTCGAACGCAGCGCCCCGCATCCGCCCGCCTTCCAAGCGCGGCGCCACTGGTAGACCGATTTCTCACTCACCCGTAACTCCCGGGCGACGCACGGGACTTTCACGTCCTCCTCGAAGAGGTCAACAGCCCGCATCCGTACCTCTTCCCGGCGCCTGCGCTGCTCGGCGGTCAGCCCGCCCCCGTCCGGATACCGCATGCATCCGGCGTACCAGCCCGGACGGACCACGTCACCGGTCCCGACACACATCCAGACCCCAAGACGCCGAAGTCAGTAAGCCGTTCATGGACGCCCTCAAGAGCAGCTTCACGCAGATCGCCGCCACGGTCGGGATGATCTGCTGGACGATGTACACCATGCTGAAGCAGTTCAGTCACTGACCTGACAGACGCAAGGATCAGAAGGGGCCGCCCCAGCTGGGCGAGGGCGTGCGGGATCCCGCCGTGTTCAGACCGCGGCTTCCACCGAGATCACCGCATAGCGGCGGACGTCCGGCTCATTCCAAAGCCACCTCTGGAACGAACGCAGCTCGTCGCCCACGCCGTCCGCGCTGACCCGGATCACATTGGACACCAGCGCCCCCTCTCAGACAGTCGCAAAGTAGCGCCAAGTCAACGGTTCGTCATCAGAACCCGCAAGGTCGGCGGGAGCGATGTAGGCCTTTCCGCCAAGGCCTGCGGCTGTCGAAGCTCCCGCACCACAAGACGCTGGAGGACTACGACTTCTCCTTCCAGCCCGACCTTGGTCCCCGCAAGGTCAAAGACCTCGCCACCCTCTCCTTCGTGGAAGCAAAGGCGAACGCCGCCCTGCTCGGGCCGCCGGGAGTCGGCAAGACCCACATCGCCGTCGCCCTCGCGGTCGCAGCCTGCCGGGCCGGCTACTCGATCTACTTCACCAGCCTCGACGACATGGTCCGCAACCTCACCGCCGCTGAAGCCTCAGGCCGCCTGACCAGCAAATTCGGCACCTACCTCCGCCCTAGCGTCCTCGTGGTGGACGAGGTCGGCTACCAGCCCCTGGAACGAACGGAGGCCAACCTCGTCTTCCAGGTGATCTCCAAACGCTACGAGAAGCTGACCTCGAACAAGACCTTCAGCGAATGGGGCCAGGTCTTCGGCGACGAGGTCCTCGCCACCGCCATCCTCGACCGGCTTCTCCACCACTGCGACGTGATCTCGATCAACGGCCCCAGCTACCGGCTCAAGAACCGGCTCGCCGTAATCGAACGGGACGCCCAAGCGGCCTGACCAGCGAGAACGGCGTCCGTCACCAGATGACAGAAATCTCCGGAAGCGGCTGCTGCCATTCACCCAGTTCGGCAACGAGTACCCGGCGGGCCGCCCGCCGGGCCCGACCCCATCCCTCATCGGCGAACAACGCGTCCCTCGACCATCGATCAGTGTTCTTCGCACCGCTCATCTCGCTGAGAACGGCGTTGATCTCCCGCAGGTCAGGCAGGGCAACGCGATCGAGTTGTCCCTCCTCCACCAGGGCCTCGGCCATGCCACAGGCGTGATCGACGTCCAGAGCGATCTCATCCGTCAGTACGCCGTGCTTGGCCAGCCAGGCAACCTGGGTCTGGGCATCAGCCGCCAGCACGGTCAGCGACTCAAGCAACAGGCGCCTACGGAACGAAGAATCAGGGCTCTTCACACCACGATCGTCGCACGTGACAGCCCGTCACGAGCCCTCAAGACGAACATCTGGCTGAGCACGTTCATCCGTACTTCGTTGAGCATTTTGACGGCTCCGGCAAGATTTTCGTAGACGGAGATCATCTTGGTGTGGTGGTCGGTTGGTCCGCATAGCGGCGGCGGAGGTGGGCGATCAGGATGACTCGATGACGCAGGAGCGGGACGCCGGCCTGTCCTCCCATGATGCGTTTTTGGAGCTTCACGTCGGTGATACGGCCTTCGTTGACCCCCGAGTTGTAGGGGGTGGTGATCCCCTGGGCGACCGCGTGGTGGTCTTCACTCAGAGCTGTGGCGATACCGGCGAGCGGAGCCAGTCCGCTGGACTTGAGCTGGTCGAGCCAGTCCGGCAGCGGTGCGGCGTTACGGGCATCGAGCATGGCGGCGAACTGACGGACAAGGTCGTGGGTGCGGCGGAGCTCCGGGCAGTGCTCAAGTAACCGCTGCAGACGTTCTGCGGTGTGCGGGCCGTGCCGGTCGGAAGCGGTGATGATCCAGCGTGCGGCTTCGCGTGGGGAGGGTGTCCGCTCTCGCGGTTCGTCCAGGGGCAGGCCGCGCCGGAGAGGTGCGACGGCCATCTTCACGCGCTGATAGTGGCCCAGGTAGCCCTTGGTGAGAAGTTCCTGGTGCAGGATCTTGGCACTGTGCTCGCCCTCGTCCCAGCGTTGCTGCAGGTAGTCGAGGTAGGGGTCGAGGGAGGAGGGGTGGCGCGGAGTTCTTCCACCCGCTGTCGAGCCGCGGCCTCCCGCGCCTGAAGCTCTTCCGGCAACGACACCATCGCGCCCCACCTCCACCTCGCCACGGTAGAAGTACGACTACACCGCCCACACGTCAATCAGCGTCTTCCCAGCTCAGCTGTCCCTCGAAAGGATCCGCACCCATCTCAGATCGAATGCCAGTGCGCGTTGTTTGCGGCGCGAGATACCATTTCAAGATAAATCATGATCAAGGGGGCCGTATGGAGGCCGTCACCAACAACTACCGCCCCATCGGCCGACCGCCCGGCATCCGGCCTGTGCCGACGGCCTCACCGACCGGCAGCGGAAAGCTTTGACCTGCATCACCGACTCGGTCAAGCAGCGTGGCTATCCGCCGTCGATGCGCGAGATCGGGCAGGCAGCGAAACTCTCGAGCACCTCGTCGGTCGATGGAGGCGCTGATCGATGCCTGGTAGAGCCCCGCGGAGTTCAGCATCGTCTGCGTGCTCACCCGGACCGGAACGGTGACGGTCGAGGCGGGCGACGCGGTGGCCCAGATGAACGTGTTTCTCGCCGCGGCCGCGCCAAGTACGTGAAGCATCTGGACTCTCTGTGCGGCCAGCATCCGGACGGCCGACCGGTCGAGACCCACTATCCGTCTTGGCGATCGGTGGAGAGGACGGCGGACGCTGACGGGCCCGACGGTTCCTGATCGCACGCCGGCTCGCGCGGCGGCACATGTACCGCCAGGCTGAGCCACCGCGGCCCCAGGCACGCCCGCCACACCCGGGCCGTCCTGAATCGACACCCCCCGGAGGCGTCTGGCGTGCGACAGGACGCGGGGTGTGGCGCCCAGCCGACTACCGGTGATCAAGGGGAGTTGATCAAGCCGTGCGTGCCGACGACGTGTCCGTTCCCGCCCGGGTCGCATCCACGCCCCAGCTGGCCAGCAGTCGCAGAGCCTCCGCCGACGGGGAGTTCGGTTCGGCGTGGTAAGTCACCAACATCTGCTCGTGGGCGTCGGCCTGGTGGAACGACTCGAGGCGGAGATCGAGTTCGCCGACGAGCGGGTGGTGCAGGCGCTGGATGCCGTGGCACCTCTCCTTGACGTCGTGGGTGGCCCACAGCCGCCTGAACTCTTCGCTCTTCACGGAGAGTTCGCCCACCAGCGCGGACAGCCGGGGGTCGTCCGGATGGGAGCCGGCGTCCATGCGCAGCTGAGAGACGATGTCGCTGGCTTTGTGCTCCCAGTCCACGAACAGGTCGCGGTACTCGGGCCGCAGGAAGACCAGCCGCGCCCAGTTCTGCTCCCTCGCCGGCAGCTCGGTCCAGTCGCCGAAGACCGCCGCGGCCATCCGGTTCCAGACGAGGATGTCCGAGCGCCGTCCCACGAGGATCGCCGGAACACCGTCCATGGTGTCCAGCAGCGTCCGCAGGGGACCCCGCACCTGCTGGGCGCGGCCGGCCGGCTTCTTCTTCTGCTGCTTCGGTTTCGCCAGGTGCGTGAGGTGGGCGTGCTCGGCGTCGCTCAGCCTGAGCGCGCGGGCGATGGCGTCGAGGACCTCCGCCGACACGTGTCGCCCATTGCCCTGCTCCAGCCGTGTGTAGTACGCCACCGACACCCCGGCCAGCTGCGCCAGCTCCTCGCGGCGCAGCCCCGGCACCCGCCGGTACCGTCCGAAGTCCGGCAGCCCCACGTCCTCCGGCTTCAGCCGGGCCCGCCGGGTGCGCAGGAACTCACTGAGCTCGGCACGCGGGTCCAGAGGGCCGGCGGCGGGCTTGTGCACCGGTTCGGCGTATTCGTCCATGCCTCGAGTATCCACGGTCGCACGCACACCATCCTGACCCAACCAGTGGTAGGCATCGCGGGCATACGCAAAGCCGTGACCTGGGTGGATGCCGGCCCGTCCAGGACGCTGGTCACCGTGCCCGGCCGGGAGGCAGCCGGGGCGTGGCTTGCATCAAGAACGGAGCACATCCCATGAGCGCAACACAGGGGATCGAGTCGAGGACGCACCGGACGGAAACGGCTGCGGAGGTGGTGGGCCGCCTTCGTGCGACGTTCAACAGCGGCGTCACCCGCTCACTGGACTGGCGCGTCAGCCAGCTGCAGCGGCTGCGGGCACTGCTGGTCGAGAACGAGCAGGAGCTGATCGAAGCCCTCTGGGCGGATCTGAGGAAGAACGCCGCCGAGGCGAAGGTGCAGGAGATCGACTTCACCGTCGCCGACATCGACGAGGCACTGGCGAATCTCGAGAGCTGGCTTGAGCCTCGCCCCGTGGAGGTTCCTGCCCACTTCGGTCCCACGACCACGGCGTACACCACGTACGACCCGCTCGGGGTCGTCCTGGTGATCTCTCCGTGGAATTTCCCGCTGCACCTTCTCATCGACCCCATCATCGGCGCGCTGGCCGCCGGGAACACCGTGGTGGCCAAGCCGAGCGAGATGTCGGTGCACACCTCGGCAGTGGCTTCACGGCTCCTGCGACAGTACTTCGACGCCGACGTGCTCACCGTGGTCGAGGGGGGCGCCGAGGAGACCACGGCCCTGCTGGCGCAGCGTTTCGACCAGATCTTCTACACCGGCAACGGCACGGTCGGCCGAGTCGTCATGGCCGCGGCAGCCAAGAACCTCACCCCGGTCACGCTCGAACTCGGGGGCAAGTCGCCGGTCTTCGTGGCGCCCGACGCCGACGTGGACGAGACCGCGAAGCGGCTGGTCGGCGCCAAGTTCGGCAACGCGGGGCAGCAGTGCGTAGCCCCGGACTATGTTCTGGCTGATCCTGCCACCGCCGCCGCGCTGGTTCCCGCCCTGCGCGCGGCGGTCGAAGCCCAGTTCGGCTCCACCCCGCAGACCTCAGCCGACTTCGGCCGGATCATCAACGAGCGGCACTTCGACCGGCTCACCGCTCTGCTGGATTCCGGCCGGGCGGCGGTGGGAGGCCAGCACGACCGTGACGACCTGTACATCGCACCGACCGTGCTCACCGATGTCGACCCCGCGTCGCCGGTCATGCAGGAGGAGATCTTCGGTCCGATCCTCGCCGTCGTCGAAGTCGCAGACCTCGATGCCGCCATCGCCTTCATCAACGAACGCGAAAAGCCCCTCGCGCTCTACGCCTTCACTGAGTCCGAGGCCACCAAGTCGCGTCTCGTGAAGGAGACGTCCTCCGGCGGCGTCGCCTGGGGCCAGCCGGTGATACAGCTGCTCATGACCGGCCTGCCTTTCGGCGGCGTCGGCGAAAGCGGCTTGGGCCGGTACCACGGCCGGTATTCCCTCGAGGCGTTCAGCCACCTCAAGGCTGTCGCGGACGTGCCGCTCAGCTAGTCGCGCGCTTTCGTGAAGCAGCCGGTCCGATGGGCGATCGGCCGGCGGAAGTGCCTCAGGCCGGTGAGAATGAGGAGCGCTGAGATCGCTGTTCCCGCCACCGCCGGAAGCGCGTTCCAGGTGAAGCCGTGTATCGGTCCTCTTCGCGGGGGGCGCGACGAGGGAGCCGGTCGCGGCGCGGCCTGCAGACACCGATCCGTACCGACTCCGGCGGCGGCACCCATGACTTCGTCACCTGGCTGACTACTGATCGTGCGCAGGGAGCGAACGCCCGTACTCCGGCGGGCAGTTGCGCTTGACCGGCGTCGACGCCGACGGCATGCGGTTCTCACCGCGTTCGCCGCCGACACCACCCACACCCCGATCGCGGTCATGGAACCGCGTCACCGTCAGCGGGCCCGCGCCTGCCCGAGGACCGCATCCGTGCCTCCGCCGGGACAGCGTGGACCCCCTGTGTCGCAGGCCTTCATCCCGTTTTCCTCCGTATTGCAGAGAGAAAGAAACCCATGACTGTCAATATTTCAGCAGTTTCGCCCGTTCCGTCGCTTTTCTCCCCCGTTTCCCTTGGGAAGATCGAGCTCGCCAACCGCATCGTCATGGCCCCGATAACCCGGGTCCGGGCCGGTTCCTCCGGCATTCCCGGGGACCTGATGGTCGAGTACTACCGGCAGCGGGCGAGCGTCGGAATGATCATCACCGAGGGCACCTACCCCGACCACGCGTCGCAGGGGTATGTCGGCGAGCCGGGCATCGCCACCGACGAGCAGTCGGCCGGCTGGCAGCGGGTGTTCGAGGCGGTGCACGCCGAGGGCGGCCGCATCGTCCTGCAGATCATGCACGCCGGCCGCGGCACCCACCCCGACATCAACGGCGGCCGCCGCATCCTCGCCCCCAGCGCGATCGCCATCGACAATAAGACGTTCACCGAGAAGGGCGAGCAGCCCTATCCCGTACCGGAAGCGATGACCACCGCAGAGATCCGGGCAGCCATGGAGGACTTCGTCACCGCGGCCCGCCGAGCCATCGAGGCGGGAGCGGACGGCGTGGAAATCCACGGCGCCAACGGCTACCTGCTCCAGCAGTTCCTCTCCCCGGCGGCCAACCAGCGCACCGATGGATACGGCGGCTCGCCGCACAACCGCGCCCGCTTCGTCGGCGAGGTCGTCACGGCGGTCGCCCAGGCCGTCGGTGCCGAGCGGGTCGGGCTGCGGATCTCGCCGGAGGTCGACCTCGGGGACGTCTTCGAGACCGACCGGGACGACGTCCTGGCCACCTACGGCACCCTGCTGGACCAACTGCGCCCGCTGGGCCTGGCCTACCTCTCCGTACTGCACACCGAGCCGGGCGGCGACCTTGTACAGGAGCTGCGGCGGCGCTTCGACGGCAAGCTGATCGTCAACAGCGGCCCTTTCGGGGGACAGACCACCCGCGAGCAGGCGCTCCAGCAGATCGAGGCTGACCACGCCGATGCCGTGGTCGTGGGCCGGGCCCTCATCGCCAACCCCGACCTGGTCGAGCGCTGGCAGGGTGGCCACCCGGAGAACGAACCGCGGCCGGAACTGTTCTACGGGCCGGGCGCCGAGGGCTACACCGACTACCCCTTCCTCGAAGCGGCTTGAGACCCACGGTCACGCCTGTCCATGCGGCAACCCCACTCACACATGGACAGGCGCCCGACCGGCGACACTGTGCCCGCCCCTTTGAGCCCCGCGGTCACACCGGCGATCACCGGCTCGAGGACCGTCGGGTCGGTCAGGGCGTTGACGGTCCGCAAGTTCCTGGTCAGCAGCCTGCGTTCGGTGACCTCGGCGAGCACATCGCTCTCGTGCGTGGCCACCGCGGCGGCCTTCGGCCACAGCTGACGCCTATGACTGTTTTCCGGCGGCGGCCCACCATGGCCTTGTCGATCACCAGTTCCCCGACACCCCGCAGGACCGTGCCGCCGCCTGCCTCTTTCACCCGAACCATTCTTCGAAGGAAGCTGCCATGACCACCGCATTCGACCCGATCGACCTGGGCGGCAAGACGCTCGCCAACCGCATCGCGATGGCACCGATGACCCGCAGCCGCGCCGACGCTCCCGCAGCCACGGCGACGGAGCTGATGGCCACCTATTACGCCCAGCGCGCGAGCGCCGGCCTGATCATCACCGAGGGCATACAGCCGTCGGCCGGCGGCCAGGGCTACACCAACACCCCCGGTCTGCACTCCGCCCAGCAGGTCGACGCCTGGCGGAAGGTGACCGACGCCGTCCACGCCCAGGGCGGCACGATCTTCGCGCAGCTGATGCACACCGGCCGGATCAGCCACCCCAGCCTGCTGCCCGACGGACTCATCCCCGTCGCCCCCTCGCCCGTCGCGGCGGCGGGCCAGGTGTTCACCTACCAGGGCCCCCAGGACTACGTCACGCCGAAGGAACTGGACCAGGACAACATCACCCAGACGATCGCCGACTACGCCGACGCCGCGCGCCACGCCATCGCCGGAGGTTTCGACGGCGTGGAGATCCACGGGGCCAACGGCTACCTGATCCACCAGTTCCTCGCCCCCAACACCAACCTGCGCACCGACAGCTGGGGCGGCGGCGCCGCGGACCGGGCCCGCTTCGGCATCGAGGTCGCCACGGCCATCGCGGAGGCGATCGGCGGCCACCGGACCGGCTTCCGCATCTCCCCCGGCAACCCCTACAACGACATCGCCGAGACCGACCCGGCGGACGTGCTGGAGACCTACACCACCCTGATCGCCGGACTCGCCCGGCTGGACCCTGCCTACCTGCACCTGGTCGAGAGCCCGGACCGCGTCCTGACCGCCCGGCTGCGCAAGGACTGGCCGACGGCGTTCATCCTCAACCCCTTCACTCACCCCGAGACCACCGGCCCCGGCGCTCTCGCCCACATCGAGGACGGCACCGCGGACATCATCGCCTTCGGCGCGCTGTTCCTGGCCAACCCGGACCTGCCCGCCCGCCTCACAGCCGGCGGCCCCTACAACACCCCCGACGCGGCCACCTTCTACGGCGGCGACCACCGCGGCTACACCGACTACCCGACGCTGCCCGCCGACAGCGCGTGACCTGAAAAGAAGTCATCGCCGGGGAGTGCGGAGGCAAGACGCGGCGTGTCAGGCCACCGAAGTCCCTCTGGTCCTGACCTATGTGCCTGGTGGCGACACTCGCCGCCTGCCACATCCAGCGGGTCACCTTGAAGAACCAGCAGCTGAGAGAAGAGCTTGAGGCCGCGTCGGGCGGCGCTCGCGGCGCGGGTGTCCCGGACACGGCGCCCTGCGCATCGCCGCGCAGGGCAGCATCGAGAGCTTGGACGACGGCGTTCGCGACCGCGTCGGGGTTCGGCTGGCAGAACCGACGCCGCCACTGGTCCAGGGCCCTTCACACCGGAGGGCCCTGACCCATGCCCGCAGTGGACAACGGACAGAACGAAACCCCGGTGATGCTCGGCTTCGAGCTGCAGCTGGCGAAGGACGCAGCGCAGGAGGCGATGACGATGGCCTATCGCGACTGGTCCGGTGTACGTGAGCCGAAAGCGTGGGTCCGCATCGTGGGCTGGCGGGTAGCCAATCGCCAATTCCGCAGACACGCCGACGAGTGGCGACTCCACGCGGAGAATCCTGGCGCGGGAGCCCCAGGTCCCGGTGCAGAGACAGACCCACAGCGGCGGTGGGAGTCCAAGCTCGAAGAGCAGGCTGTGCTTGATGCGCTGCGGCGTCTCCCTCCCCGGCAGCGCCAGGCCATGGCCTGGCGGTTCGATGGATTCACGCCTGCCGAGATCGCCGACCATCTCGGGAAACCGGCCGCGACGGTGCGCTCGCATCTGCGTCACGCGCGCGAACTGCTGAAGAGCACCTGGCCGGATGTGGATGGCGATGAGGGTGGTGAGGCATGAACGACTATCGGGCCGTCAGGGAGACCTTTGCCGTATGGGCGGCGCGCGTCGGTGACCACATCGCCGGGGACCTCGTGGATCCGTTCGAGGTCGAGGAGATTCTGGAAAGGGTGAAGCGGGACGCGCGACAACCCACAGCGCCCCGCCAGGCCCCCGCGCCGGTCACCGCTGCCGCCCGCAGTCTGTCAGCGCAGGCCGATGTAGCACTGACCGAGATCGAGATGTGCGGCGAACTGATCGTGGCGGCAACTGCGAGTGAGAACAGGCTCAGCTGGGACCAGATCGACGAGGTGCTAAGGGTGGGAGATGAGCGCGCCGGGCGGTCGGACGAAAGTGGGAAACCTGCCGCATCACTGAGCAAACGGCGGGACTGATGCGACCAGAAGCGGGCCTTGGGTCCTGCCCTCGGGCAGGGACGGGACCCAGCCGCGTCAGGACTGTCCGGTCAGCACACCTAGGCGGTTTCGTTTACGACGGACCGCCAGCTCGGTTCCGACATGCGCCCGGGCGGGCCGGGGACATCCGAGCCGCGGGTGATGCCGCTGGCGGGTGCCGTCCCGGCAGCGGGTCGCAAACTCGCGGCCAGACCCGGGCCGAATCGGCGCACCGCCGTCAGGCGGCGGCGAGTTGGAGGAGCTCCGGAACGCCTTGAGCGTGCCGGTAGGGCTGGAAGCGGGGGAGCAGGTCGTCGACGAGGCTGACGCAGCCCCTCCCCTCTCGTATGTGTGTGACGAACCGTCGTTGACCTGGCGTTGAGGGGCCTTTGAGTTGACTGCTTCAGCTTTGCTGCATGATTCCGGCATGTCGAAGGATCCCGCCGAGCGGGCACTAACCCCTGCGGCTCAGGGGGTGACCAGGCTTTTGTCGGTGCACTGGACGGTGGGGCGCACCGGCCTCATCTCCCCGCGCGGCGTGCTGGAGCCGGTTGAGATTGACGGCTCCACTGTGGGCTATGCCGATCTCCATACGCCGTCGGACATCGCCCACCGGGATCTGCGCATCGGCGACCAGGTGCTGATCGGCAGAGCGGGCGGCATCGTGCTGCGCCTGATAGCCCCTCTTCCGCACGCCCGCACGGGAGCCGAGCAGCCCGTCGCACTGCCCACCGTGTGCCCGCAGTGCGGTGCCGACATTGACAGGAGCGAACGGCGCTGGCGCTGTGTGCGTGGCCGCAAGTGCGGCCTGGTCGGCACGCTGGCCCATGCGGTCGGCCGGGATCAGCTGGATATCGGCGGACTCGGCGTGGCCCGCATCCAGCAGCTCGTCGACGGCGGCCTTGTCCAAGACATAGGGGACTTGTTCACCCTCGACCGTGATCAGCTCTTGGGGCTGGCCCGCCTGGGGGAGAGCCGTGCCGAGAGGCTCTTGGAAGCCGTCGAGCAGGCCAAGACCCGTCCTCTCGCGCAAGTGCTGCGCGCGCTGGGCATCCGCGGCATCGCGTGTTCCTTGTCCGTACGGATCGCCTGGCACTTCGGCACCATGGAGGCCCTGCGCGAGGCGGAGGCCGAAGAGATGCAGCGCATCGAAGGCGTCGGCCCTGACAAGGCCGACATACTCCTCGCGGAACTCGCAGAGCTTACTCCGGTCATCGACAAGCTGGTTGGTGCGGGCGTCACAATGACCGAGCCGGGCGCCAGCGCCAGCCGCCTTCTGCCACGGCAGAAGTAGGGACAAAGCCCGATGCAGGGGAGGCGGTCGGTGAGGTTTGGGAACGGACCAATGTGATACGCGGAGGCAATCGAATGGGTCCGGCCGGGCCCGGGCGAGGGTTGTTGCGCGCCATTTTTCGGCAGGCCAGAAGTGAGAGAGGCCGGGGGCGGCGAACGGGGGAATCGGCTGTTCCCGGCCTCTCTCACAAGCTAGATCGTGATTCCTGCCGCCTGCGGAACTCAAGCCACCGCGCCGGAGAATGTCACAAAGTCCCAGGCCGTACGCAGGACTTCACCCCCGTTGGGGAAGCAGGATCACCTTTCCGACGGTCCGGCGCGCCAACAGGTCCACGTGCGCGCAACGCGCCTCGGCGAGCGGATAGCTGTGGTGCGCGACGGGCCGCAGACGCCCGCGGACCACCAGGTCGATCATGGCCTTCAGTGGTGTGGTCACCGCGCTGGGGTTGGCCAGGGCGGGGCGCAGCCAGAATCCGGCCACCGAGGCATTGAGTCGGCTGAGCCGTGCGGGATCCACGGGAGTGAAACCGCTGCGCGAGGCGTTGCCGTACGTCACCAGTCGGCCGAAGGACGCCAGCGAAGCCAGTGCCTGGTCGAAGAGTTCTCCGCCGACCGCGTCCAGAATCACGTCGGCCTTCTGCTCGAGTGGGTAGGTGACCACTGCGTCTGCCCCAAGGTCCAGGGCGAGTTGTATCTTCGCTGGGGACGAGGCCTGCGCAAGCACGCGCGCGGCCCCGAACTCCCTGGCCAGCTGGACGGCGAGGGAGCCCACCCCGCCCGCCGCGGAGTGGACGACCACGGTCTCGCCGGGGGCCAGCCGTGCCGCCGAGCGCAGCAGGTGCCAGGCGGTGAGGCCCTGAGTCAGCAGCGCCAGCGCCTGGCCGGCGTCCAGCTCGGGCGGAATATCGAAGACATGGGACTTCTTGGCGGCCACCAGTTCCGCGTAGCCGTGGGAGACCCGGGCCAGCACGCGCCGCCCGTCGGGCGTATGCCCCACGATCTCGTTGCCGGGGACGTACGGAAGCAGGTCGGCGCTGAGGTAGGAACCGTCTGTCTGATGGGTGTCCGCGAAGTTGACGCCTGCGGCCTCGACCGTGATGAGGACTTCGTCAGGGCCGGCCACCGGGGCGGGCAGTTCCACTGGTGCCAGGACTTCGGGACCACCGAAGTGGTCGAACTGAATAGCGAGCATGTGGAACGGTATCTCGGCGGTCGTCCGCATGCGGACGAGGTCCGATTCAGATCCGCAATGCCTGCTCGCGTTCCCGCAGCAGCTATCGTGCCTTGGGCGCGATTCAAGCCACGCTTGACCACCACGAGCTGAGAGCGGACTTCCGGTCTGTTACGTTGCCTGGCCGGTGGCTGCGTATAGGAGGGCACCGAACCGCTCACACAATCCGGAGCGCCTCAATGGCTATGCAGGAGCGTGCAGTCCGTACGCATCGTGAGCTGATCCGTTGCGCCGCGGAGGTTCTCGACAAGGAAGGCTTCGCGTCCTCTACGGTGAGGGAGATCAGCGCCCGGGCCGGTGTAACCATCGGCGCTCTGCACTTTCACTTCAAGAACAAGCAAGCGCTTGTGGAAGCCGTTGAGTTGGGCGCCGTGCAGACACTGCTCCGCGTCATCGCAGGGGAGCCGAGCGAACACCCCGCACCGCTGCAGCTGTTGGTCGACACCTCCCAGACCCTGGTGCAACGTCTCAGGGACGATCCTGTGCTGCGCGTCGGTTTCGCCCTCGGCTACGACGCGACCTGGCACAGCGGAGTCAGACTCTGGCAGGAGTGGCGCAACTGGGTGGAACTGGTTCTGACGGCGGCGAGCGGCCGGGGTGATCTGGCATCGGATGTGGTACTCGACGACGTGGTATTCGCCGTCACGACCGCCGTCGCCGGGGGCGAGGTCCTCCGGCGTACAGATGTGGAGGACAACTCCCAGTGTGCCATTGAGCGGTTCTGGCGGTTGATGCTGCCGCGGCTTGCGGTGGGTCCGGTGCCGGTGCCACCGCCGGGTGGGGCGGGGGTGACCGGCGCGTGGGACTGGTACGGGAGCAACGTACAGGCCGGGAACCGAGGTGGCAGGAGTGACTGGGCCGAGGGTACGGACGAGCGGTGGGAGCGCTGCGAGAAGCCCACGTGGCTGTCGTTCCAGCGTGGCATGTCCTGTCCCAGCGCGCCCGGCCTCTGCTGACCGGTGCGGTCCTTTTGTGCACGGTTTGTATGACCGTTGAGGGGCGTCCAGCAGCATGGGTGCGCAGCAGGGGGGCCCGTGGCGGGCGCCATGTCGTGACATGAGCGGGGAGTGGAAGTGGGCAGCGAGTGGTTCCGCAGGTACGCGCCGGCCGGCGAACGGCCTGAGTCCGACAGCGACAGCCTGCGGCTGATCTGTTTTCCCCACGCCGGCGGTGCCGCCAGCTCGTTCCTCACGCTCTCCCGGCTGCTTTCGCCAGCGTACGACGTCCTTGCCGTGCAGTATCCCGGCCGACAGGACCGCCGGCGCGAGGCACCCTTCGAGGACATCGGCGAGATGGCCGATGCCCTCGCCGACGAAGTACTGCGACACAGCGGAGCCCCGTACGCCTTCTTCGGACACAGTATGGGCGCGCTTCTCGCCTACGAGACGGCGCGGCGCCTCGGCGAGCGGCGGACACCCGGGCCGGTGCGGCTCTTCCTCTCCGCCCGCGGCGCCCCCACTCCCGGCCAGCACGACCAGCAGCACACGGACGCCGAACTCCTTGCCATTGTGGCCCACTTGGGGGGAGCTGGTAGGCAGGTCCTCGATGACCCGGAGCTGCAAGCCATGATCTTGCCCGCCCTGCGCGCCGACTACCGGGCCCTTGGCTCGTACGCGTGGGTGCCGGGCTTTGAGCCGGTCATCCCCTTCACGGTGCTGATCGGCGACAGCGACCCCGTGGTCACTGTGGCCGAGGCGAGTGCCTGGCGGAACTTCACCACTGCCGTCACCGACGTCCATATTTTCACGGGTGGGCACTTCTACCTTGACGGCCATACTCACGACGTGGCCGAGAAGATCACGGCAGTGCTGGGCGGGCCCGTCACACCGGCCGCAACAACGCTGTTCGCACCGCATGGAATCAGGTGATGACCGCCCGAGGCCAGGCAGGCCGGCCGTCAGGGACCTGCGCAACTTCAGCGTCGTTCACGGCACCAGGGACGCACTGCGAACCCGGAGGAGATTGCGGCCGCCGCCTGGTTCTCAGGGCCCCTCCCCCTTCCTGACTGGCACGGTACGGCCGGTGGACGGCGGCTTCGCCAACCAGTGATCGGTCCGTGGCGGACGGGCTGCGGGGTCCGATCCCGCGGCCCCCGCAGCCGCTGTGCCCGGTCGGCGCGAGCCGGGACAGCGCAGTTAGTGTCCTGCGCCAGTAGTTGATTGTTAGGGCCTGTGTGACGTCGTGATCAATCTTGTCGATCCGGATCCGGCTGGAAGGCGGATCCGGTAGGAAGATGACCGTGACGCGCAGGCAACTCACCGACGGGCAATGGAAGTTGATCGAGCCGTTTCTGCCGATTGGCGAGTACGGCCCGTACCCCGGGCGGCTGCGTGAGCAGTTCGAGGGGGTGATCTGGCGGTTCCGCACCAGTAGTCAGTGGCGGGAGATGCCGGGTGAGTTCGGCCCACGGCCGACGGTCTACGGCCGCTGTGCGCCGTGAGGCGCTTCGTTGTATCCCCGATTCAATTGGGAGGAACTTGGAGGGTAGTTTCTGGGTCACCTGACTCAGCCTCGATCCACCGATGTGGTCTGAGGGTGATCTTCTGGCTGAGGTCCGGGGGACGGCCGTTGGATTGGGCAGCCTGTAGCGGCTGGTCTGCCCAGCGTTTCCACGTGTTGGGTTCCGGTTGGGCC
>NZ_JBQQCG010000141.1:0-16327 GCF_052245575.1 Streptomyces sp. 2A115 | reverse complement strand
GTTCCCCGCGCCCCTTGAAAAGCAGGGCTACCGCCCCAAAGACGAAAGACAGGGGCGCAGCCCCGTCTTTCAGGGGCGCGGGGAACTGCGCGATCAACCCCCACCGGCCCGCAGACAACAATCGCCCCTCCAGCGGAGCGCTTACGCGCCGACCGTCACCGTGAAGCGCCGCGGGTTCCCGTCGTGTGCCGCGCCGGACACGTCGGGCTGGCCGTCCGGGCGTACGTCGTCGTACGGGAAGGCGTACCCGATGGGCGAGTTGGCGTGCACGACACGCGCCCAGTGGTTGGTGACCGTGCCTTTGTAGTAGTCGGCCGCGGTCGCTCCGTTGGGCTGATCGGCATGGGTGAGCATGATCGAGCGGTTGAAGCCGGCGGCGAGGCGGGCGAGGAGGCCCTTCTTGTCGTCGGGGTCACCCGGGTTGTTGGCGAACGGGCCGTGGTTGCAGGTGAAGACGTCCTTCGACGTGGGCTTGGCGAAGGTGTGGCCGCCGCTGAAGGTGAGCGTGTCGCCGCTGACCCGGCCGGTGAAGACGCCCCGACCGCCCTGGAGGTCGATCTTCAGGTCGGTGGAACGGTACTTCTCCCATACCTGGTCGATGTAGCTGTTCCATACGTCGCGGAACGGCATCTCGGCCGGGCGGTCGAAGTAGGGAGCCATCAGGTTCTGCGGCGAGATGACGCGGAGTACGTCGCCGCCGTCGGCCCGGATCACGAGCTTGTCCCAGGGCTGGCCGTCCCTGGCCGCCTGCGCCGTCAGATCGGAGGCGATCTTGTCCACGGCTCCGTCGGGCATCGGTGCGACCGTGTGCGTGGCGTCGCCCTCCAGGGTCAGGCCGATCGGCAACGCCGTCACCAGGTCGACGTAACTGATGTTGGCGTACAGCTGCTGGGGATTGAACGTGAACTCGCAGAACGACCACGTCCTGCCGTAGTTCGGGTCGGCGGGCGTGGCGAACGCGGGCTCCACCAGCGAGGGGCCCGGGTTGAGGAAGAAGTCGAGGGTGTCGTCCCGTACGAAGTAGACGCGGGCACCGAACATCTGAGGCAGCGTCAGCACCTTCGGGGCGGAACCGGCGGCGCCGAGCGGGATGGCGCAGTCGACGGGCAGCGGGGTCTGCGGAGCCGAGGGCGACGCGGGGCGGTAGACACTGCCGTCGGCCCGCAGCAGTACCCAGTTGCCCGTCGACTGCTCGTGCCCGGTGACGTAGGCGCGGACCGTGCCAGGCAACGAGGCGTTCTTGAGGGCGAGTTCACAGGTGGCGGGAGCCGCCGCCCTGGCGTCCGGGCTGAGAGCGCTTCCCCAGGCGGGGTAGCTTGCGGCGGTCGTGACGGCCGCGGATCCGGTCAGGAACGTTCTGCGCGATATCACGGAGAGTCTCCTGGGGTGTGGGGGGAGGCAGGAATCGGCCGATGCGTGTGGGGGATCGGCCCCTGCGTGCACCACTGTTCCCAGGGGGAGTTGGGGGCGTCAAGGGTTAGGACTGAGAGCGCTCTCGGAATCTTCTTGCGTTCAGAAGTTGGCGACGAAACGGGCCGGGCCCAGGCCTGCCGGGCCCGGCCTCGACTCAGCTCTGCTGGGGCTCGCTCTTGATCACCGCGAAGCGCGCGCCGTAAGGATCGGCGAGCTTGGCCATGCGGCCGACACCCTCCGCGGACGTGGCGGGCATCCGGACCGTGCCACCCAGCTCCTCGGCCTTCGCGACCACGGCGTCCGTGTCCGTCACCTCGAAGTACGGCAGCCAGTACGCCGTCTGCTCCATCGGGTCGTCGGCCAGCGGGACCATGCCGCCGAACATGGCGTCCTCTCCGCCTTCCGAGGGATTGATACAGGTGTACGTGCCGCCGGGGAACGGCACGGCCGAGGTCTCCAGGCCCAGCGCGGAGTTGTAGAACGCGGCCGCCGCGGCGATGTCCGGGGTGTAGAGCTCGAGCCAGCACAGGGAGCCCGGGTCACCGGCCATTTCGAGGCCCTTGAGCCGGCCCGGCTGCCAGATACCGAAGGGGACGCCCGCGTTGTCGCCGAAGATGGCCATGCGGCCCATGTCCATGACGTCGTCGGGTGGCAGCAGTGCGCTGCCGCCGGCCTGCTCGACCGCCTTGGCCGTGGCGTCGGCGTCCGGGCTCTGGAGGGAGATGTTCCAGGACGGCGGGCCCTGCTCCGGCGGGTTCTGCATGGCGCCCGCGACGGTTTTGCCGGCCAGCTGGAAGAAGCCGTAGCCGCCGGCCTCGGGGCCCGCCGACTGGAATTCCCAGCCGAAGAGGCCGTTGTAGAAGGATGTGGCGCCGTCGATGTCGGGGGTGCCGAGATCGACCCAGTTCGGGGCGCCGGTGACGAAACGGGTGGTGAGCATGATGCCCTCCTTTGAAGGGGCCCGTTGCCTGTTGTGGCGAGTCTGGCACCGCCCACTGACAATCGCTGCCGGGGCGCTGCCGCTGGGCTGAACTGTTCTGGATGGTTACTCTTGGTAATCAGTGGGCGTTCGGGTGAGGGGGTGCCGGGTGCTGTGGGATTCCGGACTCGGGTTGTTGGCGGCTGGGCGCGCAGTTCCCCGCGCCCCTTGCGGGGGCTGTGGGGCCGGATAAATGTGTTCGCTCGTTCCGCGCGCCGGTGTGTGTCCGGTCGTTTCCGGGGGCATCATCAGGGCCGCGCGTGCTCCCGGAGCGAGTCGTTGATCCGGCGTTGATCGAACGTTTTTCGATGCCCGGCACCATCTTCGGCATGCACAACGACACGATCACCACACCCAACCTCTCCTGGCAGGAAGAGGCGCTGTGCGCAGAGACCGGCTCCGAGTTCTTCTTTCCCGAGCCGGGCAGCTCGGTGCGTGAGGCGAAGCGCATCTGCGGACTGTGCGAGATGCGCTCCGCGTGCCTCGAATACGCGCTCAACAACGATGAACGCTTCGGCGTCTGGGGCGGCCTGTCCGAGAAGGAGCGGCTCAGTCTCCGCCGCGCCCAGGACTGAGCAAACCACTCAGAACACCGAGGGAACCTCCCACTAGTACGCCACCGTGAACTGCCACGTCCCGGACGGCACCCGCACGTCGTGCCGAGGCGCGGTCTTGGACCGGGACGCGGTCGCATCGGGAATTCGGCGCGCGTGCCGGCTCCCAGCAGGCACAATCCCCCCATGGTCCACACCCCGCGGCAGCAGGCCGAGAGCCTGCTGAACGCCCTCGATCCGCTGCCGTACCCGCTGCGCATGCGCGAACTCGCTGCGCAGGTAAGGGAATTGGACGACACGCGTCCGCTGCTGGACGAGCTCGAGACGCGCGGTCCCTACGAGCGGGGGCTCGCTGTCGTCGCGGCGGCCATCAGCCGGGACGTGGAATGGATCGCGGCACGGATCGCCGATCCGGACCCCTTCGTACGCGGACACGCGCTGCGTGTCGCCGACTCTCTCCAAGTGCCCGACTCCGTCTACGAGTCGGCGCTCTCCGACGGGCCCGAGGTGGTACGCCGACAACTGCTGCGGGCCATCGTCACGGGTCGGCGTACCGCGCTGGCGGACCGCCTCGTGGATGCGCTGAGGGAGGACTGGGGCGACGCGGAGGCGGCACGTCTGCTGCCCGGCTGCTCGCCGGAGACGGTCGCTCGGCTGTTGCCGTCGCTCTTTCATGCCGTACGGGGATGGAAGTCGCTCGGCAAGCGGCACACCGGTGCCGTACTGGACGCGGCGGGGCGGGAGTTGGCCGGTCTGCCCGAGTCCCTGCGCCATGCCTGGTGGCAGCGGTACGCACACGCCGTCGCGGTCACCGTCGCCTCCGAGCCGCTGCGTGCGCTGGAGCTGGTCGAGCGCTTCGGTCCCGCCGAGATCCCGAACCAACTCCGCGACCGAATAGGGGAGTTCGCCGCCGTCGCTCCTGGCAGAGTGCTTCGCCTGCTGCTCGACGGCGGCGTTCCCGCGCTCCGCGGGGCGTGCAGTCGCTCGCTGCTGCACCGGCTGGGCCGTTCCGGCGCGGAGGAACTCACCGCGTACGGCAGGGCGTTGGCGGATGCGGGGCGTCTCGCGTCGTTCCTCAAGGCACTGCCGCCCGCTCGCCGCCAAGCCTTCTATACGGAGTCGATGGTGGGCCGGGGCGTCGGCGGCGTCACCGTCGACGCGGCGATCCTCGAGGCGCTGCCACGGAGTTCGGTCGGCGACGAGGCCCGGCGGATGGCTGCCGTCGCGCGTGAACGAGGGGCGGCGTGGGACACCGTGCTGCTCGCC
Source organism: Streptomyces sp. 2A115 (assembly GCF_052245575.1). Taxonomy (NCBI): domain Bacteria; kingdom Bacillati; phylum Actinomycetota; class Actinomycetes; order Kitasatosporales; family Streptomycetaceae; genus Streptomyces; species Streptomyces sp. 2A115. The sequence continues at coordinate 12,115 of NZ_JBQQCG010000141.1, read as the reverse complement.
GAATCCTTCCTGCCCGTCGCCGAGGTACGCGAGCGGCTCGTCGACGCGACACGCCGCCCCGCGGCGGAGGACCGGGCCGTGGCCTGGCCGTTGCTGATCCGCAACGCCGCGCGCTCCGGTGACTCCGCCGCCGTCATCTCCGTACTGGAGGAGTCGGCCCGGCTGCGCAACGAACAGGAGCCGGTGCGGCTGCCGGCTCTGTACGCGTTGTCCCGCACCCCGCCCGCCCTGTTCACCGAGGACGCCGAACCGCACCTCGACCGGATCGCCGCAGATGCCGTCGAGGCCCGGGACTCCTCGCCCCAGGTCCGGCGGAACCTCAGCGCGCTCGCCCTGTCGGTGCTGCGAGAGCACGTCGCGAGCGAAGCGAGACTGGGGTCCTCCGGGACGGACTCCGGAGGAGGATCAAGGGAGTTGGTGAACTGGGCGCTGCGCACGCTCGTCCGGATCTCCGGCAACACCGGCGGCGCCGACCTGGGCCGGCTCGACGAGCGGCTGCGGCGCGGGCAGGAGCACCAGGTGTACGAGGCGTTGCGGCCGTGGATCGAGGCGGGGGCCGAGAAGGCCGACTACAGTCTCGCGTTCGCGCTGGCCCGGGCCGTGGGGCGACGCGCCGCCGACGTGCCGGAATTGCAGGAACTCCTGTGGCAGGCCGTCCGGTTCGGGAACGACGTGACCGTGCGCGACGCTGTAGAACTGTGGCTGGAGCCGCCCGCCACCCGCGACGAGCGGGCCGCGCGCACCCTCGCACACGAGCCTTCGACAGGAACGCTGTGGCCGGTCCTCGCCGTCCTGACCCGGCGACGCACCGACCTCCTCGACGTGCTCCTGACGGACACCCCGCCGTACGGACGATTCCTCACCAAGGGCAGCCCGTGGACGGTGCCCGTGGACCGCGACGTGCGGCGCTGGCTGCCACGCCAACAGGCCGCCTTGGCACGGAAGTTGGCCGATATCGCCGACGATTCCGAGTCGCCTTCGTACGCGCGGGTCGCCGCCATCACGCAGGGCGCGCTCGTACCCGGCCTGGGCACCGAACTCGTACGCCGCTGGACCGGCTCCCGGGACGTCGTGCTCGCCGAGGCGGCGCTTGGCGCGCTCGCTCGCACCGACCGGCCCGGCGACACACTGCCCGAACTGCTCGCGCACGCGGGTGACGACCGGGCGCGTGTGGCCGTGTACGCGGCCACGCGGGCGTCCCGGTATGCGGCGCCCTCGCGGCTCGAGGAACAGCTGCGCGAGGTGCTGCTCGCGTCGAACACCAAAGTGACCAGCCGCAAAGAGGCCGCCCGGCTCGCCGCGACACGGCTCCCGATAGCCCGGGCGGTGGAGTTCCTCACCGAGGCGTACGGCCGACCCGGCGCTCACCCCGACGTACGTGCGGCCTGCGTCGCCTTCGCGGGACCGCTGCTCGCCGACGACCGGACCTGGGCCCTGCTGCACGACGCTGCGGGCGCGGAGCCGGTGCTGCGCATGGCGGTCCTGCGCGTACAGCCACTCGACCTGGCGGAGCCGCATCGAGAGCGGTACGCCCGCCTCGTCCGAGACGTCTCCGCCGCTGATGACATGGAGACGGCCGCCCTCGCCTTCGACGCGCTGGCTCGCTGGGCCCCCTGGTCCGACGATGCGCCGACGGTACTCGCGGAGGCGACAGCGGATCTCTCCGACCGTCTGGCGTGGAAAGCCGCCGCGAACGGCCTGGTGACCGCCGCCGCGGGGGCACCGCAGGGTGGGCGAGGGCTGCTGCGGGCGTTGGAGGCGCTGGCGGAGGCGGAGACCGCGACAGGCGACCCGAGCGACGCGGAGACCGGAACAGGCGACCGGGCCGACGCGGGATCCGCCCTCGGCTCCGAAGCCCTCGGCTCCGAAGCCCTCGGAGCCGAAGACCGGCCCGCCGCCGAGAGCACCGCCGCGACTCGACCTGCCCGGGGCGCCGAGGAGCGCGGGGCCACGACACAAGCCGGCCCCGCAGCCGATCCCGTACACGAGGCCGCCCCGCACGCCCTCCCCGACGCCGAGGAACAACGCGACCGCCCAGCCCGTCGCCGGGTCGAATACCTCGTCGAGCGCCTCACCCAGCAGGCCAGGACCGCCCCCGGGCCCATCCGCCCGGCCGCCCTCGCCGCGGGTGGGTTCCTCGCGCGGTACGACGACTTCGTACCGCAGGCCGCCGCCCTCGCGGTCTGCCACCTCGATCTGGAGGCGGAGTCCCACGAGGTGGACGCGGCGCTGGACCGGCTCGCGGTACTCACCGACGGCCGGCCCGCGCTCACCGGACGCATCGCGCGCCAGCTGTCCGAACGACTGCGCGGACAGCCGCACGAGGGAAACACCGACACCCTGCTGGCCACGGCCCGCCGCCTCACCGAGCACGGCGGCTTCGCCGAGGGGCTGCTCGCGGCGGCCCTCACCGACGCGGTCGGCACCCGCACAGGCTGGCCCGCCGCCTGGCGCGAGCAGCTGAGGGCACTCCGCCGCCACCGGGCGCCCGACGTACGGGACATGGCGCTGGCCCGAGCGACGGCGTACGAGTGAGACGGGACCGCCGAAGCGAGACTGTTGAGACGAAGCTGCCGAGGCGGGACAGTCGAGCCGCCGTCGAGCCGCCGCCGTCGAGCCGCGGCCGCTGAGCCGCGGCCGCTGAGAGGCGACCGCGTCTTGCCGCCGCAGCCGTTCGGCGTGGTTACGCCTTGCCGCGTGCCAACATCCGGGCCTTGCGGGCCGCGAGCTTCTCGTCGAACTTCAGGGCCTCGGCGTCCAGGCCGCCCATGAACATGCCGAGCTCCTCCTGAGCCTGGAGGCCCTCGGGGCTGAGGCCGTCCATCTCCATGACCTTGAGGTGGCGCAGGACCGGCTGAAGCACGTCGTCGTGGTGGATGCGCATGTTGTAGACCTCGCCGATCGCCATCTGCGCGGCGGCGCGCTCGAAGCCGGGCATGCCGTGGCCGGGCATCCGGAAGTTGACGATGACATCGCGGACGGCCTGCATCGTGAGGTCGGGAGCGAGCTCGAACGCGGCCTTCAGCAGGTTGCGGTAGAAGACCATGTGCAGGTTCTCGTCGGTCGCGATGCGCGCCAGCATGCGGTCGCAGACCGGGTCACCGGACTGGTGGCCGGTGTTGCGGTGCGAGACGCGGGTCGCGAGCTCCTGGAAGGCGACGTAGGCGACCGAGTGGAGCATCGAGTGGCGGTTGTCCGACTCGAAGCCCTCGCTCATGTGCACCATGCGGAACTCTTCGAGCTTGTCGGGATCGACCGCGCGCGACGCGAGCAGGTAGTCGCGCATCACGATGCCGTGCCGGCCCTCCTCGGCGGTCCAGCGGTGCACCCAGGTGCCCCAGGCGCCGTCGCGGCCGAAGAGACTGGCGATCTCGTGGTGGTAGCTGGGCAGGTTGTCCTCGGTGAGGAGATTGACGACCAGGGCGATCCGGCCGATCTCGGTGACCTTGGACTGCTCCTTGCCCCAGGCCTCGCCGTCCTCGAAGAGGCCGGGGAAGTTGCGGGCGTCGGACCAGGGCACGTACTCGTGCGGCATCCAGTCCTTGGCGACCTTCAGGTGGCGGTTGAGCTCGGTCTCGACAACTTCCTCCAGTGCATACAACAGCCGTGCGTCGGTCCAGGCGGAGGACGGGCTGCCGAGTTGGGGAGAAGTGATCGTCACGGGGGCTCCAGGGGGACGGAAATACTGGGCGTTCACACAACCTACGGCATCGTAGGCTACGTATCCGTAGGTTACGATGCCGTAAGTTAAGCGCGCCGTAAAGAGGCCTGATCAGCGAGGGTGCCGCCGGAGATGGTCCACCGGCGGACGCGCAGGTCCCGGGGCGGACCGGCCTTGCGATCGGGCGTTCAGACGTACAGCTCCCGCAGCCGGACCGAGAGGCAAGTCACACAGCCTTCGAGCTTCTCGAACTCGCTGATGTCGACGAGTACGGGTTCGTGGCCGAGGTCGGCGAACAACTCGGCGGTCTTCGGGGCACTCGCGGCCATCAGGAGTTTTCCGCCGCCCAGGAGCACGACGTGGGCGCCGGACTCCTCCGGTACCGACAGGAAGCGCGGGAACAGCGACGGCGTGTCCACGAGCGGCCCGTGTCCGACGACCGTGCCGTCGGGCAGCGCCGTGACCGCCGACTTCAGGTGCAGCACCTTGCTCACGGGTACCGCGACGACACGCGCGCCGAGCGGCTCGAAGGCGGCCCGCAGCTGCTGGATGCCGGCGGCGTTGGTGCGTCCGCCGCGACCCACGTAGATCGTGTCGCCGACCTTCAGGATGTCGCCGCCCTCGAGCGTGCCCGGCTCCCACACCCAGTTCACGGAGCAGCCGAGCCTGGCCACGGCCTCCTCGACCGCGGCCGTCTCGCCGCGCCGCGGCTCCGCGCCCGGGCGCCCGATCAGTGCCACGTTGCGGAAGACGACCACCGCGTCCTCCACGAACACCGAGTCCGGGTACTCGTCGGCGGGTTCCACCTCGATGGTCTCCCAGCCGTACGTACGCAGTGCCTCCGCGTACGCCTCCCACTGCTCGACCGCCAGGTCGACATCGATCTTCGTACGCTCGATGTGCGTGACAAGGCCTTCGGCCAGGCGGGGGCTGGGTCGGCGGATGAGGGCCTTCTGGCTGGGCACGCGCGGATCTCCGAATCGCAGGGGTCTTGCCGCACATCATGCAGGTCCATACCGGGGTGACAACAGTCCCCCCGAGGTGCGGGGGTCGTGAACGGGAGTCGCGGTGGGCAGCTCCCCGCCGGCCGGCGGGGCGGCGGTCCGGCTGCCGAAACAGGCAGGGCCCGCCCTACCCTACGTACCGCCGGAGATGTTCCGCGGTGAACGATCCCTCCGCCCCGAGGAGCTGGCGAGGCGTCCCCTCGAAGACGACCTGGCCGCCGTCCCTGCCCCCGTCCGGCCCCAGGTCGATGATCCAGTCGGCGTGGGCGACGACGTCGAGGTTGTGCTCGACGGCCAGGACCGTGTTGCCCGCGTCGACCAGCCGGTCGAGGAGGCCGAGCAGCCCGTCGACGTCCGACATGTGCAGCCCGGTCGTCGGCTCGTCGAGGACGTACACCGCCCCGGTCCGATGGAGCCGGGTCGCGAGCTTGATGCGCTGCCGTTCGCCTCCGGAGAGAGTGGACAGCGGCTGACCGAGTGTCAGATATGTGAGTCCCACGTCCCGCAGGGCACGCAGGCGACGCCGTACGCCGGTGTCCTCGAAGAAGCCGAGCGCCTGATCGGCCGTCATCTCCAGTACGTCGGCGATGGAGTTGCCGCCCACGGTGAGCCGTAGCACCTCGTCCTTGAAGCGTCGCCCCTCGCAGTCGGGGCAGGTCGTCGTCACCGGGTCCATGAACGCGAGGTCGGTGTAGCTGATCCCGCGTCCCTGACAAGTTCCGCATGCGCCTTCGGAGTTGAAGCTGAACAGGCCCGGCTCGACTCCGGTCTCCCGCGCGAAGACCTTCCGTACGGTGTCCATGACGCCGAGATACGTCGCGGGAGTGGACCGCGCCGAGATGCCGATGGACGACTGATCGACGACCACGGCGTCCGGATGCGTGGCCGTGAACACCTGGGAGACGAGGGTGCTCTTGCCCGAGCCGGCGACACCGGTCACCGCGGTCAGCACACCCGTGGGGAACTCCACCGTCACGTCCCGCAGGTTGTGCAGGTCCGCGCCCTTCACCCACAGCCCGCCCGGGGCCCGCCGAGGCCGCCGCTTCACCTCGGCGCGGCGGCGCAGGCAGCGGCCCGTCGGGGTGTCGGCCGAGGCGAGCTCGGCCGGGGTCCCCTCGAACACCACCCGCCCGCCGTCCGCCCCCGCCCCCGGCCCCATGTCGACGGCGTGATCAGCGAGAGCGATGACGTCCGGGTCGTGCTCGACGACCAGCACGGTGTTCCCCTTGTCCCGCAGCCGCAGCAGGAGGTCGCCGAGCCGCCCGACGTCACGCGGGTGCAGGCCGACGGTCGGTTCGTCGAAGATGTACGTCATCCCGGTGAGGCTCGAGCCGAGATGCCGGACCATCCTCAGCCGCTGCCCCTCCCCGCCGGACAGCGTCGAGGTCTCCCGGTCGAGGCTGAGATAGCCGAGCCCGATCGCCTCGATCCGCTCCAGCGAGGCCACGGCCGCCGCGGCGACCGGCGTGGCGACGGGATCGTCGATGTCCTTCAGTACGGCGATCAGGTCACTGACCTCCATCCGGGCGCAGTCGGCGATGGACAGACCGCCGATCCGGGTCGCGAGCGCCGCCGCGTTCAGCCGGGCGCCTCCGCATTCCGGACAGGTGCCTTCCGCCAGGAACCCCTGCACCTGGTCGCGGGTCTTCTGGCTCAGCGCGGACAGGTCCCGCTTGAGGTACAGCCGCTCGAAGCGGTCGGCGAGTCCTTCGTAGTCGGTGTTCCAGGTGCCGCCCGAGCCGCTGATGGAGACCTTGCTCCCGGGACGCCCGCGCAGCAGGAACTCCCGCTCGGCGCCGCTGAACCGGCGTACCGGCTTGTGCGGATCCAGCTCGGTGGCATTCGTGTACGTCTGCCCTTGCCAGGTCCCCGCGGCGAACGGCGGGAAGCGGACCGCACCGTCCGCCAGGGACCGGTCCGGGTCCAGGATGCGGTCCCAGTCGGGCCGGACCGTGCGCCCGAGGCCGTCGCACTCGGGGCACATGCCCGACGGGTCGTTGAACGAGTACGCGGTGGCCGGGCCCGCGCTCGGGCTACCGTGCCGCGAGAACAGCACCCGGACAACCGAGTAGACGTCCGTCATCGTGCCCACGGTGGACCGGGAGTGGCCGCCCACGGGCTTCTGGTCGACGACGATCGCGGGCGAGAGATCCTCGATGGCCTCCGCGTGCGGCCGCTCGTACTTCGGCAGCCGGTTGCGGACGAACCAGGTGAAGGTCTCGTTCAGCTGGCGCTGCGACTCGACCGCGATCGTGTCGAAGACGATCGACGACTTGCCGGACCCGGACACCCCGGTGAAGACCGTGAGCCGGCCTTTCGGGATGTGCAGGGTCACGTCCTGGAGGTTGTTCTCACGGGCTCCGACCACGTTGATGGACGGGTGGGTATCAGTGACGGGCTGACGCGTACCGGTGATGAACTGACTCATACCGGCGAAGCTAGTCGGGATACCCGACAGCTTCTGGCGTGATTTCCTTGAGTGCTCCTTCCATCAGCAGCCAGCGCGTGATCCCGATCGACTCCAGGAACGGCACGTCGTGGCTGGCCACGATCAGCGCTCCCTCGTACGACTCCAGGGCAGTGGTGAGCTGCCGCACGCTCGCCATGTCGAGGTTGTTGGTCGGCTCGTCGAGCATCAGAAGCTGCGGCGCGGGCTCGGCGAGCATCAGAGCGGCCAGGGTCGCCCGGAAGCGTTCGCCGCCGGAGAGTGTCGCCGCGAGCTGGTCGGCCCGCGCGCCCCGGAACAGGAAGCGGGCCAGGCGTGCCCGGATCCGGTTGTTGGTGGCGCCCGGCGAGAACCGGGCCACGTTCTCGGCGACGGTCAGCTCGTCGTCGAGCACGTCGAGTCGCTGCGGCAGGAAGCGCAGCGGCACATGGGCCAGCGCCTCCCCGGAGACCGCGTCCAGCTCCCCGGCGATCGTCCGCAGCAGGGTGGTCTTGCCCGCGCCGTTGCGCCCGATCAGCGCCACCCGCTCGGGACCGCGCAGGTCGAAGGAGCCGGCCACGCTCGCGCCGTACGCCAACTCCAGGTCCAGGAGGGTGAGGACCTCACGGCCGGTCGGCACGGCCGTGTACGGCAGGTCGACGCGGATCTCGTCGTCGTCCCGCACCGCGTCCACGGCCTCGTCGAGGCGCTCCTTGGCCTCGGCGAGTTTCTCCTCGTGCATGATGCGGTGCTTGCCCGCGGACTCCTGGGCCGCGCGTTTGCGCGCTCCCATGATGATCTTCGGCTCGCGCTTCTGGTCCCACATCTTCTGCCCGTACCTCTTGCGACGCGCCAACTTGGCATGGGCGTCGATCAGTTCGCGCTTCTGCTTCTTCAGATCGGACTCGGCGACGCGCACCATGCGCTCGGCCGCCTCCTGTGCGGTGGCGAGCACCTCCTCGTACGCCGAGTAGTTGCCGCCGTACCAGGTCACCTCGCCGGACCGGAGATCCGCGATCTGGTCGACCAGGTCCAGGAGTTCACGGTCGTGGCTGACCACGACCATGACCCCGGACCAGGCCTCGACGGCCGCGTACAGCCGCCGACGTGCGTACAGGTCGAGGTTGTTGGTGGGTTCGTCGAGCAGGAGTACGTCGGGCCGGCGGAGCAGAAGCGCGGCCAGGCGCAGCAGGACCGACTCGCCGCCCGAGACCTCGCCGATGGTGCGGTCCAACTGGATGTGACCGAGGCCGAGTTCACCGAGGGTCGCGAGGGCGCGCTCCTCCACGTCCCAGTCGTCGCCCACGACGTCGAAGTGCTCCTCGGACACGTCGCCCGCCTCGATGGCGTGCAGCGCGGCGCGCTTGGCCGCGATGTCGAGCGCCTCGTCGACCCGCAGGCCGGTCGCGAGGGTGACGTTCTGCGGCAGGTAGCCGACCTCGCCCGCGACCCGGACGGTGCCGTCGGCCGGCGCGAGCTCTCCGGCGATCAGCTTCAACAGGGTTGATTTTCCTGATCCGTTGACGCCGACGAGCCCGGTCCTGCCCGGTCCGAAGGCCACTTGCAGATCGTCGAAGACGGAGGTGCCGTCCGGCCAGGCGAAGGCGAGGGAGGCGCAGGTGATGGAGGTGGGGAAGGTAGACATACAGGCCTCGCGGTGCTTGATGCGGTCAGGGCAACGCGTGTCGAGACACCGGGAGGCGGCGACGACCGAGAGGACGAGCCGGAGCCCTGGGCATGAGAAAAGCCCTGCTCCGGAGGACGGGACGGCTCGTACGCCGAGGTCGCACGCAACGCACACACAGGGATGTGTGTGACGCGGTGTCTCAGGACCTCAGACGAGCAACGTCCTTCTCCAATCGACGGCAACAGGACCGTCATACACCGTAGGAGGGACCCTCCGAGGCTGTCAACGAATTAACGCGAGCCCTCACCTCGACCGTGGGTCTCCTCGACCGTGGGCTTCTTTGACCGTGGGCTTCTTCGACCGTGCTCGACCGTGGGTTTTCTTCTGCGCACCCGGTCGCCGGGCAGGCCACGCCCGCACCGGATCCACCGCGCCGCACGGGAACGGCTGGACACGGGGACGTACGAGTCGCCGGCCGGCGGACTCGACTACGGCGAGCTCAACACCTTGCCGGGGAAGGGGCGTCAGCCCCGCGGCCCTTCCCCCCTCGTCCCCCTCCTGGCCGTCCGGCCCTTCCGCGCTCTGCCGTTCCCCCGGTTCCTTCCCGGAGGGATCAGCAGGCGTCCCTCATCAGCTCGGCGAGCCCGTGGTCCAGATCCTGGTGCACGTGCTCCAGACCGAAGGGCACCAACTTCTTCGAATTCTCCAGGAAGTTCCGCAGCTCGCCCGCGCGGACGTGGATCACGGCGGTCCCCTCGGGAGCGTGGAACTCCAGGACGATGCGGTCGTACCCGTACGGCCGTACCCGTACGTCGCCGTGGCCCACCGACTCCTCCAGACCCGAGGAGAGCAGCTCGCGGGCGAAGGTCCAGCACACTTCCACGCCTTCGAGTGTGGCCGGGGCGGGGAAGGACATGCGGACGGCGAACGGGTCGCGCGGGTCGTAGTGGAGCGTTGCGGGAATGCTCGGCATCCGCGGCGCGGCGGCGACGAGGCGGGCCTCTACGGGCTGCTCGATGAGGGTGGACAACGCCTTGCTCCTTTGTGACGGATGGACGAACGGTGGACGGATCGGCCAGGCACTTGTAGAGACGCCGGAATCGGCCAATCCGTGCGCATGAAACCGGATGAAGTTCGAGTGACCTCTGTCACCGCCTTCAATCACAGGAGTGATCGCGGATTCCCGAAGTGCCGGCCGATGCCGTCAGGGGCATCTGGACGCCGCCGGGGTAGTGGGCTAGCTTCGCCCGCCATGAGGGGCTTGGGGAAGACGCGACGGATGAGATCTATGAGGCGACTGGTGACCGTGGGGATGTGCGGAGCGGCGCTCGCCGCCGCACTCACCGCGCCCGCGCAGGCACACGGACCGGACGAAGGGAAGCCACCTCACTGGGAGTTGAAGGACAGCGGCACGAACGTGCGCTTCCGCGGGCTCTCCGCCGTCAGCCGGAACACCGCCTGGCTGGCCGGCTCCAAGGGCACCGTCCTGCGCACCTCCGACGGCGGCGTGAGCTGGCGGAACGTATCGCCGCCAGGGGCCGCCGAGTTGGAGTTCCGCGACGTCGAAGCCTTCGACGGTCGACGTGCCGTGGTGCTGGCCATCGGTGAGGGCGAGGCCTCCCGGGTCTTCCGGACCGAGGACGGCGGCGCGACCTGGACCGAGTCCTTCCGCAACACCGACGCGAAGGCCTTCTACGACTGCCTCACCTTCTTCGACCGGCGCCACGGGCTGGCGATGAGCGACCCGGTCGACGGCAAGTTCCGCATTCTGTCGACGAGCGACGGCGGCCGCTCCTGGAAGGTGCTGCCCAGCGACGGCATGCCCGCGGCCCAGGAGGGTGAGGCGGGCTTCGCGGCGAGTGGGCAGTGTCTGGTCAGTTCCGGCCCTCGTGATGTGTGGCTGGCCACCGGCGGGGCCGCACGCGCGCGCGTGCTGCACTCCTCCGACCGTGGCCTGACCTGGAAGGTCACTGACACGCCGATCCCGGCGGGCGACCCGGCCCGCGGCGTCTTCGCTCTCGCCTTCCGCGACCGCACGCACGGCATAGCGGTCGGCGGCGACTACCGAGCCGATCAGGCCTCGCCGCGGGCGGCCGCGGTCAGCGGCGACAGCGGCCGCACCTGGACGCCCGCCGCCACCCCGCCGCCCGCCTACCGCTCGGGCGTCACCTGGCTCCCGCACAGCCGCTCGGCCGCCCTCGCGGTCGGCCCCACCGGCACCGACCTCACCACGGACGGCGGCCGCACCTGGCGCACGCTGGACACCGGCTCGTACGACACCGTGGACTGCACCCCCGACCTGGCCTGCTGGGCCTCCGGCGAGAAGGGGCGGGTGGCACGTCTGGAGCGCTGAGGCGACGGAGACGGCTGCGGCGGCGGAGACGGAGACGGCTGCGGCGTTTACCGACTCGATCGGGGCGGTGCAGGTCAGCTCCGGTACGAACATGATCGCGAGAGCGTACTCTCCGCCGCACGGCCCCATAGGCTCTTCGGCACCATGACGACCGTACGCATCCCGGCGGGCTGGCCCGCCACCGAAGACCAAGCCCGTGCCGTGCAGGACGAGTTGCGGGGACGGGTGGTCCTCGACGAGCCCGGGCCGCCGCCGGGAACCGGCCGGGTTACGGGGGTCGACGTGGCGTACGACGACGAGCGCGACGTCGTCGTGGCCGCGGCCGTCGTACTCGACGCGGCGACCATCGAGGTCGTCGCCGAGTCCACGGCCGTGGGTCAGGTGCCCTTCCCGTACGTCCCGGGGTTGCTCGCCTTCCGAGAGATCCCGGCCGTCCTGGCGGCCCTCGAAGCACTGCCGTGCGAGCCGGGCCTGGTCGTCTGCGACGGCTACGGACTCGCCCATCCCCGCCGCTTCGGCCTGGCCAGCCACCTCGGCGTCCTCACCGGCCTCCCGACGATCGGGGTCGCCAAGAACCCGTTCACCTTCGCGTACGAGGAGCCGGGCGCCCCACGCGGATCCTCGTCGCCGCTGCTCGCGGGCGAGGAGGAGGTCGGCCGGGCGCTGCGCACCCAGCCCGGCGTCAAGCCGGTGTTCGTCTCGGTCGGCCACCGGGTGACGCTGGACATGGCCTGTGCCCACACGCTCCACCTCGCCCCGCGCTTCCGCCTCCCGGAGACGACCAGGCACGCGGACGCCCTGTGCCGACGGGCCCTGAAGGCGACGACAACCGCCCGAGGAACCGGGGCTGTCGAGATCTGAGCAAGTGTGCTGAGCACATGCGCTGAGTACGCGTTCCGGGTGTGTGGAGTACCCGGTCTGAGCTTGGCGTTTAACGTGGGCGGGCTTGGTGTTCCTTGATCGACTCGGCGCGTTTGACGGTCTTGCCGACGTCGTGGTGCCTGGCTCGGTGCTTGTTCTTCGAGCCGGGAGGCCGTCCCGGGCC
>NZ_JBQQCG010000140.1:0-16907 GCF_052245575.1 Streptomyces sp. 2A115 | reverse complement strand
ATCGTGCGCCCCCTGCCACCGCCCCTTCGTCTCTCTCGCGCACCCCGACACGTACGACAACGACACGGCACGCCCGCACGCCATGGGCGCCCGGCTCCGCCCCCGGGTCGCGGGCGCCGCGGCCTGTGTCGTGCTCGTGCTCGGGCTCATCGGCGGTGCGTTGACGGGGAGTTGGCTGACCGGGGACAGCACGGGTGGCGGCGGGGCACGGGACGCGTTCACGGCGGCCGGGGACCTGTGGCACGGCGTCCCCGTGGACGAACTCTTCCCGCCCACAGTCCAGGGCGAGGGCGCGGGCCCCGGCGACGCCGACCGCACGTGGATCCGTATCGCGGTAGCCCCGGACAGCGGATGCAAGGACGCCTTCGATCCTCTCCTGAGCAAGGCCCTCGCCCCCGTGGGCTGCCTGCGCCTCCTGCGCGCGACGTACACGGACGCGACCCGCAGCCACGTCACCACCGTCGGCCTGCTGTTCACGAAGGCGGACGCCGCGGCGATGGGCGCCCTGCACAGCCGGTTCACGGAGCAGGGACTCGACAGGCGGCGCGACCTCATGCCGCGCCCGTACGCCGCCAAGGGCAGCCTCGCCGCGGGCTTCGGCGACGAGCAGCGCGCGTCGTGGACGGTGTCGATCCTGACCGACGCCCCGGTCGTCGTCTACGCGGTCTCCGGCTTCGCCGACGGCCGTACCGTCACCGACCCGGAGCCCGCCGAGGACGCGATGAAGACCAACACCACCACGCCCCCCGCGCAGGCCGGCCTCGGCCACGACGCACAGGGCCTCGCCGACCGGGTCGAGCGAAGCCTCCGCAAGACCGTCAACTCGGCCACGGAGAAGCCGTCATGACCCGCAAGCCCGCGCCCATGACCACCTCTCACAGAACCCCCGGCAGAGCCGGACTCCTGGTAGCCCTCCTGGCCGCCACGCTCGCCCTCCTCCCCTCCACCGCCGCCCACGCCGCCGACGGCATCCGCACTCAGCAGTGGGCCCTGGACGCGATGAACACGCAGGAGGCCTGGCGTACGACGAAGGGCAAGGGCATCACCGTCGCCGTCCTCGACACGGGCGTCGACGCCGAACACCCGGACCTGGAGGGCAACGTCCTCACCGGCAAGGACATGGTCGGCTTCGGCGCCGGCCGCGGCGACCGTGCCTGGGCCCGGCACGGCACCGCGATGGCCGGCATCATCGCCGCCCACGGACACGGCGTCGGCAACGCCGACGGAGTCATGGGCATCGCCCCCGAGGCGAAGATCCTCCCCGTCCGCGTGATCCTCGAAGACAAGGACTCCGCCCGCGGCAAGGCCCGCAACACCCGCGGCAACGCCCTCGCCGACGGCATCCGCTGGGCCGCCGACAACGGCGCCGACGTGATCAACCTGTCTCTCGGCGACGACTCCAAGTCCGCCCACCCCGAAGCCACCGAGGACGCCGCCGTCCAGTACGCCCTGAAGAAGGGCGCCGTCGTGGTCGCCTCGGCCGGCAACGGCGGCGAGAAGGGCGACCACATCTCGTACCCGGCGGCGTACCCGGGCGTCATAGCCGCCACCGCCGTCGACAAATACGGCACCCGCGCCTCGTTCTCGACCCGCCGCTGGTACGCCACCGTCAGCGCTCCCGGCGTCGACGTCGTCATCGCCGACCCGGACCGCAAGTACTACGAGGGCTGGGGCACCAGCGCCGCCTCGGCCTTCGTCTCCGGCGCCGTCGCCCTCGTCAAGGCGGCCCACCCGGGCCTCTCCCCGGCCCAGATCAAACAACTCCTGGAAGACACCGCCCGCGACGCCCCGACCGGGGGCCGCGACGACTCCCGCGGTTTCGGTTTCGTCGACCCCGACGCGGCCATCAAGGCAGCCACCGAGCTCAAGCCGGAAGGCCTGAGCGCGGCGGCCTACGGCGAAAAGTACTTCGGCCCCGGCCCGAACCCCCCGGACGACGACACCTCCACAACCACCTGGGCGGCCCCCCTGGCGGGAACCCTGGGCGGCGCACTCCTGGTAGCGGCGATCATCTTGTGGCGCAACAGCCGCAACCCCCGCAACCCCAGCCACGACGAGGCGCCGTAGGCGCGTGGCCCCGCAAGGGCGCGAGGAACCGCTCTTCACCCACCGACCGGAGCGCCCCGTCAGGGGCGCGGGGCCGTGACACTGTGCGGCTCCGCCGCGTGAGCGCGCTCAGCCCTCCACAACCCGCACTTAACCCACCGGCCCCTCCCACGGCGCACCAAGCGGAGCGCTCACGCATCCGCGAACAACCCCACAGCCGCCTTCGCCACCGTCTCCACGAGCGAAACCCCCTTCACCTTCGTGGAGTTGCCGTGCGACAGCACCGCCACGAGATACTCACGCCCGTCGACGCCCACGCTCACCCGCCCGATGCTGTTGACGTCCCACAGCCCTGTCGCCGTGCGCGGCAACCACCCGTTCTTCAGGGCGAATTCACCCCCCGCAGCCGACACACCCCAGTCCTGCCCCACGGCGATACCCCCCATGAGCCCCTGCAGATACTCCCGCGAGGCCGCACCCAACGCCGACCGGTCCCCATCCCCATCCCTGTCCCCGCTCCCGAACACCTGCCGCAGTAAGGCGAGTTGATCCGCGGCCGTGGTCTGCGTCAACCCCCACAACGCCCCGTCCCCACCCTCCGTGTGACTGAGCCCGAAGCGCGCGTTCGCCGCATGCAGCCCCTTCGCCTGCCCGATCGCGTACCACAGCGCCGTCGCCGACGCGTTGTCGCTGTTCTGGATCATCGCCGTGGCGTACGCCTTCTCCTGCGCCGTCAGCCGCCGACCCGTGTCCTGCGCCTGGAGCAGCAACGAGGCCAGGATGTCGACCTTCACGATGCTCGCGGTGTCGAACCTCCCGTCCCCGTACGCCGCGCTCTCACCCGACTCGAGATCCAGCACCGCCACCGACACCTCCGCACCGGCCTCGACGGTCACGGACTCCATGGCCTCGGCGAGCAGCGCGTCCCGGTCCACCGAGGGTGCCGCCGCAGGTTCCACCGCCGCCTCCGTCGCCTCGGATGCCGCCGCCACGAAGGGAGCGGGAGACGGCGTCGGTGACGCCGCCCCACTCGCACTGGGCGCCGCCGAAGACGATACGAGGTCCTCGGCGTCGCGCGCCTGCGCCTTCACAGACGTGCTGCCCGAGGCCGTGGCGCCGACGAAGACGACGGAGGCCACCCCGGAGTAGAGGAGGAGCCTGCGGCGGGACGGACGGTAATCACTGCGCCGAGGAGCTCTGGTGGGGTCGGAGTCCGGGTCCATGGCGCGATCGTGGGCCCCGCCACTGTGCGCCGGATTAGCTGCGTGTTAGAAGCGCGTCAGGAATCGCCGAGTAATCTGTGAAACCCGTGAACAGCACGTTTCCGGGGTACGCAAAGCGCGCGAGCAGCCCACCGATAGGGTCGGTGACCGTGGCGAACAAGAACATCCCCGACCCCGGCTTCTCCGACGACGACGGCTCCGCCGACCCCCGGCTGACCGCGGCGCTGGCTGCCTGGGCCGAGGACCGGGCCGCGCATGGTCCCGTCCTGGCGGCACTCAAGGGCGCCCGGCTCCTCGTGCCGGTGGTGGCCGTCCTCGGCGAGGTCGAGGAGGACGAGAGCGGACTGCGCCGAGAGAAGACCAGCGACATGGCCGTCCCCACCCTCAAGGCCGGCAACCGCACCGCCCTGCCCGCCTTCACGTCCACCGCGACACTGGCCCGCTGGGATCCACAGGCCCGCCCCGTAGCCGTACCCCTGCACCAGGCCCTTCAGGCCGCCGCCCATGAGAACGCCGACACGGTCGTGCTGGATCTGGCCGGTCCGGTCCCGTACGAACTGACGGGCCCCGCCCTGCTGGCACTCGCCGAGGGGCGCACGACGACGGACCCGCTGGCCGATCCCGCCGTGGTCGACGCGGTACGAGCCGCGGTCGCCGCCGAGCCCCTGGTGCTCCGCGCCCACCTCGGCCCCGGCCGGGCCGACGGCACGATCGCCCTCGTACTCGACCCGTCCGCGGCCCAGGCCGAGACGGCCCAGGCGATCGCCCGGCGCCTGGCCGCCGACGAAACCCTGAGGGCCCGCCTGGTACGCGGCCTCGACCTGGCACTGCTGCCGGCCGAGGCGACGCCACCGGGCGAGCCCCTGTTCGTACGCCAGTAATCCAGTAAGCAGAGGGGTCAGCCGAAGATCGGCCCCGTGTACTTCTCGCCCGGGCCCTGGCCCGGCTCGTCCGGGACCAGCGACGCCTCGCGGAACGCCAGCTGGAGCGACTTCAGGCCGTCGCGCAGCGGGGCCGCGTGGAAGGAGCTGATCTCGGTCGTACTCGCGTCGAGCAGCCCGGCCAGCGCGTGCACCAGCTTGCGCGCCTCGTCGAGGTCCTTGTACTTGTCGCCCTCCTCGGTCAGACCGAGTTTCACGGCGGCGGCGCTCATCAGGTTGACGGCGACCGTCACGAGGACCTCGACCGCGGGGACCTCCGCGATGTCGCGGGTCATGGCGTCGAAGTCGGGGGTCTCAGGAGGGGTGTCACTCATGCCCCACACGATAGGCCCCGGTGCACGACGATTCGCACCACCCCCGGGGAGCTGCTAACCTTGTGTAACGACCGGCCGGACACTCCTGTGCCCGGCCCGCAAGTGGAGGCTCCGATCTCCCACCCGACCATCCTCCGGGACGGCGGGTCACCCGGTCAGGCGGCCACCATCGTTCCGTACGGACGATGGAGCCGCCGGATATGCGCCCCGCGGTCACCGCGTCGGTGCTCCGGTATTCCTTGGAGCCCCGCCTGTGTACCGTCCGGGGCATTTTTCATGTGCCGCGGTGGTTGGTCCAGTTAAAGAGACGTACGCGAGCTGTCTGCCAGGCAGCCGTGTGGTGCTATCCGAGGAGGATCCATCAGCACCGAGCCCCGCATCAACGACCGGATTCGCGTTCCCGAAGTGCGACTTGTCGGTCCCAGCGGCGAGCAGGTCGGGATTGTTCCGCTTGCCAAGGCCCTGGAGCTTGCGCAGGAGTACGACCTCGACCTGGTCGAGGTGGCGGCGAGTGCGCGTCCCCCGGTCTGCAAGCTCATGGACTACGGGAAGTTCAAGTACGAGTCGGCCATGAAGGCCCGTGAGGCGCGCAAGAACCAGGCGCACACGGTCATCAAGGAAATGAAGCTCCGGCCGAAGATCGACCCGCACGACTATGACACCAAAAAGGGTCACGTCGTCCGGTTCCTCAAGCAGGGCGACAAGGTCAAGATCACGATCATGTTCCGTGGTCGCGAGCAGTCCCGGCCGGAGCTCGGCTACCGGCTGCTGCAGCGGCTGGCGGAGGATGTCCAGGACCTCGGGTTCATCGAGTCGAACCCGAAGCAGGACGGTCGAAACATGATCATGGTCCTCGGTCCGCACAAGAAGAAGACCGAGGCGATGGCCGAGGCCCGTGAGGCCCAGGCGGCACGCAAGGCGGAAGCGAAGGCCAACCCGGGCAAGTCGCAGAACCATGCGGGTGACGACATGTCCGACGTGGAGGTCGCCGACGCCGAGATCGCCGAGGCCCCGGCCGAGGCTCCCGCCGAGGCCTGATTCCGGGACGCGAGTCCTGGGGTCCTGTCCCTGGATGCAAGTCCGGGGATGTCAACCGATACATATGACGTTCCGTTGTGCCCGGTTTCCGGACCGGGCATCGGAGCGCCACTGACGAGGAGAGAACGGCGCTATGCCGAAGAACAAGTCGCACAGCGGTGCCAGCAAGCGCTTCAAGATCACCGGCTCCGGCAAGGTGCTCCGTGAGCGCGCCGGCAAGCGCCACCTGCTCGAGCACAAGTCGTCCCGACTGACGCGTCGCCTCACCGGCAACGCCGAGATGGCCCCGGGCGACGCCAAGAAGATCAAGAAGCTTCTCGGCAAGTGAGTGCCGGGCGCGTGCAGCGCCTGATCTCACCCGGAGACCGGGACCCAATCGAATTCGGGCCGTGTGACGACCACCACGGCCCCGCTACAAGGAGTTAAAAGTGGCACGCGTCAAGCGGGCAGTCAACGCCCACAAGAAGCGCCGGGCGATCCTCGAGCAGGCTTCCGGCTACCGCGGGCAGCGTTCGCGCCTGTACCGCAAGGCCAAGGAGCAGGTCACCCACTCGCTGGTCTACAACTACAACGACCGCAAGAAGCGCAAGGGCGACTTCCGTCAGCTGTGGATCCAGCGCATCAACGCCGCTGCCCGCGCCAACGGCATGACGTACAACCGCCTCATCCAGGGTCTGAAGGCCGCGAACATCGAGGTCGACCGCAAGATCCTCGCGGAGCTGGCCGTCAACGACGCCAACGCCTTCGCGGCGCTCGTCGAGGTCGCGCAGAAGGCGCTGCCGTCGGACGTCAACGCGCCCAAGGCTGCGTGACGCTGGCGCTGGCCTTGGCCGGATCTAGTGCCGCGGCACTAGCTTGTGGACCCGCTTGCCACGTGGCCGGCGGGTCCACGTGTGTTCGCAGCGCGTGGCTTCGGCCGGTTGGGCACCGCCGGAATCCACCGTGGTGGCTGACCGCCGCTGTGGCGGAACGGGGTGCCTGCCCGGTGATGCAGCGGAATGCGTCGCCCGGCCCCGCGAAGCGAAAGTTGCCTCGACCCTCCCGTGAAGCAAAAGGTGAACCGATGCCCGCCGCCCCCGAGTTGATCTCCCCGCGTTCGCCGCGTGTCTCCGCCGCGCGGCGGCTCGCCAAGCGGAACTTCCGGGGGAAGGAGAGGCTGTTCCTCGCCGAGGGGCCCCAGGCCGTACGCGAGGCCGCGGCGCATCGCACCGAGAGCGGGGCGACCCTCGTGGAGCTGTTCGCCACCCTCGACGCCGCGGAGCGGTACGCCGACATCGTGGGCGAAGCCCGTGACGCCGGGGCCCGCGTCCACCTCGCCTCCGAGGACGTCATCGCGGACATCTCGACGACCGTCACCCCGCAGGGCCTGGTCGGGATCTGCCGGTTCCTGGACACCCCGTTCGAGGAGATCCTCAGGACGGAGCCCAGGCTGGTCGCCGTACTGGCGCATGTGCGGGACCCCGGGAACGCCGGGACCGTGCTGCGGTGCGCGGATGCCGCGGGAGCGGACGCCGTCGTGCTCACCGACGCCTCCGTCGACCTCTACAACCCCAAGTCCGTGCGGGCGTCGGTCGGTTCGCTGTTCCATCTGCCCGTCGCCACGGGCGTACCCGTCGAGTACGCGGTGCGAGGGCTGAAGGACGTCGGCGTACGCATCCTCGCCGCCGACGGAGCGGGCGAGGACGACCTGGACGACGAGCTCGACAAGGGCACCATGGGCGGGCCCACCGCCTGGGTGTTCGGCAACGAGGCGTGGGGGCTCCCGGAGGAGACCCGTGCGCTGGCGGATGCCGTCGTACGCGTACCGATTCACGGCAGGGCCGAGAGCCTGAACCTCGCGACGGCGGCGGCCGTATGTCTCTACGCGTCGGCTCGTGCACAGCGTGCCCGCGGTGCTGGTTCCTGAGGGGGTCCGTTCCGTCACTCCCAGCTAGTAGGGTGACGTGCTCGGGGGCCTCTGCGCCAGACGAGAGGTGGGGTACGGGGATGAGTGTCGGCACGAGCGGTGCGAAGAGCGCACTGCGGGCACACGACCTGCGGAGCGCATCCGTGTCCCGGCACGGTGATCTCGCCGAGCTCGGCATCGACCCCGACGACCTGCCCGACGGACTCGTGATCGCCGACGAGCACGGCCGCGTGATCTGCTTCAACGCCGCGGCCGCCCGGATCACCGCCACACCCGCCGCCGACGCCCTCGGCCGACAGCTCGAGCGGGCTCTGCCGTTGGAGGACCTCGAAGGCCGTCGCTGGTGGCAGCTGACCGATCCGTACAGCGGTCTCGCGATCCGTGTCGGACAGCCCGAGCGCAATCTGCTGCTCCCCGGCGGACGCGAGGTGCTGGTCTCCGCGCGGTACGTACGCACCCGGCCCACCGGGCCCATCCGCCGCGTCGTCGTCTCGCTGCGCGACACCGAGGCCCGCCGCCGCACCGAGCGCAGCCACGCCGAGCTGATCGCCACGGTCGCCCACGAGCTGCGCTCGCCGCTCACCTCCGTCAAGGGCTTCACGGCGACGCTGCTCGCCAAGTGGGAACGGTTCACCGACGACCAGAAGAAGCTCATGCTGGAGACGGTGGACGCCGACGCCAACCGCGTGACACGTCTCATCGCCGAGCTCCTCGACATCTCCCGCATCGACTCCGGGCGCCTCGAACTGCGCCGCCAACCCGTCGACATAGGGGTCGCCGTAGGCCGCCACATCCAGGCGTACGTCGCCTCCGGCCAGTCCGCCGACCGCTTCCTGCTGCGCATCGGCCAGCCGCTGCCCGCCCTGTGGGCCGACCCCGACAAGGTCGACCAGGTGCTCAGCAACCTGCTGGAAAATGCGGTGCGGCACGGCGAGGGAACCGTCACGATTGACGTAGAGCCCGCGCCGTCGCCCCGCGAACAGGAGGACGCCGGCACGTCGGTCACCGTGAGCGACGAGGGGCCCGGCATCCCGGAGGAGTCCATGAACCGCGTCTTCACCCGCTTCTGGCGGGGCAGCAAGCGCGGCGGCACCGGCCTCGGGCTGTACATCGTCAAGGGCATCGTCGAAGCCCACGGCGGCACCATCACGGTCGGCCGCGCCCCCGGCGGCGGCGCCGAGTTCCGATTTACGTTGCCCGTGAGCACCCCGGCGTATCTGCAGTAACGCCGACCGAGGCCTCACGGGCGCATTCGCACACCTCAGCCCCGTTAGACTCGGCCTTTGGCACCTTGCGTCCGAAGTCAGAGACGATTCGTCTCCGAGTCGTAGACGGGGACCTTCAGCCAGCCAACTGGAAGCACGGGAAGAGATGTCGGCACCGAACAAGTCGTACGACCCTGTAGAGGTCGAGGCACTGAAACCGGAAGAGATCGAGCGCACGCGGGACGAGGCGCTCGCCGCCTTCGCCGCCGCAGGTGACCTCGACGCGCTCCACGAGGCCAAGATCGCCCACACCGGCCCGGCCTCCCCGCTGGCCCTCGCCAACCGCGAGATCGGCGCCCTGCCCCCGCACGCCAAGGCCGAGGCCGGCAAGCGCGTCGGCCAGGCACGCGGCGCCGTGAACAAGGCCCACGCCGCCCGCCAGGCCGAGCTGGAGGCCGAGCGCGACGCACGGGTCCTGGTCGAGGAGGCCGTGGACGTCACGCTGCCGTACGACCGCGTACCGGCCGGCGCCCGGCACCCGCTGACCACCATGATGGAGCGGGTCGCGGACGTCTTCGTGTCCATGGGATACGAGATCGCCGAGGGGCCCGAGGTCGAGGCGGAGTGGTTCAACTTCGACGCCCTCAACTTCACGCCCGACCACCCGGCCCGGCAGATGCAGGACACCTTCTTCGTGCAGGGGCCGAAGGCTGCATCCGACAGCGGCTCCGCCGCGGGCGACAGCGATGGCGAGTCCGGTGTCGTGCTCCGTACGCACACCTCCCCCGTACAGGCCCGCGCGCTCCTCGACCGGGAGCCGCCCGTCTACGTGGTGTGCCCCGGCCGCGTGTACCGCACGGACGAGCTGGACGCCACGCACACCCCGGTCTTCCACCAGATCGAGCTGCTCGCCGTCGACGAGGGCCTGACCATGGCCGACCTCAAGGGCACCCTGGACCACATGGTCCAGTCGCTCTTCGGTGCGGACATGAAGACCCGGCTGCGCCCGAACTACTTCCCGTTCACCGAACCGTCCGCCGAGATGGACATGCTCTGCTACGTCTGCAAGGGCGAGTCCGTCGGCAACCCCGACCGCTCCTGCCGCACGTGTTCCAGCGAGGGCTGGATCGAGCTCGGCGGCTGCGGCATGGTCAACCCGCGCGTGTTGACCGCCTGCGGTGTGGACCCCGAGAAGTACAGCGGATTCGCCTTCGGGTTCGGCATCGAGCGGATGCTGATGTTCCGCCACAACGTCGAAGACATGCGAGACATGGTCGAGGGTGACGTCCGGTTCACCCGGCCGTTCGGGATGGAGATCTGATGCGGGTCCCGCTTTCTTGGCTGCGGGAGTACGTCGACCTGCCGGCGACGGAGACCGGGCGCGACGTCCAGGCCAAGCTCATTTCGGCAGGCCTCGAGGTCGAGACCGTCGAGCAGCTCGGCGCCGACCTCAAGGGGCCGCTCGTCGTCGGCCAGGTGCTGACCATCGAGGAGCTGGAGGGCTTCAAGAAGCCCATCCGCTTCTGCACGGTCGACGTCGGCACCGCCAACGGCACCGGTGAGCCCCAGGAGATCGTCTGCGGCGCCCGTAACTTCGTCGTCGGTGACAAGGTCGTCGTGGTACTGCCCGGCGCGGTCCTGCCCGGCGACTTCGCGATCGCCGCCCGCAAGACGTACGGCAAGACCTCGCACGGCATGATCTGCTCCGCCGACGAGCTGGGCATGGGCGACGACGGCGCGCACGGCATCATCGTGCTGCCGCCGGAGCACGAGGTCGGCACCGACGCGATCGAGCTGCTGGAACTCGTCGACGAGGTCCTCGACATCGCCGTCACGCCCGACCGCGGCTACGCCCTGTCGATGCGCGGCGTCGCCCGCGAGGCCGCCACCGCCTACGGACTGCCGCTGCGCGACCCGGCGCTGCTCGACGTACCGGGTCCGAACGCGTTCGGCTACCCCGTGCAGGTCGCCGACCCGCAGGGCTGCGACCGGTTCACCGCGCGCACGGTCACGGGCCTGTCTCCCGAGGCGCGCTCCCCGATCTGGCTGCGGCGCCGCCTCCAGAAGGCCGGCATGCGCCCGATCTCGCTCGCCGTCGACATCACCAACTACGTGATGCTCGAGCTGGGTCAGCCCCTGCACGCCTACGACCGCTCCCGCATCCAGGGCACGATCGGCGTGCGCCGGGCCGAGCCGGGGGAGAAGCTCACCACCCTCGACGGCACCAAGCGCACGCTGGACGCCGAGGACCTGGTGATCACCGACGACCGTGGGCCGATCGGCCTCGCGGGCGTCATGGGCGGTGCCAACACCGAGATCGCGGACCATGCGGTCGAGACCGGTACCACCGACGTCGTCATCGAGGCCGCGCACTTCGACGCGATCTCCGTCGCGCGCACGGCCCGCCGCCACAAGCTGGCCTCCGAGGCGTCCAAGCGCTTCGAGCGTGGCGTCGACCCGGAGGCCGCGTCCGCCGCCGCCCAGCGCACGGTCGACCTGCTGGGGCTGCTCGCGGGCGGCTCCGCCGACGCCGGCGTCACCGAGGTCATCGCGCCCTCCGCGCCGCGCACCATCACCATCCCGGCCGACCACCCGGACAAGGTCGCGGGCGTCGACTACGGCCGCGAGACCGTCGTACGCCGCCTCCAGCAGGTCGGCTGCGACGTCTACGGGCAGGATGAGCTGATCGTCACTGTTCCGTCCTGGCGTCCCGACCTGACGGACCCGAACGACCTGGCCGAAGAGGTCATCCGGCTCGAGGGCTACGAGAACCTGCCCTCGACCCTGCCGAAGCCCCCGGCGGGCCTGGGCCTGACCGACCGGCAGCGACTGCACCGACGCGTCGGCCGCGCGCTGGCCGGTGCGGGTTACGTCGAGGCGCTGAACTACCCGTTCATCGGGACCGAAGTGCTCGACCAGCTCGGCCTGGAGGCCGACGACCCGCGCCGCACCTTGGTCAAACTGGTCAACCCGCTCTCCGACGAAGAGCCGGCGATGCGCACCACTCTGCTGCCCGGGCTGCTCGGCGCACTGCGGCGCAACGAAGGGCGGGGCTCGCACGACCTGGCGCTCTTCGAGACCGGCCTGGTCTTCCGGCCGACCGGTCAGGAGCACAAGGCCGAGCGTCTGTCCGTCGACCGGCGTCCCACCGACGAGGAGATCGCCGCGATCAACTCCGCGCTGCCGCGTCAGCCGCGCCGCGCCGCCGTCGTCCTGGCGGGTGCTCGCGAGCAGGCCGGCTGGTGGGGCAAGGGGCGTCCCGCCGACTGGGCGGACGCCGTCGAGGCCGCTCGTACCGTCGCCGGCGAAGCCGGTGTCGAGCTGACCGTGCGCAGCGATCAGCACGCTCCCTGGCACCCGGGCCGCTGCGCCGCGCTGTACGTCGCCGTGGACGGCGAGGAGACTCTCGTCGGGCACGCCGGTGAGCTGCACCCGCGCGTCATCAAGGCGCTGCATCTTCCGGAGCGCAGCTGTGCCATGGAGGTCGAGCTCGACATCCTGGAGCAGGCGGGCGCCGGCGCACTTCGGGCCCCGCGCATCTCCGCCTTCCCGGTCGCCACGCAGGACGTCGCGCTGGTCGTCGACAAGTTCGTCCCGCACGCGGACGTCGAGGCGGCGCTGCGCGAGGGCGCGGGTGAACTCCTTGAATCCATCCGGCTGTTCGACGTCTACGCGAGCGAGCAGCTCGGCGAGGGCAAGAAGTCCCTGGCGTACGCGCTGCGCTTCCGCGCCGACGATCGCACCCTGACCGTCGACGAGGCCTCGGCGGCCCGTGACGCGGCGGTTGCCCTCGCGGGCGAGCTGACGGGAGCGGTGCTGCGGAGCTAGCTCCGCTGGGAGTGCCGGGGAACTGCGGTCGTTTGTCGGCTGCGGGTTGGTCGTGGCTGGTCGCGCAGTTCCCCGCGCCCCTAGTGGGGGAGTGCCCCCACACCCCCTATCGGTCACCTCACTCATCTGGGTGACAAGTGCAGGCGATCTGGCCCGATCGGGGCATGCGATCGAAAGAATCAATCCGGCCGAACAGGCCGGTGCCTGCGCGCTGAACAGGGCCTTAGGGGGGCCATCGGCATGATCCATAGCAAGGCTGGGGCTCCCCGCCGGGCAAGGCCCCGGGTGAACCGCCGGACACGATGGCGGAAAACCGTCACCCGGACGCTGGGCCGGGCCCAAGCCGGAAGGCTCGGCCGCGCCCACGCGCACAGGCTGGGTCGCACCGAGATCCGCCGCCTCGGCCGGGACCAGCAACGGCTGCGCCGGGTGCTGGAGATGGGGCTCCCCACCGTGTGGGGCGCGGCGGCGGTCACGTACAAGCTCGCCTGTCCGCTCGCCCAGCAGAACGGACTCGGCGCCCGGATCGTCACCTGCGCCGTCTTCTTCGCGGTCGGCACGGGCCTGATTCTGCACGTCAGGCGGGGGCTGCTGCGGGAGCTCCGGCAGATCCACAAGGTAGCGGGCGCCGCCCAAGGGGTCCTCCTGAGGCCGCTCCCGCCACGGATCGAAGGGCTGGACATCGCCGCGGCGCAGCTCTCCGCGGAGCGCGGGGCCACCGTGGGCGGCGACTTGTACGAGGTCATCGGCACCGAGCACGGCGTACGGGTCGTCATGGGCGACGTCCGCGGACATGGGCTCGCCGCCATCGGAACCGTTGCCGCGGTCCTCGGCAGCTTCCGCGAGGCCGTTCACGACGAGGCCGAACTCTCCGGTGTGCTGCGGAGGTTGGAGCGCGCCCTGGCCCGGCACCTGAGGGAGCGGGCGAAGGCCGAACACCCCTCGTCCGGTCTGGACCCCGACAGCCCGGTCGCCGAGGACTTCGTCACCGTGCTGCTCCTGGAGATCCGCCGCGACGGCGAGGTGCACGCCCTCAACTGCGGTCACCCGTGGCCGTATCTGCTGCGGGGCCATGCCGGGCCGACCGGCGTACGAGAGCCTGTGGAGCCCCTCGCCGTCGGCGACCCGCTGCCACCCCTTGGGCTCTTTCCCCTCCCCGCCGAACTGCCCGTCGTCCGCTGCGGGCACCTCCTGCCCGGCGAGGCGCTGTTCCTGCACACCGACGGAGCCGAGGACGCGCGCGACAGCGCCGGCCGGTTCTTTCCCCTGCCGACCGCGCTCACCGACGCCGTCCGCGCACAGCCGGTCTCGCCGCAGGGCGTGCTCCACACCGTGTTCACCCAACTGCTGCGCCACACAGGGGGACCGCCCTCCGACGACGTCGCCCTGCTGGTGCTCCGCAACGACCGCGCGAGAGCGCCAATGCAACAGAGCGAACCCCTGGCCCAGCACGTCAAGTGACCAATGCGCCCCCGCTGCAGCGCCCGTAAGGGGCGCGGGGAACTGCGCGCCCAGCCACGAATTACCCGCGGTTGACCAACAGCCCGCATTCCCCGGCTGAACCAGCGGAGCGAACCGGCGGAGCCGTCCGCCCCGCCACGGAGTGTCGGGCAGGCAGCTGGGCGGACGGCGCGAAACGGGCCGCCGCACTGTACGAGGGGGAGCCGGCGGCCCGGCCGGCCTCTTACGAGGCATTTCAGTCAACCGGTCCGAAACTCTCTGCAACAGCGCGCACACAGCGCGGATTCGAGCACTCCGTTCACACCCCGTGTGAAGAAGGAAGCGCTACGTTAACAGCACCGTCGGCACCGCCCCCGGAGGGCACTCATGCAGCCCAACACTCTGCTCGACGCGATCCTCGACGAGGCCGGGATCTCGCACGCGGGACTCGCGGCCCATGTGAACCAGGCGGGGCGGGCCCGTGGCCTCGCGCTACGTTACGAACACACGGCCGTGGCACGGTGGTTGAAGGGCCAGCGCCCGCGCGGGCAGGTGCCCGACCTGATCTGCGAGGTACTCGCCGGCCGGCTGCAACGGCCCGTCACGCTCGACGACATCGGCCTCGGAGTCCCCGGCGAACCGGCCACTCCGCACGGCACGACGCTCTCCGGATTCGTCGAGCGCGCCACCGCCCTGTGGCGCTCCGACGAACAGCAGCGTCCGCACATCCTCGGCGCGCCCGCCGTCACCGGGACGCCCGCCGTGATGCCCGTATGGGAGTGGGAGAACCCGCCCGAGGACGTGGACGTCTCGCGCGGCGGACGGCACCGCGTGCGCATGGCCGACATCGAGATGCTGCGCGCGGCCCGCGCCCACTACGAGCAGATGTACCGCAAGGCCGGTGGCGTCGCGACCCGCACACGCATCGTCGGATTCCTCAACGCCGAGACGGCCCCGCTGCTGCGGGGGAGCTATCCGGACGCCACCGGCCGCCAACTGCACAGGGCCACCGGTGGGTTGGTGGCGATCGCGGGCATCTGCGCGTACGACTCCGACGCCCATGGCCTCGCGCAGCGCTACTTCCACCAGGCGCTCAGACTCGCGAAGGCCAGTGGGGACAGAGGACTTGGCGCTTACGTCATCGCGCTGCTCGTCAACCAGGCCCTGTTCATGCGTGAGCACCGGCAGGCCGTCGCCTTCGCCGAGGCCGCGCTGCGCGCCGCGGGACGGCAGATCACCCCGGCGCTCGCGTCGGACCTCTACGCGATGCAGGCCAAGGCGTACGCACACCTCGGCGACGGCAGCAGCGCGCTGTCCTGCATCCGGCGTGCCGAGCAGGCCGCAGAGCGCATCCGGCGCGGGTACGAGCCGGACGAGACCGGCTATGTCCAGCCGGGCCTGGTCAATGTGCAGGTGGCGGAGGCGTTGTTGAGCCTCGGTGACCTGTCCGCGGCGCGGGAGCACGCCGCGGCCGCCGTGGACAACCCGGCGCACGACCGGGGGAGGGTGCACCGGCTCGCCATGCTCAGTCAGATCGAGCTGAGGCAGGGCAACGCCGACAAGGCGGTGGTGACCGCGGTCGAGATGGCGGAGCGGGCGCGGGGGATGGAGTCCCAGCGGCTGCGCGACAGACTGCGGGCGGTACGCGAGCATCTGGTGGCCAACGGCTGCGCCGGTACGTCCGAGGCCGCCGAGCTCATCGACGGGGCACTGCGCGTACCGCTCTAGAAAGACCTCGTAGGGGAACTCCGTAAGAAGCCCCCGGGGGGACCTTCCGGGGCTACGCCCCGTCCACTGCCGGGGTCCCCGTTCCCTCCGTGGTGCGGAACACTGCGCCTACCGCTGTGCTGCGAGCGGCCCGCTGTGAGCCTGCTGTGTGGACGCTCCTGCTGCCATATTGCCATCTACTCGGCGGAAGGTGGCAGAACCGTGCAGTGGACGAAACAGAACGAACAAACTGTGTACGCAAACCGCTGGTTCAGCGTCAATCTCGCAGATGTCGAGCTGCCGGACGGTCGGCACCTCGATCACTTTTTAATACGGCTGCGGCCCGTAGCCGTGGCCACGGTGGTGAACGAGGCCAACGAGGTGCTGCTCCTGTGGCGGCATCGCTTCATCACCGACAGCTGGGGGTGGGAGCTCGCGGCGGGCGTCGTCGAGGACGGCGAGGACATCACCGTCGCGGCGGCCCGCGAACTGGAGGAGGAGACGGGGTGGCGACCGGGACCCCTGCGCCATCTGATGAGCGTCGAGCCCTCCAACGGGCTCACCGACGCCCGGCACCACATCTACTGGGCCGACGAAGGCGCGTACATCGGACACCCCGTGGACGACTTCGAGTCGGACCGTCGGGAATGGGTTCCCCTCAAGCTCGTCCCCGACATGGTCGCCCGCGGTGAGGTCCCGGCCGCCAATATGGCAGCCGCGCTGCTCCTCCTGCACCATCTCAGGCTCGGGCAGGACGCTTTGCCCTGATCCCCCCACCACGCGTCCTGGGGCCTAGTGGCCCAGAGCCTGCCAGACCGCCACGGCGAGTGCGCCCACGGCCGTGACGACCGCTACCGCGCGAAGTGGCCAGCGGGTGTTTTCGAGTTCGACGACCCGTGTGCTCAGGTCGTCGACATCCTTGGCGGTCTGTTCGGCGCGATGACTGAGCAGAGCCAGTCCTCCCTCGACGCGGGCATGCGCCACATCGAGGCGACGACGTAACTCCGCGAGTTCTCCATGGACCACGGGATGCTCCGGGTCGGCGGTCACGAGTCCGCTCCTTTCCGTAGTCGTCACATCCCTTACATGCGCACGGAAAGTCAACTCGCCTGGTGGACAGGTGGGGAGAGTGTGCGAGGGGCATATGCGGGCCCGGTGCGCACACGGTGTGTGAATGCCGCGGGCCCGGCGCTCCGAAGAGGGCCGGGCCCGCGTCGGCCTTAGGTTGTACGGACAGTAGTGGGGGCCCATCAAGGGGG